>CAXSGV010000266.1:0-9397 GCA_964236615.1 uncultured Polyangiaceae bacterium
CGTCGTTCAAAACATCACCGTCGTCGACGGCAGCGCGAAGGCCATCCCCGACGGCGCGTCCAACGCGGGCGGCGGCGGGGCGATCTACGCGCAAGGCGGAAGCCTCAAGGTCGTCAACGCGCGCTTCTTCCACAACGCGTGCGAGGACCTCGGCTCCGACGTCGGCGGCGGCGCGATCCGCAAGCTCGACTACCTCGTCGCGCCGGGCGCCGGCCCTCTGCGCCCAGTCTGGATCGTGAACAGCACCTTCGGCGGTAAGGCGGGGCTCGGCAACGCGTGCGCGAATGGCGGCGCGCTCAGCAGCATCGGTGTCTCTTGGAACATCCTCAACTCGCTCCTCTCCGAGAACACGGCGGTGGGCCACGGCGCCAACGACGGCCAAGGCGGCAACGGCGGCGCGATCTACAACGACGGCAACGAGATCGTCATGAACGTTACGAGCAGCCTCATCGAGAACGACAAAGCCAACGAGGGCGGCAGCGCGATCTTCTTCGTCAGCAACAACAAGACCGGGTCGATCACCATCACCGACTCGATCACGCGCAACAACCCGCGCGGCACCTTCGAGACCCAGGATCTTCCCGGGTTCTTCGTCATCGCGAAGGGGCCGGCCTCGATCGTCAACTCGCAGATCCTGCGCTGAGATCGGCGCTGAGATCGAGGAGCGTGTCGGTGCCGATCGCCGACAAGAACGCGCGGTCGTGGCTTGCGACGACGAGACCGCCGGGCCAGGCGCGGAGAGCGTTCGTCATCGCGCGCTGCCCCGTGAGATCCAGACTGTAGGTCGGCTCGTCGAGGAGGAGCAGCTCGACAGCGGGGGAGCATCGAAAGAGGCAGATGAGCGCGGCGCGAGCACGCTCGCCGGGGCTCAGCGAGCGCAAGGGACGCTCGGCGAGCGCGAGCGGAAATTTGTGAGCCACGAGGAGCGCGGCGAGATCCTCCTGGGAAGGCGCGGACGCGGTCGTGCTCAAGCATGCGAGGAGCGACTCCTCGAGCATCCAATTTGCTCCGCCCTGTTCGATGACGCCGATGCGCGAGAGGTCACGCTGGCCGGAGAGAATGTCGAGCAGCGTCGTCTTCCCTGCCCCGTTCGCGCCGACCAGGGCAACACGTTGCCGCCCCAGAGCGAGGTGGAGCGGCGCGAACAGAGAGCGACCCGCGACGTTCGCGGAGACGTGGTGCACGACGAGCACCTCCTTTGCGTCGCCCGGCAGCGTGGGCACCGGAAGCTCGAGCGACAGGGTCACGGCGAGCGCACGCCGCGTCGACTTGCTCCATTGCCGTAACGATTCGAGCCGCGCCTCGCGCAGCTTCCCCAACCGCCCATGACTCACCTGCGCCTCGCTTGCCTTCGCGTTGAGCCGCGCGCGTGACGTCGCCCGATCGAGCTCGCGGCATCGCCCGTAACGCTTTTTCCGCGCTTTGCGCCGCGCGACGTGGGCCGTGTGCTGCTCGTGCTCCGCGAGCCGATGGAGGTTTCGCGCGTAGCGTTCCTCCGTGGCTTGGTGCTCGCGCTCGACCTCGGCGTCGAGGTCGTCGAGGTTTCCGCAGAAGTAACGACAGCCCGAATCGCTCGCGATGAAGAAGTGCTGAAAGTCCGCGAGCAGCCGCCGATCGTGTGACGCGACCACGAGGCAACCGGACCACTCGCGCAACCACCCCCGCAGCCAAAGGACGCCGGCGTCGTCGAGGTCCTGGCTCGGCTCGTCGAGCAGAAGGATTTCGGCGCCGGACGACTTGGCCTCGAGCAACGCGAGCTTCCGGAGCTCGCCTTCACTGAGCGCCTCCGTGTGGGCGTTCGCCTGCGGAACGAGGTGCGGCTTGGTCCGCGTCCGCACGCGCCCGCTGTACGGATCTTCCGCCCCCGCGAGGACCGCGAGCAGCGTCGACTTCCCGACGCCGTTTCGACCAATGAGCGCGACGCGCTCGCGCGAGAGGCTCAACGTGAGCCCCTCGAACAGCGGTCGACCGCCCGGCGCGTGGATGGTTGCGGCGGATACTTCGATGAGCGCTCTCATGTTGTCGCCTCCTCGAGACGGTTTCGGATTCGCGTGATGACGGCGACGGGCCCGTGGATGCGGAGCGTCAGACCGTCGTTCGCCGCGACGCTGGCAAGCACCTGGCACTTGCCGTAGACGAGCGCGAAGACCTCCTTGGCCGCGTACGGCACGAACGTGGTGAGCTCCTCGTCTTCTGTGTGAACCGCTTCGAGGAGCGCCTCCTCGAGCGCAGCGACCGCCTGCGGATCGTGCGCGCTGAGCAACGCAAAGGGATGCCCTTCGGTCACGCGTGCGAGCTGCTCGCGCTCCGGAATCGTCACGAGGCGGTCGGCCTTGTTGAAGACGTAGAAGCGCGGCACCTTCTTCGCGCCGATTTTTTCGATGAGCTGCACCGTCGTCGACAGCTGCAGATCGCGTTCGTAGTCGGCCGTGTCGACGACGATCACGAGCAGCGAGGCACGGGTGATCTCGTCGAGTGTCGACTCGAAGCTCGCGAGCAGTCGCTCCGGCAACCTTCGGATGAAGCCGACCGTGTCGCTAAGGAGCACCTCACCGCCATGCCGCGTGAGGCAGCGCGACGTCGTATCGAGAGTCTCGAACGGCATGTCGCGCGCCGACAGCTCGGCCGCGGTGAGCGCGTTCATCAGCGAGGTCTTGCCCGCGTTCGTGTAGCCGACGAGAACCAGCCGCTTGCACGTGTCACGCTGGCGTCGTTGCGTTCTGCCCGACGTCTCGATCTTTCGGAGCGCCTTCTGAAGCTCCTCGAGCCGGCTGTCGAGCTTGCGCGCCATGAGCTCGGAAGCCGTTTCGCCCGGACCACGCGCGCGCGCCATGCCGCCCGTCTGTTGATCCATGTCGAGGCCGACGCCGCGGATGCGGGGGCGCAGGTATTCGAGCTGAGCGATCTCGACTTGGATCTTCGCCCGACGCGTTCGCGCATGACGGAGAAAGACATTGAGAATGACCGCCTCGCGATCGCAAACCGGGATACCCGCAGCGTCTTCGAGGTTCCGCGCTTGCGAGGGTGAAAGGTCCGCGTCGAGCACGAGCATCGTGGCGCCACAGCCTCGCGCCCGTGAGGCCATGTCTTCTGCCGTTCCCTTGCCAAGGAGCGTGCGGGGATCGGGGTCGGCGAGGTGGCAGATCTCCTGCCCCACGACGTGACCACCCTGGCTCTCCACCAGCGCCACGATCTCCGCGAGCTGTGCGGCGCGAACGAGCGGATCGCGCTCGGCCCCCACCGACACGACGTAGCTTGCGCTGTCTCGTGCGGCGTCGACCGCGTGCTTCGCGCCACGCTCGCTCCAATGGAGCACGAGCTTCTCCAACCGCCCCTCATCCGCGAGAGGCACTTCTGCATGCTCCGAAATCGCTTTCGAGCTGAACTTCAACATAGGGGTCCGTTCTCCAACACCGGCGTTCGTGGACCGCGCTGGCGCGCCGAAAAAAAATGGCGTGCGGACGCGATGCGAGGCGCTCCGGCGCCGCTGTATCAGGCGGCGACCGGGAGCGCGGATCTCGATACGAGTGCGAGGCGGTAGGGCGAGCCCTGAGCCTCGAGCTGACTCGATCGGCGGATCTTTAGTTGAACGACAGCGTGAACATGGCGACGCTCACTCTAGCTTCCACTTTTCGAACGGCAAGCCCCACGACGACGACGAGAGAACCGACGATGACTTCTACTTCCACGCTGCTCGAGCTGTTCGTCATCGATACGCCCATCGTGCAAGCACCCATGGCGGGCGTGTCGACGCCGGAAATGGCCGCGGCCGTTTCGAACGCGGGCGCGCTTGGCTCGCTGGGTCTCGGCGCGTCGAACGCGGCGCAGGCGCGCGCGATGATCGCGGCCTTTCGTGAACGGTCGCCGCGCTCGCTTCACGTGAACGTCTTTTGCCACAGGCCCGCCCGCGCCGATCCCACGCGCGAGTCGCGGTGGATCGAGCGCTTACGCCCCGAGCTGACACGCTTCGGCGCCACGGTCCCCACCAGCTTGAAGGAGATCTACCGCAGCTTCGTCGAGGACGACGACATGCTCGCGCTGCTGCTCGCCGAGCGGCCGAAGGTCATCAGCTTTCACTTTGGCCTGCCACCCGGCGACCGCGTGCGCGCGCTACGCGATGCCGGCATCGTTCTGCTCGGCTCGGCCACCAACCTGGCCGAAGCGCGCACGCTCGCGTCGGCGGGAGTCCACGCGATCATCGCGCAGGGTCATGAAGCCGGCGGCCATCGCGGCGTCTTCGATCCAGACGCCGGTGACGATCAGCTCGGCACGTTCGCCCTGACGCGACTCTTGGTGCGCCACATCGACCTGCCCATCATCGCCGCGGGTGGAATCATGGACGGCGCGGGGATCGCCGCGGTGCTGCGTCTCGGTGCGAGCGCGGCGCAGCTCGGCACCGCGTTCATCGCGTGCGACGAATCGCAAGCCGACGCTGGCTACCGCGCGGCGTTGAAGAGCGACGCCGCCGAGCACACGCAGGTGACGCGCGTACTCTCGGGCCGACCCGCTCGCTGCTTGTCGAATCGCTTCACGACCTTGGGCAGAGACGTCTCCCCTCAGGACATTCCCGATTATCCGATTGCCTACGACGTGGCCAAAACACTCCATGCGGCGGCTAAGGCAAATGGGGAATCCGGCTTTGGCGCCCAATGGGCTGGCCAGGGCGCGCCGCTGTCACGCGCGATGCCGGCCGCGGAGCTCGTCGCGACGTTGCGCCGCGAGCTTGCCGAGGCGGAAATGGCGTAAATCGGCGACTAGAACGAAATGCCGACGAGCACCGACGGGGTGACGACGACGGCCTTGTGGCTCGTGCTCAAGTGGTTCTTGAAGGTGGCGACGCGGCTGACCGCAAAAGGCACTTCGATGACGAGTCGCTTGTACGTGATGACGCCGCCGACCGCGCCGCCGAGCCCGAACAACGCGTCGCCTGCGAACCAGACCTGGGGCTGTACGAGCACGAGCATGCCGACGCCGACCTCGCCGCGGGTGAAGATGCCGCGGTAACCAACGTTCAATCCGACCTCGCCGACCGTGTCGCTACCACCGACGAAGTTGTCGAAAAACGCGAGACCGCCCTGCACACCCGCGAGGAAGGCGTGGCGGCCGCCGAAGGCCGCGGAGAAGGAGGTCAACAGTACGGGCGCCGTGACCTTCGAGACGTGCACCCCGACGCCGCCGGCCCACACCATTTCGATCTTCTTCGGCTCGGAGCTGACGGGCGCATCCGCCTCGACGTCGCTGTTGCGATCGACCGCGCACTGACCGGCCTTGCACCTCTCGCCGGACGAGCACGGTGGGTTGCACTCACTGACGCACTTGTTCTCGTTCGAGCAGACGTACCCGCTTCTGCATTTGGGAAAGCAGGTGCCTGCGTCCTCCGCGCGGGCCGAAGCCGAGAAGGCGAGCAGCGCCCCCACGAGGGTGATGACGACGACCGCGAAGCGCGCGAGAGAGCCCATGGCCGAGAGGAGCGCGCCCGCCCCGAAAAGTCGCAGCATTTCGATCATGCCGTCTCAAATCAGCTCACCGGAAGCGCTTTTTCCAGCGGCCGGAGCGGCATGGACACGTCTGGCGGCCTGCCCTAGCGTCGCGGCATGTCGACCTTCAGCCCCGCCATCCGCGATTTCCTGGCCGCCCCCGAGGACACGCGACGACTGGGCCCGTACCGCTGCAAGGAGCTTCTCGACAAGTCCGGCACCGCGCCTGTGTTCAAGGCGTTCGAAGAGCACGCGGGGCTGCGCCTCCGGAGCGTCGCGGTCAAGGTCTTCGACATCGCCAAGACGAACGGCGACCCCCCCGACGGGTGGCAAGCGCGCGTCGTCGACGAGGCGCGATCGCTGTGCCGCGTGCAACACCCGAACGTCATTCGCTTCCATACGCTCGCGACCGACCCGAAGCGGGGGCTCATGGGCCTCGTGATGGAATTCGCCGAAGGCATCAGCGTCGACCGTCAGCTCGAGGAGCTGCCCGTAGGCGACGCGCGTCGCGTGGCCCTCGCGGTCGAGATCGGAATCAACATCGCGTCGGCGCTCGCGGCTGCGCACGAGGCAGGCATCGTCCACTGCAACGTGAAGCCGTCGAACATCATGTTCACGGACGGCACACACAAGTTGATCAACTTCGGACTCGCGGCGTCCGCGGGCAGCGCCGACGTGGGCACCGAGAGCGAGCGGCGGCGCAGCGGGCTCGCGCTCGACGAGGTTTCGCCCGAGTCGATCGGCGCCAAGGCAGACTCCCTCCTCAAAGGCAACGCCAACGCAGCGCCGATCACGGGGACGATCGGGTACGCCGACCCGGTTTGCCTGCGGACCACCGCGCAGCCGACGGCCGCCAGCGATCTCTATTCGCTCGGCGCGACCCTCTACCAATGCCTCGCCGGCGACGTGCCCGCGGTGGCGACGCGAAAGCACGGCGGCGGCGAGGGCGTCGACGCGAAGGTGCTCATCGGCGACGCGCCGGCCACGCCCGTCGCCGATGTCGCGCCGCTCGCACCGGCCGACCTCGCGAAGCTCGTCGACTCGCTCGTGTCGGCGACGCGCGAGGCGCGACCGCGCGCGGCCGTCGCCGTCCGCCGCAGCTTGGAGCGCATTCGAAGCGCGCTCGCCGGTCGCGAGCGCACGTTACCGGAGGAGGACCGCGGCCCTTTTCCGGGGCTGGCGCCGTACGTCGCCAAAGACCGCGACGTGTTCTTCGGTCGCTCGGCAGAGATCGGCGGCATGATCGAGCTCGCACGCACGCGCGGGCTCGTGGGGGTCGTAGGCCTCTCCGGTACCGGCATGAGCAGCCTCGTGCGCGCCGGCGTCATCCCCGCCATCGAAGAGGGCGCGCTCGAAGGATGGCCTACGAAATACCGCAGCGTTGCCATCACGCCCGAGAGCGATCTGATGGCCGGCTTACGCGCGGCGCTCACGAAGTTGATCGGCGCAGAGCTCGCCCCGCACCCGGCCACCATCGCGCAGCAGCTCGCCGACGATGTCGATGCGACGGGCGAAGGCATCCTCATCCTCGTCGATCAGCTCGACGAGCTCGTCACGCTGCACGAGGTTGGGGGCGCCGCCGACAAGGCGCGGCTCGAGGCGCTCGATCTTCTCGCCCGACTGGCCGATGCGTCCGCCGGCGTGCGCGTGATCGTCACTGCACGACGCGATTTACTGGACGAGATCCTCGCTCTCGATCCCCATTTTTCACGCGCGCTCTCGCGAGCGGTCCAGCCGTTGGGGCCGCTCTCGAGCGCGAGCTGGGAAGAGGTTCTCGATCAGTCGCTCGAGGCCTACGGTTACGCCTTCGAGGACGAAGAGCTTCGGCGCGAGGTCCTCGCGGAGCTGCGCGAGCGCGAGTCCGCGATGCCGCTCGCTCAGTTCGGGCTGTCGCGTCTGTGGGCGGCGCGTGACAAGAAAAAGAAGACCATCACCCGCGCCGCATTCGAGAAGGAAGGCGGCATGGGCGGTGCGCTCGAGAAGCACGCGAACGCGACCATCGAAGCGCTCGGCATGCCGCACGAGAAGCTCCGTGAGCTGCTGCTTGCGCTGACGACACCCGAGGGGACGCGCGCCCACGTGAAGCAAAAGCTGCTCGTCGAGCGCTTCGGAGAGCCTGCCAAGGACGCGCTCGCTGCGCTCACCGCAGCTCACTTGGTCGTCGATGAGCGCGCGGGCGTGACCATGGCGCACGACGCCGTTCTCCGCGAGTGGCCCCTCTTGCGAGGCTGGGTCGAGAGCGCGCGTGACGATCGCCTTCTCCTCGCGCAGCTCGAACGTGACGCCACGCGCTGGCAGACCACCAAGGACGCGGCCGAGCTTTGGCGTAAGGGTCGCCTCGCCGCCGCCCTCGAGCTGTGGCGACGCGAGAGCAGCGCGCTCACCGATACCGGACGCACGTTCTTGCGAAAGAGCGCGAGCGAGGAGCGAAAGGTGCGGCTCGTGTTTGTCTCACTCGTGTCGCTCGTCTTGTTCCTCGTCGTGGGTGGCTCGATCGTCTACGCCAAGCAAAGTAGCGACCGCGCGGTGCAAGCTCGGAAGGACGCGGATGCTCTCGAAGCCGCCCTCGCCGACGTGAAGGCCTTGAAGCGGCAGGCCGACGAGAACGGCATGGAGGCCACGGTGACCGCAGGCCTCCTCCACGATCTGCAGAAGAAGATGGCCGAGGAGCGAGCGACGTTCGGCGCAAAGGTCGAAACGACGATGAAGAACGCCACGAGCCTCGAGAACGCGCGCAAGGCGACGGCCGATTTGGCCGCGCAACGACCAGCACAGAACCAGGTCGTGCCGCTCCCGATCGACGTGGGCGGACCGAGTGGACCGTCGGGTGGCTCGGGTGGCGGCACCTTCGATCAAGCCGCGATCGAGCGCGTGATCAACAGCCGCAAGGCCGGCGTGAAGCGCACGTGCCTCGACCGCAGCACGAGCACCTCGCCCACCACGAAGGTCACGACGACGCTCACGATCGCCCCGGGCGGTAGCGTTCAGAACGTGACGTCGGCCAGCGACGATCCTGCTGTCGCCAAGTGCATCGAGCAACAGGTCAGCAAGTGGACCTTCCCCCCGCCCGGCGAAGTGAAGACGGTGCAGATCCCGTTCGTGTTCGTGCGTCAGTAGACGTCAGCGCTTCTCGACCTTCAGCGTGATGCGGCCGAGCACGCGCGCGTGACCCGTCGCGTCGGTGGCTCGGGCCGCGAGCTCGTGGTTGCCCGCGACGGTCGGCAGCGTCACTGTCACCGCGAAGCCGACTGCGGGGCAGCGCACGCTCGACGCGATGGTGCACGCGCCCGCGAACGGCGTGGCGCCGTCGACGACCGTGGCGATGACGCGGCCGTCGATCGCCACATCGATCTTCGGCGGTTGGCCGTCGGCGTCGATGGCCCAGCCGCGGAGCTCGACGCTCGCACCGGAGGCAAAGGTCGTCGTCGCGAGCGGTGCGAGCGCGCCGCCTGGAGCGACCGCATCACCGGCGAGCACCGACTGCGCTTGGTAGGCGGCGTACGCGGGGTGCGCCGCGAAGCTCGCAGTCGAGCTCGAGCGGAGACCGTTCTTCTCGGAGCCACCCGGCTCGTCGTCGCGGTACGAGTACCAGAACGCCGCCGTGACCTCGGGGTGCGCGCGCAGCGTCGTGAACGCCGACGTGAGCGCGTCGCGTTGGCGTACGAGTGGATCGGCGCCGCCCAGCTGCAGAGTGTCGTAACCGACCTCGCTGTACCAGACCGGCGCGCTGCCAATGGCCGACGCGCCGTCGGCGAACTTCGCGGCGAGGAACTCGTTCACGCCGTCGGCGAAGGTGCCGCCCTGGAAGGTGTAGCCGGATTCGCTCGGCGCCTTGCCCGCGAGGCCGTAGCCGTGCATCGAGACGATGTCCGTGGGCAGACCGTCGGGGAGGCCATTGGCCGGGCGGTAGCTCGCGCGAT
>CAXSGV010000267.1:0-9371 GCA_964236615.1 uncultured Polyangiaceae bacterium
CGAATGGAGCTACGCCCGGTCGGGCGGGCCGGGCGGGCAGAACGTCAACAAGGTCGAGACCGCAGTCCGCCTTCGCCACATCCCCACGGGCCTCAACATCGTGTGCCGCGCCGAGCGCAGCCAGCACCAAAACCGCGCGATGGCGTGGAAGGTCCTGAAGGCCAAGCTCTTCGAGCTCGAGATGCAGCGCCGCGAGGCCGAAAACTCCGTCTACCAAGCCTCGAAGAGCGCCATCAATTTCGGTAGCCAGATCCGCAACTACGTCCTTCAGCCGTACCGGCTCGTGAAGGACGCGCGCTCCGGCTACGAAGAGAGCAACGTCGACTCCGTCCTCGACGGCGACCTCGATGCCTTCATCGAGGCCTACCTGCTCGCCGCCGCCGGCGGCGATCTGAAAAAGGGCGGCGCGGTCGAAGAGTCCGCCGACGCGTAGTCCGGATTACTTTTTCGGCATGCCCGACGACGAGCCTGACGGGTTCGGCTTCGGGTAGTTCGCATAGCCGCCGGACGCCGAGCTCGAAGGGCGCGGCTTCGGGTAATTTGCGTAGCTCGAGCCCGAGCCCGACGTGGGCGGGCGCGGCCACGACGAGCCCGACGCCGATGCCGAGGCGTTGGGCGACGCGAAGCCAAGCCCCTCCGACGAGGTCGCCGCGAACGCAAAGGGGACGGCGGCAACGACGAGGAGTGGAGCAAACGAGCGAAGTGACATGGGGCCTCCGTGGCGGGTGCGGCAGGTTGCGTGGCGGCGTTCGACGTGGACGAAGCGCGGCCATTCACTCTAACCTCCGCCCCCTTCGGAGGAATCGATGAAACGCGCTTTCGCTCTTGGGTCTCGTCTCGTTTTCGCGTTGTTCGGCAGCGCTGTAGCCATCAGCGCGTGCAGCTCCTCGAGCACCGACGCAGCGACGGCGGCGTGCGAGCGCCTCGTCCGCGCGACCCGCACCGACTGCAGCAAGTTCCCCTCGGAGACGGTCGAGTCGAACGTCGTCGCGCGCAGCAACGGCGCGTGCAAGCGTGAGCTCTCCGCCTCCGGCGTCGCGACGACGCCCGCCGACGTCGAAGCGTGCGCGGCCGCGCTCGAGAAGCACGCGGCGTCCTGCGATACCGCGTTCGCAACGCCGGCCGAGTGCGAGAGCAAGCCCGGCACGCGGGCCGACGGCGCAGGCTGCGGCGCCAACGCGCAGTGCAAGAGTGGCTACTGCAAGATCGGCCAGACCCAGGTCACGACGCCCGAGGGCACCACGAACCAGCGTGACGCATGCGGCACTTGCACGGCCACGATCGCGGAGAACGCCGTGTGCAACGGCACCTCCGACAAGTGCGTTGCCGGCTACCAGTGCCTGAGCGGAAAATGCCTGAAGGTAGCCGTCTCCGACGTCGGAGGTCCGTGCGGCAACCAGACGTCCACCTGCAAGGACGGGCTCCTCTGCGACAACCTCACGCGAAAGTGCGCGGCTCTGAAGCCCTCGGGTGAACAGTGCCTCGGCAGCTTCGAGTGCGAGCCACCGCTCGCGTGCGTCGCCAACAAGTGCGACGTCCGCGTTGCCGAGGGCGGCGCCTGCTCGTCGAACGAGTGCGCGCGCACGCTGCGCTGCGACGAAGCGAGCCAGACGTGCGTGAAGCTCGAGTTCGTGAAGCCCGGCGCCGCGTGCACCGCGTCCTCCATATGCGAGCCACGCGGCATCGCGTGCCCGGCGTCGCTGACCTGCCCGACCGTCGTCGCCGATGGCGAGGCGTGCGAGCTCGGCACGTCACCGACGCGTGTTTGCAACGACTACGCGACGTGCCGCGACGGCAAGTGCGTTCTCGACGATCCCAATAGCTGCAAGTGACGCTCGGCGTCACGGCCGGGTAAACGGCTAGCCGCGCGAATCGTGCCTTCGCGTGACGGTTGTTCTACGCTCGCGGTTGGGAGAACTTAAAAACATGAATCACTTTACTTTGAAGACCACGTCGTTCGCGCTTCTCACCAGCGTTGCCCTCGGTTTCCTCGCCTTGACCGGCGGTTGCTCCTCGTCGGCCTCGTCGACTGACGCGGCCTGCGACAACTACTTCAGCGCTGCCTTCAGCGATCGGTGCAAGAGCGGCACCGTGTCCGCGGAGCGACGCGGCCAGATCCAAGCGCGCTTCCGGACCGTCTGCCAGCAAGGGCTCGCGGCCCCTGGCACCGGCATCACGGCCTCGTACCTCGACAAGTGCGCCGCCGCACTCAGCGCCACGGCTTGTGGTGGCAGCTCGACGCCTGACGAGTGCAAGACTCCGGCGGGCACGCTCACCGACGGCACGGCCTGCGACGACTCGTCGCAGTGCAAGAGCTCCTACTGCAAGAAGTCCACGACGACGACGACGACCGACGCGGGCACCTCGTCGGAAACCGCCGACTGCGGCGTGTGCGCGGCGACCATCGCCGCGGGCGGCGACTGCGATCTGACCGGCGAAACGCGGTGCGCCCCGGACACGACGTGCATCCCAAGCGGTACGACCGGCACCGCGGGCAAGTGCACGACAGGCGTGAAGAACGACGTCGGGGGCGCGTGCGGCGCTTCGGGCACCGGCTGCAAGAGCGGCCTCAGCTGCGACTTCAAGACGCTCAAGTGCGTCGCGCCCGGCGGCGCCGGCGCAACGTGCTCGTCGACCAGCGACTGCCAGCAACCCGACCTCGCGTGCGTCGCCAAGGTCTGCAAGGCGCGCGTCGGCGACGGCGCGGCCTGCACGTCGAGCGCGGAGTGCCAGGCGCAGCTCGGATGCAACCCGACCACGCACGTGTGCGGCAAGCGGCCGAACGCCAAGGGCGGCGAGCCGTGCACCTCCTTCACGGTCTGCGATACGGGCAGCTGCAACATCGCGCAGGACGGCACCGACGGCACATGCCCGACGCTCATCGCCGACGGCGCAGCCTGCACGAGCGACTCGCGCGCCGCGGTCTGCGACGAGTTCGCCGACTGCAAGGGCGGCGTCTGCAAGGTCTCCGATCCCTCGGCCTGCAAGTAGGTCTCGAAGAGCAAAGCGGTAAAGAAAGGCGACAATCGGACGTCTGCCTTTACGGGCAGGGACGGGAAGGCTAAATCGGGCCACCGTCCATGCCCGATCGCACGAGCCACGTCCCCGACACCAACCGCGACGCACATCGCGATGCCGGCCCCGGTCACTCGGCGGAAGAAGCCATCCTCGAATCGCGACGCGCGAAGGCCAAGCGCGTTCGCGAGCGCGGTGAGAACCCGTTCGCGAACGACGTAAAGCCGAAGACCCCCGGCGCCATCACTCTCGACCTCGACGCTCTCCGCGCGCGCGCCAATGACGCCCGCTCGGCCGACGGCAAGTACGCCGAGGACAAGGTGCGCGAGCTCGCGGGTGGTGCCGTTTTTCACGTGCGCGGCCGCATCATCGCCCTCCGTTCGACGGGTGGACTATCCTTCATTCGCCTGCGCGATCGCACCGGCGAGCTCCAGCTCTTGTTGAGCGAGGCGGCGATGGGTGCAGAGTACACGCGCCTCGACGACCTCGACGTCGGCGACATCATGGAGGCGCAAGGCGCGCTGAGCGCGAGCAAGCGCGGCGAGCTCTCGATCGAGCCCACACACATTCGCCTGCTCACGAAGGCGATCCGCCCGCTCCCGGAGAAGTGGCACGGCCTCACTGACGTCGAGACGCGCTACCGCCAACGCTACGTCGATCTCGTCGCGAACCCGACCGTCGCCGACGTGTTCCGCGCGCGGAGCCACATCGTGCGCGCTCTCAGCGGCCTCCTCGACACGGCCGGCTTTCTCGAGGTCGAGACGCCGACGCTGCACACGCTCATCGGCGGCGCGGCCGCCAAGCCCTTCCACACGCACCACAACGCGCTCGATATGAACCTGTTCCTGCGCATCGCGCCGGAGCTTTATTTGAAGCGGCTCGTCGTGGGCGGGCTCGAGCGCGTCTACGAGATCGGGCGCTGTTACCGGAACGAGGGCATCAGCACGCGGCACAACCCCGAGTTCACGATGCTCGAGTATTACCAAGCGTACGCGACCTACGACGACCTCATGGACTTCACCGAGGTCATCGTTCGCGGCATCGACGCCGAGATCGCGAAGGCGATGCCGGCCGCGCACGCGACGTGGGCCGCCGCGCGACCGTTCGCCATCGACGAGCCCTGGGCCCGCGTGCCGATGGATAAGGCGGTTGCCGACGCCGCGATCAAGACGGGGATCCCGGCGTGGATCGAGCTCGTGCAGCGCGAAGGCGGCAAGGGCGGCGGCATGGCGCTCGCGACGCACCTCGCGGCCGACTTCGTGGACAGCATGAAGGAGTGGTCGAAGGCCTCACCCCGCGCGAAGAAGCTCGATTGGAGCAACATGAGGAAGGGCCTCGCGAAGTGCGACAACGACGGTGAGCGCCTGTTCGCGCTCTACGAGTACCTCGCCGAGCCGCACCTCATCGAGGACTACAAAAGCAAGGACGGCACGAGGAGCCTGCCGGTCTTCATCAAGGACTACGCGTTCGAGACCTCTCCCCTCGCCTGCAAGAACGATCTCCGCCCCGACCTCGTCGACCGCTTCGAAATCTTCGTGCACGGCCGCGAGCTCGGCAACGGCTTCAGCGAGCTCAACGATCCCGACGACCAGGCCGATCGCTTCCGCGCGCAGGTTCAGAAGAAGGCCGCTGGCGCCGACGAGACCATGGATTTCGACGAGGACTACGTCCGCGCGCTCGAGCATGGGATGCCCCCCGCCGCTGGCTTCGGGATGGGAATTGATCGCTTGGCGATGATGTTGACGAACTCGACGTCGATCCGTGACGTCATCCTCTTCCCTCTGCTTCGCCCGGAATCCTGACTCTCGATGCGTCCTGTAACCATGGTGCTTGCCGTCCTGGGCATCGTGCTCGGCGCGGTGTTCTTGGTGATGCGTGCCAACAAAGAGCGCGCGAACGGGCGCCGTGGCCGCGCCGCGTTCCTGATCGTGGGGGCCCTTCTCGGCATCGCGTTCATGGGCTTCACCTACTGGGTGCTCCGGCTGCCGGTTCTGCGCGGGTCGGCGTGGTCGCTCAAGGACACCATCGTGCGCGCGGTCGCGATCGTGAGCGGCGTGCTCTACGTGCTCACGCTGCTTGCCGCGCTGCTCCCGTGGATGCTCGATCGACTCGAGGCGCGAGCATTCGTGTCCTTCGTCGGCGCACGCCACGTGCGCTCGCAGAAGAGCGGATTTTTGACCGTCATCAGCGTCCTCTCGATCTGCGGCGTCGCGATCAGCTCGTGCGCGCTGTCGAGCGTTCGCAGCGTCATGGGTGGCTTCAGCGACGATCTCCAACGAAAGATCCTGGGCAACAACGCCCACCTCGTCGTCGACACCGTCGCGCTCACCGCGTTCGAGGACTACGACGAGGTCCTCACGCGGATTCGCGCGGTTCCCGGCGTCGTCGCAGCCACCCCGGTCGCGCAAGGCGAGGTCATGGTGTCGAGCCCGTCGAACCTCGCCGGCGTCATCGTCCGCGGCGTCGACCCGTTCACGATCGGCGGCGTCACCGAGCTGCCGAACAACATCGAGGTCGGCAAATTCGAGTACCTGGAGCACCCCGAAAAGCTTCGGCACCTACCGCCCGACGAGGTGATCGGGCTCGGCTCCGGCGGCGAGCAATACCTCAAAGGCACCGAGCTTCCGCCGTTGCCGGACGACATCGACCCGCAGCTGAAAGAGGCGCTCGCCGATACCTCGAAGCCGTTGCGACCCGGGCTCATCATCGGCCGGGAGCTGGCGAAGACACTTCACGTCTACGTCGGCGACGAGGTCACGTTGGTCTCTCCGCTCGGCGATCTCGGTCCGATGGGCATGATGCCGCGCACCAAGAAATTCCGCATCGCCGCGATCTTCTTCAGCGGGATGTACGAGTACGACGCGACGCACGTCTACGCCACGCTCGACGTCGCGCAGGACTACTTCCAGCTCGGTAACAAGGTGAACGCGATCGACGTGAAGTGCGACGACGCCGACCGCGCCGAGCTCTTCACTCCGGTGGTCGCTGCGGCGGTCGGTCGCCAAGATCTACGTGTCCGCGATTGGCGCGAGATGAACAAGAATCTCTTCAGCGCGCTCGAGCTCGAGCGCTTCGCCACGTTCATCATCCTGTCGATCGCGATCATGGTCGCGAGCTTCTGCATCATCTGCACGCTCTTGCTCATGGTCACCGAGAAGGGCAAAGAGATCGCCATCCTCAAGGCCCTCGGCGCCTCCGACAACTCGATCCTCCGCATCTTCATGACAGAGGGGATCATCATCGGCGGCATCGGCACCGTCTTCGGCGTGGCGACCGGGCTAGCGGTCTGCACCGGCCTCAAGTGGTTCGGCCTCCGCCTCGATCCGGACGTCTATTACATCGATCGCCTACCGATCCGCCTCGACGCGCTCGACTTCTTCACCGTCGCCGTCGCTGCCCTCACCATCTGCACGCTCGCCACGCTGTACCCCGCGCACGCCGCCAGCCGTCTCCGGCCGGTCGACGGTCTGCGCTACGAGTGATAGGAATCGCCCCTCCGTGCCCAACGCTCTCGTCATCGCCTCGAACGTCAAGAAGTCGTTCCAACACATGGGACGCACGCTCGAGGTCCTCAAGGGCATCGACCTCTCCATCTTCGAGGGGGAGATCGTCGGCATCGTCGGTCAGTCAGGCGCGGGCAAATCGACGCTCCTCCACTGCATCGGCACGCTCGACATCTGCACCAGCGGCTCGCTGAAGATTGGCGGCGAGGAGCTCACGAGCCTCTCGGGCTCGCGTCTGGCCGATCTCCGCAACCGCGCCATCGGCTTCGTCTTTCAGTTCCACCATCTCTTGCCCGAGTTCAACGCCGTCGAGAACGTGCTCATGCCCGGCCTCATCCAGGGCCGCTCGCGCAAGGAGATGGAGCCCAAGGCTCGCGCTCTCCTCGATGAGGTCGGCCTCAGCGATCGTGCGTCGCACCGTCCGGGCGAGCTGTCAGGCGGTGAGCAACAGCGCGTCGCTCTCGCACGCGCGCTCGTGCTCGAGCCCAAGTTGATCTTGGCCGACGAGCCCACGGGCAACCTCGACTCCGCCACCAGCGCGCAGATTCACGAGCTCTTCTTCGCGATCAACAAACAACGCGGCACCACCATTGTCGTCGTCACCCACAACATGGCGCTCGCGCAGAGCATGCCGCGCGTCGTCACGTTGAAGGACGGTCGCGTCGAGAAGGACGAGCGCAAAGGCGAGAGCGCTTACCGCCAGAAGGCGATCGAGAAGTCGGGCAGCGACGCGCCGCCCGCTCCCGAGAAGATCGTCGAGAAAGAGAAAGAGAAAGAGAAGGAGAAGGCCGGCGGCTCGACGCCTGCCGATCCACTGGCGTCCCTTCCGTCCGAGATGCCGCCGGGCCTCTTTCTCGACGACAAATAGGTGCACGTGAGCAAGGGGCTCAAGGTCCTGGCTCTCGTCGGCGCCGTGATCGGCACGATGCTCTTCGCCGTGGGCCTGCTCATCGGCGGCATGATCCTCCTCAGCCCCGACGAGGCGCCGGCCCCTCCCCCGCTCGTGCGCGCCACGGTTCCGTCCGCAACCGACTACTACGGCACATGGAAGAGCGCCGACGGCGCCATCACGCTCAAAGTCTCGAAGGACACCGTGAGCTGGTTGAAGGAAAAGAAAAGCGCCAACGCGACGAACAGGGTCTCGCTCGAAGGGGACTTCGTCGGCATCAGCGCGAACGGCTCGATTCAGATGAAGTCGCTGCTCGTCTCGAAGACGCTCTCGGTCTCGGATCCACCGCACCTCGACAACCTCTCCGGCGAGTGGCGCATGACGGTCGAAGGCGAAGACGTGACGCGCTCGCCGACCCCGTAGACGTCGACGTAGACGTAGACCCCTGGCTCTCGACCGTCGTGATCCCTCGAGCGTGTCGACCGCGTGTCAGCGCTGACGCCGAAGCCGACGACGCGCCGCGAGCCAAGCGCCAAGGACAACCGCGAGCGCGACCGACGCGCTCGATGAGGCGGAGGGGGTCAGGCCGCGTGCGATCGCGCACGACGACGGTGGGCTCTCGGGCGGCAAGCGCGGATCGCGTCCGTTCTCGAGCCACGGCTCGTGCCCCGCCTCCGCGAGCGCTTGGCGAATGAGCGCCTGGAACGGCGCGGTCTTGGTGTACCCGTTTCGCGTTTCAGAGCCCATGCACTTGGCCGCAGGAGGCGAGCCCGCGGGTACGTCGTGCCCACCGGCGGACACGATCCCAATCACGGCCCCGGTCTTCTCCGAGAGCACGGCGCCGCCGCTGTCACCGCTGCACGTGGCCTCGCCGACCTGGAACTCGTTGGCGCCGGACGGTGGGTCGACGTTCGGATCAGCCCCGCCCGCGTAAGGTCCAACGTGAACGATTGGAATGCCCGCGCGCTCCTTGCGAACCTTCACCAGCTTCGACGTCTCGTCGATACCGAATCCCGCCGCCGTCACGGCCTCGCCCACGGTCGGCTCCCCCTCGAAACGAACTTGCGCAAGCGGCGCATTCGGAATCTCGGTCGTCAGAAGGATCAGCGCGAGGTCGTGGTTGCAGAGCAGGGTCGCATCGTCGTGGAAAACCTTCGAGGCTCGCAACCCGGCGTCGAAGGACACGCGGCCAGCGGAGAAGTCGGGGCTCGCGCGGCCGACGAAGACGTAGAGCTGGTCGACCGGTAGGTCGCCCTGGATCGCTCCGCCGGTGGAGCCTGAGACGAGGTCGCCGGTGTCCGTGCACAATTAGCCGCCCTTCGCGACGGCCGAGACGCAGTGACGCGCGGTCATCACCACGTTGGGCGCGACGAGCGTTCCCGAGCACGTCGCGAACACCTTCGCTCCGTCGCTATGCACGAGGAGGACGATCTGGTCGTGGGTCGCGCTCGACTCGGTGCCGCCGATCACCGCCTGGGCGAGCGACCTAGGCGCGTCATCGGACGCGTTCGAGCACGCAACGAGCAAGAGTGTCGCGAGAGCAGCGCGCAGCCCGGTCGTCCCGCGGGTCATTCGGCGAGCGTCGCGACGAAGCATTCGATGTCCGGGGGCCATACGCGCCGATCACCAGCGGACGATGACGGTCGACGGCGTCACGTGCGACTCACAGCCGTCGACCGCGACTTCGACAGGCAACGACTCGCTACCATTGGGCGCTGTGCTGCGGAGGTTCACGCGCGGGACGACTTGCTCGGGACGAAGTGCGCGAAGGATCTCGGGAGGGCACAACAGGCGAACGTCGACCTCGGCCGGTTGGGTCTTGGCCTTCGCCTGCCCCGTGACGGCGACGGCCATCTTCACGAAGGGGCGCTCCACGACCTCACGCGTAACCTCGGTCGTGATGAGGACGCTCTGAGTCGCGGGGTCGGGGATGATCTTCTGGCCCGTCGGCTTGTCGAGCGCGA
>CAXSGV010000268.1:0-9350 GCA_964236615.1 uncultured Polyangiaceae bacterium
GAAGATCCAGAACCCGATCGCGCTGAGCACCCCGTTGATGAGGCAAATGATGATCTGGCCACGGACCACGCCGGCGAGCCCGCGATCGACACGCGCGAGGAGGCGTGAAAAATCCTCGCGCCCCGAGGGACGAACCAGCGAGACGAAGAACGCGACGATGCGCTCCCGGGTGAGGATCAAGTAGGCGGCGATCATCAGGGTGAGACCGAGCACGAAGAAGAAGCGGCTCACGCCCGCGATGATGCCGCCGGTGAGGCGAACGAGCTCGATCGCGTTTCGCTGCGCGTAAGCGAGGCTCGCCTGGATCGACTCGGCAACGAAGCGGTTGGGATCGAAGGGCTCCGGCGGCCGCGCCCTGTCGATGATGAAGCCGTCGTGCAGGTGGCGCACGACCAAGCCGCCCTCGACGTCGATCGCGTACGAGCCATCGGCGCGCGGACGAACGACGAGCGCGGACTCTTCTTTCCGCTCGAAGGCCGGCGCTGGCGGCGCCATGCCGGTGACCGAGCGCAGCTTCTCCTGCGCGGTCGGGATCCACTTCAACTTCACCTCGGCGGTGAGCGCCGGAACCTCGCGCGCGAAGGCGGCGAGCTCGGTGCCGAGGCGCGGCGCGATGAGACGAAGGAAGGTGCCTAGGGTGCCGAGCACCACCACGTAAACGATGATCACCGCGAAACCGCGCGGCACGCGGCGACGCTCGACGAAGCGCACGAGCGGCGTAAGCACATACGCAATCAGGCAACCGAGCACGAGTGGCAGCATCACGTCGCGCGCGAGCCACACCACCGTCAGCGCGAGGAAGGCGCTGATCGCAAGGAACGCCGGTCGCTGCCAACGCACTCGCGCGCTTGGCCGGATCGACTTCACCGAAAGCTCCTCGTCCATCACGCGGGCACCATATCCAGCTGTCCACGAAAACGAAAGGCGCGCACCGGCGGCCCGTACGACGAAAAAAGGCGGTGCCCGCTTTCGCGAACACCGCCTGCCTTCGTGGCTAGAAAGTCAGAGTCAGAGAACGATCACTCGTCCTTGGCCTCTTCCTCTTCGTCGTCGTCGCCCTTGGCTTCGGCTTTCTCGGCCTTCTCTTTTTCGAGAAGCGCCTGGCCCATCTTCTTTTTGATGAGCTCACCGATCGTGCCGCCACCCTTGTCGTCGCCGGCGGCCTTCTTCGGGGAGATGCTTCCGCCCGCGCGCTTCGTGTCGCCACCGCCGCCAGCCGACTTGGCCTGCGGAGTGGAGGACGATGCGCCTGCCTCGCCGACGCGCATCGACAGCGTGAGCCGGCGATCTTGCGAGTCGATGTTGGCAATTTCGGCCTGGAATGCGTCGCCGATCTTGAGCTCGACGTCGGTGCCGTCCTCGGCCTTCTTGAGGACCAGCTCGTTCGTCGGGACGAGACCTTCGACACCGTCGCGGACCTTCACGAAGACGCCGTAGTCGATGGTGCTGACGACGACGCAATCGACGACCTTGCCCGGGGGGAACTCGTTGAAGATGGTCGGCCACGGATCATCGAACAGCTGCTTGATGCCGAGCGAGACCTTCTTCTCGTCGTGGTTGATGCTGAGGATGATCGCCTCGACATCGTCGCCCTTGTGGAACATGTCGGCCGGGTTGTTGACCTTGGCCGTCCACGAGAGGTCGGACTTGTGGACCATGCCGTCGACGCCCTCTTCGATGCCGATGAAGACACCGTAGTCGGTGAGCGAACGGACCTTGCCGCCGATCTTGTCGCCGGGGTGGTACTTCTCGGTGAAGAGCGTCCACGGATCGGGCTCGAGCTGCTTGAGTCCGAGCGAGATGCGCTTCGCCTTCGCGTCGACTTCGAGGACCTGGCAGTCGAGCTCTTGGCCGACTTCGAGGAGCTTCGAGGGGTGCTTGACCTTCTTGGTCCAGCTCATCTCGCTGACGTGGATGAGTCCTTCGACGCCCGGCTCGAGCTCGACGAACGCACCGTAGTCGGTGATCGACATGACCTTGCCGTGAACCTTCTTCGCCGGCGGGTAGGCCTCTTCGGCGTGGTTCCACGGGTCTTCCTGGGTCTGCTTGAGACCGAGGCTGACGCGCTCCGTTTCGGCATTGTACTTGAGCACCTTGACGGTGACCTCGTCGCCGACCTGGAACACTTCGCTGGGGTGGTTGACGCGGCCCCAGCTCATGTCGGTGATGTGGAGGAGGCCATCGATACCGCCGAGATCGACGAAGGCGCCGTACTCGGTGATGTTCTTGATGACGCCCTTGACGACCTTGCCCTCTTCGAGAGTCTCGAGGGTCTTGCTCTTGATCTGATCGCGCTCCTTCTCGAGGAGAACACGGCGCGAGAGCACGATGTTGCCGCGCTTCTTGTTGAACTTGATGACCTTGAATTGGTAAGTCTGCCCAATCAACTTGTCCAAGTTGCGGATCGGACGGAGGTCGACCTGGCTGCCGGGGAGGAACGCCTTCACGCCGCCGCGGATCGTGACGGACAGGCCGCCCTTCACGCGCTGGCTGATGGTTCCTTCGATGAGCTCGTCGCGCTCGCACGCGCTCGAGATCTCATCCCAGACCTTCATCTTGTCGGCCTTCTCCTTGGAGAGGGTGACCAGGCCGTCGTCGTTCTCGCGGCTCTCGATGAAGACGTCGATCACGTCACCGGCTTTGACCGTGACCTGACCCGTGGCGTCTGCGAACTCGGAGGCGGCGATGATGCCTTCCGACTTGCCACCGATGTCGATGACGATGTTGTCGCGCTGGACGGCGACGACGGTGCCTTTGACGATTTCGCCTTCTTTGGCAAATTCGCCGGTCTGAAGACTGGCTTCGAACAACGATGCGAAGCTGTCCATGCCGGCGTTCTCGTCGACTGCGTCAGACGATTGCTCGGTCGCTTTGCCTGCCGAGCCCAGGGCAGTAGATGAAGTGGTGGGTGTGGTGGTCATGCGGAGTGGTGAACCTTTTCAGCTTCGCGAAATCCTGGATGCCCAGGGAATTGGCGAGTCGGGGTGCGGGTTGTCGGAGAGCGGATTGCTCCCGAGGGTGAGGGCCGGGGTATCTAGCTTGCATGTCCCGCGGTGTCAAAGGGCGGCAGGGCTGGCGTCACGCGGTTTTCACGCGCCAACGTGCGCCGCGAGCGCCGCGAGCAGGTGCGGCCTCAGGTGCGGGCGACGAGGATAAGCGCGGCGGTGACCAGGCCCACCAGAACCGCCGCGATCATCGCGATGAGACCGATCATGACCCCGCTCAGCGCGGGCGGACCGTGCGTGGTCGGCGCCGTCGCGGACGGCAGGGGCCCAAAGCCGGTTGCCGGCGTGTTCACCGCGGCAATGCGGATGGTCTGCCCATCCATCGGCGCGGCCTTCGGCAAGGCGCGTGTTATGGGCTTCGAACGGAATGCGATCGCGCGCTGCACCGAGCCCTCTTCACGGCCGGAGCCGAAGGGCGCCAGCGCCGACGCGAGCTCGGCGGCGTTCTGGAAGCGCATCTCGATGTCGCGCGAGAGGCATTTGCGGATGATCTCTTCGATCTCGGCCGGCACGTCGGGGCGCTTCTCACGCACCGAGCGTGGGATGCCCTCGAAGATCGCGGAGAGGATGTCGCCCGGCGTGCTGCCGACGAACGGTCGCTTCCCCGCTAGCGCTTCGTAGAGGATCACGCCGAGCGACCAAAGATCGGAGCGTGACTCGACGGTGCTCGACGATCGAAATTGCTCGGGCGCGATGTAATAGGGCGTGCCCAGGATGGTCTCGTTGCGCGTGAGCCTCGCGGAGCCGCCGGCTACCTCGGCCTTGGCAAGACCGAAGTCGAGAACCTTGAGCGTCGTCGAGCCGTCGGCGCGGCGGGCGACGTACAAGTTCGACGGCTTGAGATCGCGGTGCACGATCCCTTTCGCGTGCGCCTCCGCGAGCGCGTCGAGCGTTTGCAGCACGTAGTCGACGGCCTCGGGCAAACGCAAAAATCCGCGACGCTCGATCATCTGCGCCAGGTCCTCGCCTTCGAGGAACTCCATGACGATGTACGGCGAGCCATTTTCGAGCGTGCCGGTGTCGGAGACGCGTGCAACGTGCTCGCTCTGCAAGCTCGCGGCGGACTGCGCCTCGCGAAGGAACCGCTCGATGGTCGTCGCGGAGGCGCCCGGGAGGAGAAACTTGAGCGCGACCGGCTGACGAAGGACCGTGTGGTTCGCCGACACCACGATGCCCATGCCGCCGCGTCCGAGCGTGCCCGTTACCTGGTACTTCCCCGCGAGGAGCGTGCCCGGTTTGACGCTGACGGCGCGATTATCGTCGACGCCCCCGCCCTGCGCCCCGCCGCGCGCTTGCTCTCCGCCACGCGCCATTTCCTACTCCGTCAGAACGAGCCTTCGAGTCGGAGCCCCGCGGCGGTGCCCCCATGCGTGGTGGGTCCTCCGGTCGGCGCGAGGCGAATGGTCGTTGCCGCACTGGTCCTGTCGGGCGACTTGGACGTGAGAATTAGGTACGTGCCCGCGCCCACGCCGACGGCGCCGGCGATGAACCCGATCGTCGACACGAGCCCGAGAGTCTTCGCGTCGTCCTTGAGGCCGTCGGCCTTCTCGATGTCGCCCGGCTGCGAACCGCAGAGGTGCCCCTCGATGTTCGGATTGGAGGCGGTGCACACGCCGTTGCTGTCGCTGCGCTTGCCCAAGTACAGGAGTCCGAAGATGCCGCCGACGGCGAGCCCCGCGACGCCGACGCCGCCGACGATGTAGCCAAGCGTCTTGGTGTTGCTGCCACCGTTGGCGGTCGTGGCGCTGAACGGCGTCCCCTTGTCGATGGGGGCCTCTTCGAGCGCGGGCACGACGATGTCGGCGCTCGCGGGGCCCTCGGCGATCGTCACTTCTTGCGTCCACGTTTTTTTGCCGGGCGCACTGACCTCGAGCTGTTGTTTGCCCGGATCGCGCGCGAGCGGGCTGCCCCACGCGGATTGGGGGACGGGCTGATCGCCCATCTTCACGGCCTCGCCGTGGACGGGCTTGTCGACCTTGAAGGTCACGCGCGATAGCTTCGGCTCGAGGTCGGCCATGCCCTTGCGCGCGAAGTCGGCGCGGTCTTGCTGACCCTTCTGCGTCGCTAGTGTCGCCGCGTCCTTGTACTCGGCGTAAGCGCTCGCGGTCTTGCCTTCCTTGTCATGGCAAAGCGCGAGGTTGAGGAGCGTTCCGATTTGCGGATCGGCGCGCTGGCTGTCGGCGAACTTCGGACAGGCCTCGGCGTACTTGCCCGCGTCGAAGAGCGTCTTCGCTTGGGTGAAGAGGTCGTCAGCGAGTGCGCGATCCTGAGCAAACGCCGAGCCCGATACGGCCAGCACTCCCACGACGGTCACCCCACGGACAATCGAAGAACCTCGCATGCGCTTGTTACCTCCGCCTGAGATCAGAGCCTACCCAGGTCGACCGTAACAGGTTTCGCGCTTGCTTTGGGCGGCGTCGACGCGGTCGGCGGTGGCGCGACCTGGGCTGCGGTCGTCGTAGCGTGCGGTCGCACTGTCGCGTGGCCGCTTGCCGTGGGCTTGCTGCTCGCCACCGTCGAAGCCGTCGTGACCGGCGTCGAGGGCGCGGGCATGGTGGTGCCTGCCGAGCCGCCGGGGGTGGTGGCCGCCGAGTCGAGGGGGGTGACGGTGGCCGGCACGGTCAGCGTGCTGGTCGTCGTCATCGGCTGCGACGAGTCGGCGGTCATCGGCCCGGTCGTGACGCGGCTCTTCACAGCGAGAAGCACGAGGACGACCGGCACGCCCACGAGGAGCACCGCCCCAATGCTGAGCCCTGCGACGATGAGGCGCTTCGAGCTCGAATGCTTCGCAGTCGGCGTGCTCGAGATGTCCGACCACGTGTTCGCAGTCTGCGCGTTCGGGCTCTTCATGGGTGCCATCCCGTGCGCGGCCGTCCCGGTCTGCGTGGCGGGCGGAACATTCGGAAGCGCGCCCGAGTCGTGCGACGCCGGCAGCTGCGGTGAAGACGAACGCGCCGACAAGTAAACTGCGCGCTCGACGCACTTGTTCGCGCGGCCGCTGCCGAAAGGGGCGAGCGCACGTGCGAGCTCGCCCGCGTTGGCGAACCGATCCATCGCCGACTTGCGAAGGCATCGCATGATGACGGCCTCGAGCGCCGCGGGCACGTCGGGACGTGACGCGCACACCGATGCAGGCTCGTTCTCGAGCACGGCTGCGAAGACCTCGCCCATCGACTCCCCGTCGAAGGGTGCCCGACCCGTGAGCAGCTCGTAGAGAATGACGCCGAGCGACCAGAGATCCGTCCGCGGATCGACTTTTTTCGCCGAGCGAAACTGCTCGGGCGACATGTAGAGCGGTGAGCCCATCACGGCTTGCGTGGCTGTCAACGCAGCCTGCGCGGCCGACTCGCCGACGAACGTGGCCTTCGAGATTCCGAAGTCGAGCACCTTGATGACGTCCGTGCCGTCGGCGCGCGACGCGAGAAAGAGGTTCGACGGCTTGAGGTCGCGGTGGATGATCCCGATCGCGTGCGCCTCGGCGATCGCGTCAATCGCCTGAAGGACGCAGTCGACCGCTTGCGCGATGTGCATGGGTCCGCGCGTGCGGACGACATCCGAGAGATCGGCCCCCTCGAGCAGCTCCATCACCATGAACGGCGAGCCGGTCTCGAGCGTGCCGACGTCGATGATGCGCGCGACGTGCTCGCTCTGGAGCTTCACGGCGGCCCGCGCTTCGCGAAGAAAGCGCGTGACGGCGTCGCCGTTGGTGGTGGCCGCGCCGGTCAGGAATTTCAGCGCGACTTGCTGCTGAAGAACCTCGTGGTGTGCGCGCACCACGATCCCCATGCCGCCTTCGCCCAAGACCCCATCGACACGGTACTTACCGGCGAGAATGGTTCCAGGGGGCGGCGCTCCACTCATGGACTCCATCGAGCCTATCACCTCACGGCGCGGGCAGGTCCTCGACGTCGGCAAAGCGCCGCAAGAGAGCGGTCGGCAAGCGCGCCGAAAGCCGGACCGTCCGGTCGACTTTGGTCAGCGATCCAACCCTTAGGAAATCGAGATGGGGTGCGAGCTTGTCGGCCAGCAAGGCGATTACCTCGCCGCCCCGCTGGGTCGCGTTCGTGGCGTGGTGCTCGTCGTCGTAGAAGAAGACAGCGCCGACCTGGCCTCCTGCGCCGTCGCCGACCGTCGCTTCGACGCGGAGAAGCCCCTCGGTGATTGGGCCGAGTCCTGGGCCGACGCGACGCCGCACGCGCGCGACGACCTCACGACCGAGCGTGACCGCGACGAGCTCGTGACGATCGGCGACGTAAGGCGCGGCTGGTGCCGAGCGCACGAGCGCATCGCGCACGCGTTCGCGCGCCGGTCCGGTCGCGAGGATCCAGGTTCGTCCGGGGAGCACGAAAAAGGAGGCCGGCGCTTCGGTGGCGATCGAGGTGGAGGGTGCGCCCGCGCGTTCCAATTCGGACACGCCCGCGATCGAGGGCTCGTGGCTAGGCTTCCACAGCGCGCGGCCTTCGCCGTCGACGAGGCGCGTGGCGTCCAGATCAGCCGGCACGCCCGCGATGATGAGCACGGCGTCGAGGTCGGCGCCGTCCTTCACACCGACGACGATCGCGTCGGACTGCTGAACGGCGTCGAGCGTCGTGCCGTGGAGCTGGGTGCCCGGGCTCTTCGCGGCCGCCAGACGGCTCGCGCGCTGGAAAATGGGGCCATACGACGGATCGCGCATCAAGCGTGCGGGGCTCAATGCGATCACGAGATCGGTGCTCTCGTCGACGACGGCGCCGTACCACGACGCGCGCGGCTCGGCGTGCTGCGCCGCCTTCGCCGAAGGATCCCGCGCCGCCTCAGGAGCACCACACGACGTGACCGCGAGCGCGGCAAAGAGAGCCGCGAGCGCGAGCCGTGACTTCATCCCGCGCGCTCGCGTTCACGCACGCGGCGGGCAAGGTGCGCGACCGTGTCGTCGAGCGACATGCTGGACGAATCGACGAGAACGGCATCGTCGGCGCGGCGAAGCGGCGCGTGCTCGCGGCCGGTGTCGTTCGCGTCGCGGCGCTCGACGTCGATGAGGGTCTGCTCGAAGGTCACCTTCTCGCCTTTGGCGACGAGCTCCTCGAACCGACGGCGCGCGCGGATCTCGGGCGACGCCGTCAGGTAGAACTTCACCTCGGCCTCGGGGAAGACGACGGTGCCGATGTCGCGCCCTTCGAGGACGACGCCACCGACGCGGCCAGCTTGCCGTTGCAGATCGAGCAACGCGGCCCGCACCTCGGCGTGCGCCGACACCTGGCTCGCGCCCATCCCCATGTCGGGCGTGCGAATCGCTTCGGACACGTCCTCGCCCGCGAGCACCACGCGGAGCCCGCGGGTGGGGTGCCGCTCGAAAGAGATATGTGCAGATTCCACGAGCCTGCCCGCGAGCGCACCGAGCCCCGGCCCGTCGCTCCACGCGACGGATGCCCGCGAAGCAGCGAGCGCGACGACGCGGTACATCGCGCCGGTGTCGACGAGTACGTAGCCGAGCTCGTCGGCGAGGCGGCGCGCGACGGTGCTTTTTCCGGCGCCGGCCGGGCCATCGATCGCGACGATGGGCCGTGCGCGAGAGGAGGTCATCACGCTACCTCCTCGAAGGGCGACGAGCTGCCTTCGACGTCGATGCGGGCGCCGAGCGCGCGCATGGTCCCCACGAAGCGCGGAAAGCTCGTCACGATGCAGTCGACGTCACGCACGCGCGAAGGTCCGCTCCCGAGAAGCGCGAGGACGACCGACGTCATCGCGATTCTGTGATCACCGTGGCTCTCGACGTCCGCGGGGGTGAGCGGCCGTGGCGAGCCTTCGATCTCGATGCCGTCGGGCAGCTCGTCGCACGTCACGCCAAAAGCACGAAGGACACCGGCCATGCTGGCGATGCGGTCGCTTTCCTTCACGCGGAGCTCCTGCGCGTCACGGATGACCGTCGTGCCATTCGCGCGTGCGGCGAGCGCGCACGCGATGGGGATTTCGTCGATCGCACGCGCGACGACCTCGCCGCCGATGACGCCCGCGCGCAGCTCGCCGGGCTCACTGTGGATCTCCGCGATGGGCTCGCCGGCGCACTCGCCTGAAGGTTCGACGAAGAGCTTCGCGCCCATGTCGCGCGCGATCTCGAGCAGACCGGTGCGCGTCGGGTTGATGCCGACCGCGCGCGTCGTCACGCGCGAGCCTTTGACGAGCTGCGCGGCGACGAGCAGGAACGCGGCGGCGGAGAGGTCGCCGGGGATCTCGATCTGGAAGGCGCTCATCTGCCCCTTCCAATTCGACGGATCGATCTCGACGAGCGTGCCCATCGTGCGAAGCGGCACCCCGAGCGCGAGCAACATGCGCTCCGTTTGATCGCGCGAGACGGTGGGCTCCTTG
>CAXSGV010000269.1:0-1196 GCA_964236615.1 uncultured Polyangiaceae bacterium
CCCGCTGTGCGCGTGCGCCTTCGACGCTCAGCTCGAGCTTCCGCTCCGGTGTCACCGCGACGTGATCGCCCGCGTGCGCGGTCTCGCGCGTCCACGCCTGAACGCGCGCGATCATGCGGCTCACCGATCGCCGATGGCGGCGGGCGTGCATCGCCGCGAGACCGAGGAGCCACGGCTTCACCGGCGCGTCGGCCTGGAAGCGCGCGGACGCTCCGAGCACGTCGAGAAACGTCTGCTGGACGAGATCATCGGCATCGCCCGCAGGAACGCCGAGACGCAGGAGAAGGCGCCGCACGTCGCTGCCATACCGATCAAACAGAATGCCGAGGCCGCTCAGATCGCCGCCATGGATGGCAGCGATCAGCGTCGCATTCACCGCCCGCTCGACGCGTTGCGGTGCCGCGAGGTGCCCGCGGGATGCCGCCGTCATGGCAGGAACGCAGCCTCGGCGCCCAACGTGATCCCCGTGGTCCAGCGCGGCGCCTCAGGAAAGTCCATGCGTGCGTCGTGGAGCAGGAGCGCGAGCTGGCCTTCGAGCTGCATCCGAAAACGAAGACGCGACGACACGGGCACGACGAGGCCGAAGTACGCGTCGAGCCGAGGCTCGACGAACGTGTCGTGCTGGACGTGCTTCGGCCTCGACGACGCAGGGTCGAGGTGGAGCTCTTCGTCGACCGAATAGACACCGAGGCCACTACCGAGCACGAGCACGAGCGAGCCGATGGGTTGGCGCCGCCCGCCGATCACGCCCGCACCGAGCGACCCGATGGTCGCGCGTTCGCCGGACGGAGTGGCGGCCGTCATCGCATGCTCGAGATCCCAACGGCCGAACGCGAACCCCTCCCAATGCTCGTTCGCGACGCCAACGACGACGCGGCCGAGCGCTGCGGCGCCGTCACCGGGAGCGCCCCCCTTCACGCCACCCGCGGCGCCGGCGAGCACGCGTGCATGCGCGCCGTGATCGCGGTTGCCCCGCGCGTTCGGCACGGGCTCCTGTCCCGGCGCAAGCTCGGGGCCGTCCTTCTTGTCCAGGCGCACCGCCATCATGCTCGGCGACGGCGGCAGTGGAGCCCGCGCGCCGGTCTCCGTCGCGTCGGCACCGGCCATCGCTTCGTCGTCCGGAAAGGCGACCAGCAGCGCGTCGGCGAGTGGCAGGAGCTCGTCAGGCGACTTGATCCGCCGCACGGCAGTGCGCC
>CAXSGV010000269.1:1206-9344 GCA_964236615.1 uncultured Polyangiaceae bacterium
TGTGCGGGAATCGGTGGTCGGTGAGGATCACGACGACGGGCAGGCCGAGGACCGGGAAGGCCATCGGCAACAGGAATAGCCCCCTCGACTTGATCCGCCGCACGGCAGTGCGCCCATCGTGCGTCGTGAAGGCGACGGCGGCACCGTCGGCGTCGGGCGTCACGAGGATCGCGTCGCAGTCGTTGCGGCCGCTCGCATCGATCCTGCGCTCGACCGTGGTGGCGGCATCACGCCACGCGTCGCCGTGGCCCGCCGTCGCCGGCCCGTCGACGCGGACCGTACAGCGGTGCTCGGCACGCGCAGTCCCCCCCAGCGCGAGCGCAAAGGTGAAGACCACAGCGGCGAGTCGGAGCGAAGTCATGACGGGGCGATCGTATCCGCCACTCGCGCGATGAACCTTCACGCTGTCGCGCATGAGCCATACATAATTCGAAATGGCGTGAAGGTCGGGCCGTCGGCAGCGGACAGGAGCGCGTACTTCCGCGCTGAGCCTCTGCCTCATGAACATCCAGAAGCCGCGAAACCCGCGGTTCGATCCGACTCCATGGCACCTGCGCGTGCTCATCGTGCTCGCGCTTCTCGTCGGATGGCGTCCGCATCGCGATGCCTACCACGAGTCGTCCTCCCCAAACGCCGCGTCGCGGAGCGGCGTGGCTCTCGCGCTCGGGGCGCAGGATTGGCTCGTCCTCGCCTACCTCGGGGTGTTGCTCGTCGAGGTCTTGGCCGGCGGCGGACCGCGACGTGGGCCCGCGCTCCGCTGTGTTGGCGCCGACCTCACCATCTTCGCCGGCACGCTATGGATCGTCCGAGGCGAGCTCGTGAAGCACCTCCTCGTCCGGCGGCTCCTCTACCGCGTGGCGCTGCTGGTCGCGATCTTCGGATCGTTTCTCCAGCTCCAGTACATCCTGCCCGTCGTAAGCGGACCGCCGTGCGACGGCGCGCTTCACGCGCTCGATCTCCGTCTGTTCGGAGTGGAGCCGTCGCTCGCGTGGGACCGTCTCGTGAGTCCCGCGACGACCGAGTGGTACGCGTTCTTCTATTACGGCTACTTCGTGATCATCGCGGCCCACGCGCTGCCGCTTCTCTTCTTCGGCAAGAACGCGACGACGTTGAACGCGTTCTCGTTCGGCTTCATCTCGCTCTATTGCGTGGGTCACCTTCTCTACACGCTCGTTCCCGCGTACGGCCCCTACTCCTACCTCGCGACCCAGTTCCAGCATCCGCTCGATGGCGCGTTCTGGTGGCCACTCGTGAAGCGCACCGTCGAGTCGGTGGACAACGGCGGGCGCACCGACGTGTTCCCGAGCCTGCACACGGCGGTGCCGACGTTCATCGCGATCTTCTCGTTCCAGCACCGGCGCTGGAATCCGTTCCGCTACACCTGGGCGCCGATGGCGCTGTTCGCGACGCAGATCGTGATCGCGACGATGTTCCTGCGCTGGCACTACCTCATCGACGTGTGTGCTGGCCTCGTGCTCGCGGTCATCGCAGCCCACGTCGCGCGGCGTGCCGCGCGTTGGGATGCGCGACGGGTGACCGCGGGAGGCGCGCACGTGTTTCCCTAGTCGCTCGGCGATGCGAGCACGCTTTGGCATCAACACCGTCTGGCCCCTGTTCGGCGAGGCTTTGCGCGCCGTCGTGCGCCACCGAGGGCGAAGCTCGCTCACCGCGCTCGGCATCGCCATCGGCATCGCGGCTGTCGTGTGGGTCGTCGCCTTGGGCCGAGCAGGCTCGGAGCGCACCGAAGAGGAGCTGCGAAAGCTCGGCGAGAACCTGGTGTGGGTCGAGGCCGGATCACGCAACGTGAACGGCGTGCGCAGCGGAAGCCACGGAACGCAGACGCTCACGATGGACGACGCCGAGGCGATCCTGCGGGACGTGCCACTCATCCGGAGCGTGTCGCCCCAGGTCGACGGATCTTTCCTGGTCGTGAACGGTGATCGCAACTGGACCACGCGCTACCGCGGCGTCGCGCCGAGCTACCTGTCGATCAAGCGCTGGGAGATCGCTCGCGGCAACGCCTTCACCGATGACGATGTGGACCGCGCGGCCAACGTGGCCTTGATCGGAAGAACGGTGCGCGAGCAGCTGTTCGGCGAGGACGATCCGGTGGGCCAGGACGTGCGCGTCGGCGTTCACGTCTTCACCGTCGTCGGCGTCCTCGTGGGGAAGGGGCAGTCGGCCGACGGACGCGATCAAGACGACTTCGTCATGGTGCCGTACACGACCGCGGAGAAGAAGCTCCGCGGCGGTGGCTTCGTGTGGCTCGACGACATCACGTGCTCGGCGGTCTCGCAGGACGCCGTCAACACCGCCATTCGCCAGACGACGTCGCTCTTGCGCCAGCGTCACCGCATCGGCGACGGACAGGACGACGACTTCAACATCCGCCGCCCCGAGGAGGTCATCAAGGCGCAGCTCGAGGCGAGCAGGACCTTCGAGGTGCTCTTGATCAGCATCGCGTCGGTCGCGCTGCTCGTCGGCGGAATCGGCGTCATGAACGTCATGCTGGCGTCGGTCGCCGAGCGCACGAGCGAGATCGGCCTGCGTCTCGCCGTCGGCGCGCCTGAATGGGCAGTTCAACTCCAGTTTTTGGCCGAGGCCGTGGTCTTGAGCCTCTTCGGTGGCCTCGGAGGCGTCGCTGTCAGCTTCGGTGGCTCGTTCGCGCTCGAGCGTATCTTGGCGTGGCCGATCACGATTCCGTTGCAGGCGGTGCTGCTCGCGGTCGCTTTCTCCGTCGGCGTGGGCGTGTTCTTCGGCTTCTACCCCGCCTGGCGCGCCGCGCGGCTCGATCCGATTCAGGCGCTGCGCGGCGACTGAGTTTTTGCGGCTCAACCGAAAACAGAGTGAAGGTCTGCTCACGATTGGGTGGATACGAATCGTCCAGTTATGTTCTCGCCTCGCCCTGAGCCGCGACTAGGCGGCTTCCACGCGGGCGTCGCCGCTCTCGCCTTCGGCGCGCTGGTCTGCGCCGCATCGCCCGCTCACGCGCAAGCGCCGCAAACGCCGCAAGCGTCGCAAGCGTCGATGGATCTGCTCGCGCCGAAGCTGCTGACGGACCCCTCGGTTCCGTACCCCGACGGTGCTTCCGGCGACGCGACCGTCGTGCTGCTCGTCACCGTCAACGCCGACGGCAGCGTCCGATTCGCCGAGCCCTCGGAGAAGGTGGAGCCCTTCGCGAGCGTCGCCGTCAGAGCAGCGCTCGGCTGGCGCTTCGAACCGGCGATGCGTGGCGATCACCCGGTGGCGGCGAAGATCAAAATCGAGGTCGTGTTCCACGCGCCGGTGCTGGTCACGACCGCCCCAGAAGAAGCGCTCGAGCCGACAGCGCCGAAGGGGGTCGAAAAGCCGAAGATCGTACGACCCGTCGACGAGGTCCGCGTGCGCGGCGCGCGCGCCGAAGCTTCACGCACCGTCACGCTGACGCGCGCCGAGGTGCGCCAGATCCCGGGTGTGTTCGGTGATCCGTTTCGCGCGATCGAGGTGATGCCGGGCGTGACGCCGATCGTGTCCGGGCTTCCGTTCTTCTTCATTCGCGGCGCGCCTCCTGGCAACGTCGGATACTTCCTCGACGGCATCCCCGTTCCCTATCTCTTTCACGTCGGCGCGGGCCCGTCGGTGGTTCACCCCGGGCTCATCGAGCGCGTCGACCTCTACCCCGGCGGATACCCGGCGAGCTTCGGGCGTTACAGCGGCGGCATCGTCTCGGGCGAGACCGTCAAGCCCGCCGACGCCACGCACGGCGAGTACAACGTTCGCCTCTTCGATGTCGGCGCGCTCGCGGAGACACGCTTCGCCAACAACCGCGGCTCGGTGCTCGTCGGCGGTCGCTATTCGTACACGGCGCTGTTGCTCACGCTGCTCAACTCGAACGTCGCGCTCGACTACTGGGACTATCAGGCGCGCGTGACCTACGACCTCACGCCGCGCGATCAGGTGAGCGTGTTCACGTTCGGCGCCTACGATTTTCTCGGGCAGAAGACGCCCACCGGAACGACGACGGTGTTCGGCGCCGACTTCTACCGCGTCGATGTTCGTTACGACCACCGCATCGACGCGGACAGCACGATGCGCACGGCCGTCACCCTCGGGCTCGATCGCACGCAGCTCGACGCGGGACGTGTGCTTCGCGATCGGCTCGTACGCGCGCGCAACGAGATCGCCTACCGCGTGTCGGAGCGCGCCCTCATGCGCGTGGGCACCGACGCGCAGCTCGACACCTACGACATCCAGCTGCCGGCCGCCGATCTCGGCCCCGCACAAGCGCGCCTCACGAGCCTGTTCCCATCGCGCACCGACGTGGCGCTCGGCGTGCACGCGGACGTCGTCCTCGAAGCAGGAGACCGGCTCGAGATCACGCCGGGCGCGCGGCTCGACTTCTACACCTCGGAAGGAGCCACCGCCGTCGGCATCGATCCTCGGCTCGCGACCAAGACGATCCTCAACCCGCGGTCACGGCTCTTGTCGGCGATCGGCCTCGCGCACCAGACGCCGTCGTTCGTGATCCCGGTTCCGGGGTTTCAACCCGGCGGCCTTCACGGCGGACTGCAGACCGCGGTGCAGGAGAGCATGGGCGTCGAGGTCGACGTGGGACCGGGGATGACGGCGACGGCGACCGTCTTTCACAACGCCTTCTTCAACCTGAGCGACGCGCTGAGCGTCACGCCTCCCGACATCAACGGCTGCCAGCCAGGGCAGTTCCCGAGCGACACGCTCTCCGGCGACCCCGGCCGCCAGCCGCGCGGCAACGGACGCTGCGGGCAACGCTTTCCGCCGGGCACCTTGGGCTCGGATCGCGCGGGCGGTGGTGGCGGCGGCGCGCAGAGCGCAGATGACGTGCAGTCTGCAAAGGCCTTCGAGACCCGCTCGCGCGGCACGGCCTACGGCCTCGAGCTCTACTTCAAACGGAAGCTCACGAGCCGACTCGGCGGCTTCGTCTCGTACACGCTCTCGCGCTCGACCCGCTCGGCGAACAACATGGACTTCATCGCGTCGTTCGATCGTACGCACGTCCTCAACGCGGCCATCGCCTACGACCTCGGGCGCAACTGGCGCGCCGGAACGCGCGTCACTTTCTACACGGGTCTGCCGAAGGCGCCCGACCCCACCGACCCGACGTCGACGCGTCTCTCGCCGTTCTTTCGTGGCGATCTGCGGCTCGAGAAGCGCTGGCAGCTCAGCAAGCAGTGGTGGATCTCGTTCGTGGCAGAGTGGATGAACGCGACGCTGACGAAGGAGTCGATCGGAACGCAATGCACGCTGCAGGGATGCCAGGAGACGAAGATCGGACCCGTGACGATCCCGAGCCTCGGGCTCGAGGGGGGGTTCTGATGGCGATGCGACGAATGGAAGGCGAAGAGCGAATGCGAAAACGACAATCGAAGGCCGGACGTGTCCTCGCGCTCGCCATGCTGCTCGCGGTCACGCTCATCGGCCCGGCATGCAGCGGTGCGGGCCCGAGCCCGACGGCGCCGACCTGCGATCGCGTGTGCCAGGACGCCGTCGCCATGCGCGCGTTCCGCGAGACCATGAAGCAAGTCTTCAACGGCGCGCTGCAGAACGGTCCGGTGGGACCGCAGGACCAGACCTACGCGTGCTCGCCGTTCGGTGGGACCGCGCACATCACGGGAACGGCGACGTCGAACGCCAACGTCGGGACGACCACGGTGAACCTCACGTACGTCTTCGACCATTGCCGCTACATCGCGGCCGACACCGAGCCCACCCAGAACTACGACATCGCGATCAGCGGCACCGCGGTCGAGGTCGGCACGATCGCCGTGCAACCCGGAACGACGACGTCGCTCACCATGACGAGCGACGCGATGACCTTCGCCGGCACGGTCTACAGCCCGCCGCTGCCGTTCGGCTCCGTAGCGGACGCGGCGGCGCCCGAGCCATGTGCTCTGCAGCTGGCGCAGAACGGCAACCAGCTCTCGGGCACGATCTGCGGCCGCGTATCCGGGCTGACGTTGTAGACCGCGCGCCAGATCGCGCGCGCCGGACAGCTTCAAAAATCTTCGGGCCCTCTCAGAAGTAGCCCGACATCGTGAGGCTTCCGCCCTCGCCCTGGCCGCCGCCCGCGGGCGCGAACCCGACCCACACCGCGCGCTGTTTGACGGTCTCGCTGCGGTGGAAGTGCGGGACGAGCGTGCCGATGCCGGCACCGGCAAAGGCACCCGCAATGACGTCGGACGGAAAGTGATCGGCCGCGCGCACGCGCTCGTAGCTGACGAACCCGGTGACGAGCGTTCCGACGATGAGCGTGATCCACGGCCGCGCGGTGTGCGGCGAGCGCGCAAACGCGAGGTAGGTCGCCGTTGCCGTCGTCGCGGCGCAGATCGCCGAGTGCCCCGAGAAGAACGAGAGACCGCTGTCCGTGGACGCCAGGAACGCCGCGTCGTCCTTGTGTGCGTTGGCCTCGATGTAAGCGAAGGGCCGCGGACGCCGTACCGCGATCTTCGCGAGGTTCGTGACGCCGAAGGTGATCGTGAGCGACTCCGCGTAGATGATCCCGTCGACGAGGCCCGTCTGCACGCTCTTCTCACGGATGCCGCTGATGACGGGATCCGCGATGGCGAACGCGACGGCGGCGTAGAGGCCGACGTTCGAAAGGCTCTTCGCGGTGGTGGACGGGGTTTGCGTGACCGCGATGCGGTCGAAAAAGAGGAGGTTCTTCGTGTCGAAGTTCGGCGGGATCGTCTGCGGCCTCACCTCGCCGGTTCCCGTGATCAACTGGAGCATCCCCGCGAAGCCGACGCCGATGCCGACGATCGCGCCATCGCGAACGGGATCCGCCTCGAACTTGGTTCGCTCGTCGGCCTGCTGCTCCGGCGGCTTGGGCTCCGCAGGGGTCGGCGTCAGGGAAGTTGCGCGCTGGTCCGATGTTGCGGGCACGACCGGAGTCGTTGCTGCCGTGGCTGGCTCGGTCGTCGTCGTGGGCGCGGCCGGTGCGGTCGGTGTCGCAGGCGCTTGGGCGCGCGCTTCGCCCTGAAGAACCAGTAAAGGAAGGGAAGTGACGACGAGGGGAAGCAGCTTCTTGCGGGGCAACCGGAAGAGCAGGGGGAGCGCCATGGCCTTACCGATGACGGAGCCCTCCCCACCGTCGCGCGTTTTCTGCGGGCTCAGCCGCCGAGAGAAGAAAGAGCGTCTCTGCTAGAGTGCGCGCTCCATGAATCAGGCGCTTATGCAGACACCGAAGGAAATCCTCGAAGCCAAGGGGAAGCTCGACAAAGACATCGTCGCCGTTCGCGTCGACGGCAAGATCGTCGATCTCCACACGCCGGTCGACGCTGCGAAGGCCGAGACGATGAAGCCGGTCCGCACGAACGAGAAGGACGGCCTCGACGTCATCCGCCACTCGACGGCGCACGTGATGGCCGACGCGGTGCAGCGCCTGTTTCCCGGCACGAAGGTGACCATCGGTCCCGCGATCGAGGACGGCTTCTATTACGACTTCGACAAGGCGGGCGGCCCCTTCACCGAAGAAGATCTCGCGACCATCGAGAAGACGATGCGCGAGCTCGTGCAGAAAGACGTGCCCTTCCGACGCGAGGTCATCGCGCGCGCCGACGCCATCAAGCTCTTCACCGACCTCGGCGAAACCTACAAGGTCGATATCATCGAGCGCCGTCCACCCGAGGAGACGCTCACCCTGTACCGCCATGGAAAGCCCGATGGCACCGGCGAATGGGTCGACTTCTGCATGGGGCCGCACGTGCCTTCGACGGGCTTCCTCAAGGCGATCAAGCTGATGAGCGTGGCGGGCGCGTATTGGCGTGGCGACGAGCGCAACCCGATGCTCCAGCGCATCTACGGCACCGCGTTCCCGTCCGAGAAGGCGCTCGAAGCGCACCTCAAAGGAATCGAAGAGGCCAAAGCGCGCGACCACCGCAAGCTCGGGAAGGAGCTCGACCTCTTCTTGTTCGACCCGGTCTCGCCGGCGATGCCCTTCTTCTTGCCGAAGGGTGCTTACGTGTACAATGCACTCGTCACGTACATCCGCGAGCTCTACGAGAAGTACGGCTACGAGGAGGTCATCACGCCGCAGGCCTTCGATCCGAAGCTGTTTCGGACCAGCGGCCACCTTGGCAACTACAACGAGAACATGTTCCGCCTCTGGACCGAGGACATGTTCT
>CAXSGV010000270.1:0-9277 GCA_964236615.1 uncultured Polyangiaceae bacterium
CTCGTATGGAAGAAAGCTGCCGTCGCCCTCCTGAGCATCTCCACGATCTCCGTGGCCGGGATCGGAGCGCTCCATACGAAGGCGGGTCGTCCGGTCCTGGCGAAGCTTGCACCGAGCTTCGCCAGGATGGGTTTCAAGATGGCCAGCTGTCCCGTCGGTGCCGCGGTTTCGCCCGCCGACGTCGAAGCTGCGCGCCTTCGTGCGGTCGAGAAGACCCGCGGAGCCACGACGTCGCCCGCGCGACCAGCTCTCGGGTTCGCGCTCGACACCACGACGCTCGCCGACGTCCGCACGTGGTCGGCGAAGAACGGTGTATCTTGCACGGAATCTCGGAAGGGCACGCTCGTGCAATGCGCCAACGTGTCGCCGTCCGCGCTCGGTCGCACCGACGCCGAGACGACCATCGATGATCTCTCCCTCGGCTTCACCCCCTCGGGCCGCCTCGTAGCGGTCACGACGTTCCGCAGCCACAGGCGCCCTGAAGACGCCGCGCGCGCAATTGGCTCCATCGGCGTCGCGCTCGAGAAAGATCTTGGCGCGGGCACGATGAAGGGAACGCCAACCGCGGGCTACCTCGGTGAGGGCACGCTCCGCACGGTGACGCTCGAGTACCGCTACAAGGACTACCTCGTCGACGTGAGCGCCGTGAGCTTCGACGCCGCCGGGGTGCTCGTTCGCGAAGAGTACAGCTCGGGCGTGCTCAGCTCGGAGGGGTGACCGCGGTGGCCGCCGTGACGGGCAGCGTGAGCGGTATCGTGGCCCCACGCACGAGCGAGCCGTCGTTTCGCTGCAGCAGTAGCTCGATCTTTTTCAGCTGCGGGACATCGCGGATCTCGGCGTAGATCGTGAGCGTGTGCACGCCCGCAGCGATCGGCGGCAGCGAGCCGTCGCTGCGCGTCTTCCGCACGCCACCTTCCATCACGACCATGCCGGCGGTGGTGTCGCCGTGCGTCGAGTAGAGTCCCGCGTTCGACGGCAGCGTGTCCTTGCCCGTCAGCGTGTCCCATTGAGCGATGGGCGCGTCGCGCTCGTCCTTTGCGACGAGGATCAGACCGAGCGCCGGGCCCTCGACGTTGACCTCGAGCACGCAGTCGGGAACGCCGTTCGGCTCGACTGAGCCATCACCGCCGCCGACCTTGTCGACCTTGAAGGCGTCAGGCGAGACCTTCACGTCGACCACGCGGGTGCGATCCCCCGCGCCCGATTCGGGCGACGCGGCGGGGGTGCACGCCACGCACGCAAGCGCGACGACGACGGATCCCAGCCACGCGGGCCGCTTGACCGAGACGCGCATGGCGCTCGTTCAGGACTTCTTGACGGGCTTTGCCTTGAGGTCCTTGAGCGCGCGCTCGAGCGCGTCGGCGAGCTCGCTCGTGATCGCGTCACCGCGGGCCCACTGGTCGGCCTTGATGAGCGTGGTCTGCGCGGTCTTCGCGACCTTGTTGCGGCGGGCGCGGGACAGGGTGCGGAACGCCTGCTGCGACTCGCTGGCGACAGGTTTCACGGCAGGCTGAAGGAATCCGCGCATGGATCGACTCTTTTCGGTTTCGGGGTCAGGGTGTTCGGGCAAAAAAAAGGAGAGCGCGAGGTTCTAGCGCGCCTGCTGTCCGTTTGCAGGGAAAAGAGCGAGTCCGCAACGGTTGGCGGGGGTCAGCGCGAACCGCGTGGCCGCGGGCTTGCTGCTGTCGAAGACGAGGACGCCCGAAATATCGGCGTCGCCGGTGACCGCACGCGAAAGCCCCGTCATCTGCGCGAGCGCTGCCAGACCCGCCGATGCGCCGCCCAACTGGGTGCCCGCGAGGACCTCGCACGCGACCGGCGTGCTCTTGAACGCGAGGTCGGTGCGAAACCCGCCGTCGTAGGGCTGGATGGTTCCGTGAACGTCGCCCGAGAACGGCCCGAGGGTGAAGGTGCCGCGCGACAGGGCGATCGCGCTCGCCGGATCGCCTGCCCACGCGATGTCGAGCGCGACGTCGCCCGGCACCGGCATCTGCGGGAGCTGCAGACCGCGGACCACGAACGACACGGCCCCTTCGGACTGCGCCGGGGAGGGGCTCGCGTGCTTCACGTGCGCTTCGACCTCGGGATCGTCCTTCGACGGCAGCAAGAAGACAGCGCCTGGGATGCCGAGCTTCGACAGCTTTCGCTTTCGGATCTCGCCTTCGGCCGTCGTCGCGTCGGGCTTTCCCGGGGCGATCGTTCGTGCGAAGACGATCGTCGCTGCGCCGCGCTCCTCCGGGTCGAAATCGATCACGGTGCGAAGGAGGGTAGGGGATCGGTCGTACGCGACCCGCCACGGCCCGAGCTCGCGCCCCATCGCCACGCGCACGTTGCCTGCGGTCGCGTGAAGCTCGTCGCCGAGGCGCGGTGCGGGGAGGAGCTCGGCCGTCACGTCGGTCGCATCGACGCTGGTCGACGGGCCCAACGCGCCGTTCCAGCGAACATGTGCATTCTGCACGATTATTTTCTCGAGCGGACCACCTGCGCCGGTGGGCTCGCCGACGCGACGTGCCGACGCGAGCCCGAGCAAAAGCTGCTGCGCGTCGCCCTCGAGCGTGACCGCGACCCCACGGAGCGTGGCGGTCTTCGGCTTGATGCCGGAGAACGCGATCGTCATGTCGTCGATGGTCGCGAGTGATCCCGGCGCTTCGGGGACGCTCGCCGTGAGGGCTGCGAGGTGCACGCCGTCGAGCCCGACGCTCGCGCGCTCGACCGTGAGGCGTACGCCTTCGTGGGCTGCGGTCTCGATGGCGAGCTTCTTCGCGTACCAAGGGGCGACGACGAAGACGAGGATCGCTCCGGCGGCGGCGAGCACCACGAGCGTGATCAAAAACCGCGGAAGTCGCCTTCGAGCCATGCGCGCACTCTACTCGTAGATCACCCTGTCGGGTGAGCGCGCCCTGGCATCCGAGGAAGCGAGACTACAAGCGGACGCGCGTGCGATCGTACGCCGTTCGGAAACGAACGAGGATGCGTGGCTTCGCGCGAAACGCGTACTCGCCAGCCGCGCGTACGAGCGACATGGATTCGAGCAGAAGAATGGTTGCGCGGTCGCGGGTGTCGCGCGCCGCGACCTCGTCGGGGTGCAGCTCGCGCTCGTACGCGCGGACCGCTTCGAGATCGGCGATGACCGCCTCGGTCTCGGCGATCCGCTTGCGCGCCTTGAAGCCAATCCGATCGAAGGCCGCGAGGTGCCGGGCGAGGAGCTTCGTGAGCGCGCGGAGATCGGCGATGAGCGTGCGCGCGTCCTCGCCCTCCTGCAGCGCGAACAGGGCCGCCATGGCCTCGGTGTCGTCGCGCACCGCGAAGCGCGCGGCCGCGATCAGGTCGGCGCGTGTGGTGCGGGCATCGCGCTCGATGTCGAGCTCGCTCGAGGGGCGCGTCGTCGCCCGCGCCAGCTCGAGGCGGAGGTGGGCTTCGCCGAGCGCGCGCGTTCGTAGCTCGAGCGTAGAAATCGCCGAACGATCGAGGCCGTTCTCCTTGAGCTTGCGCGTGTAGCGTTCCGACACCGCGACCAGGGCGAGCGCCTCAGCCATGAGGCGATCGACGAGAACGGGGGGAGGACGCACCCGCTCCGCGGCGACCGCAGCGAGCGCAACGGCCTCCTCCTCGAGCGGTGAGGGCATCACGGGCTTCGGCGCGAAGGGGTCGAGGATGGCAGGCGCCACCGTCGCCGGTCCGAGCTTCCACGTCCATTTCGTCATTCCGGGCGAGCCTATGATGCCCGTACCTACGGTGCAGGTAGCAACAATACGGTGGTGGGGTGCGTGCTATGCACCCCGTGACCCGGTCGTCATCGCATTGTCACAAGCCGGCGCTAACTCCCATTCACCATGGCCGACGCCCGCGCGCGCATCCTCGTCATCGAGGACGAAAAGGACATCCAGGATGTCCTCGAATACAACCTTCGCAACGCCGGCCACATCGTTCAGGTCGCGTCGAGCGGCCGCGAGGGGCTTCGGCTCGCGAAGGAGCGCCGGCCGGATCTCGTGCTGCTCGACCTCATGCTGCCGGACATCCCCGGCACCGAGGTCTGCAAGGCGCTGAAGCAGGGCGCGAGCACCCGCGCGACGCACGTGATGATGCTGACGGCGAAGGGCGAGGAGATCGACCGCGTGCTCGGCTTCGAGCTCGGCGCGGACGACTACGTCGTGAAGCCGTTCAGCGTGCGCGAGCTTCTGCTCCGCGTGCAGGCGATCCTTCGCCGGCAGACCCCGGACGACGCCGTCCCCGACGTCATCGAGTTCGGCGTGCTCAAGGTCGAGCGCAGCGCGCACCGTGTGTGGGTCGACGGCGCCGAGGTCGAGCTCACGGCGCTCGAATTCCGTCTTCTCGTCACGCTCCACGATCGCAAGAACCGGGTGCAGACGCGTGAAGCGCTCCTCGGCGACGTCTGGGGAATTCACGCCGACGTCACGACGCGCACCGTCGACTCCAACGTGAAGCGTCTTCGCGAGAAGCTCGGCAACGCGGGCGACTACGTCGAGACCGTGCGCGGCGTCGGCTACCGGTTCGCGTCAGCCCCGGACGATCACGGCTGAGTACGGTCCGCGGTGGGATTTCGGCTCAAGCTGTTCCTCGCCTCGGTGGGGCTCATCGTGCTCGCGACGCTCGGCGCTGATCTCTACTTGGCGCAGGCGCTCGCTGAGGATCTCGGTGCGCGCGTCGACGAAGACGCGCTCGTCCGCTTGCGGCTGCTCGAGGGCGAGGTCTCGTCGATCGGCGATCCGCTGGAGGACCTCACCGCGTGGGATCTCGTCGCTGACGATCTGGGCGGACGCGCGGCCGCACGCGTCACGATCGTCCGCCTCGACGGCACGGTGATCGGCGATTCCGAGGTCTCCCGTGAGGAGCTTCCGCGTGTGCAAAACCACGCCGATCGCCAGGAGATCGCAGCCGCGCTCGCCACCGGTCGCGGCCAGAGCACGCGCACGAGCGAGACGGTGAAGAAGCAAATGTCGTACGTGGCCATCCCGTTCCAGCACGCGGGCAAGCGCGCGGGCACGGTGCGAATCGCGACGCCGCTCACGGACGTCGAGGCGGCCGTGGCGCGCCAACACAAGACGCTGCTCTTCGCGGCGCTCGTGGCGTCCCTTGCCGCGATCCTGCTCTCGAGCGTCGGCGCGCACTGGGTGTCGAAGGTCGTGCGCAACCTCACGAGCTCCGCCGAGCGCATGGCCGGCGGCGATCTCGAGGTGCGCACGCGCGTGCCCGGAACCGACGAGCTCGCGAAGCTCGGCGGCGCCCTCGATCACCTCGCGTCGAGCCTCTCCACCACCATGAAGGAGCTACGCGACGAGCGCGATCTCCTGGGCGCGGTGCTCGACGGCATGGAAGAAGGCGTGCTCGTCCTCGACGGTCGCGGAACGATCGCGGCGATGAACCCGTCATTGCGACGCATGCTCCTCCTCGGAGGTGACGCCGTCGGGCGCGATCTCCTCGACGTCGTTCGTCACGCCGACCTGAAAGAGCTTGTCGACGCGGCGCGCACCGAGCCGCAGATCGGCGAGATCGAGACGCTGGGCATGAAGCCGCGTCGACTGCTCGTCCGCGCGAGCGTGCTCGAGCGCTCGGCCGCGGACGGTGAACGCCTCGTCGTCGTTCGCGACGTCACCGACGTGCGGCGCTTGGAGACGATCCGGCGTGATTTCGTGGCGAACGTGTCCCACGAGCTCCGCACCCCAGTGACCGCGATTCGCTCGGCAGGCGAGACCCTGCAGGACGCGCTGGTGAAAGATCCCGCGGCGGCCTCGCGGTTCCTCGACATCATCGAGCGCAACGCCGATCGCTTGAACCGGCTCATCGAGGATCTGCTCGACCTCTCGCGCATCGAGTCGAAGGAGCTGCGTCTCACGTTCGATACGGTCGATCTCGTGCCCGCCGTCGAGCACACCATTCACCTGTTTCGCGAGCGCGCTGCCAAACGCAAGGTCCTGCTCGAGGTCGCGCGGCCTGCGACGAAGATGCGCGCGGTCGTCGATCGCCGAGCCTTCGAGCAAGTCGTTACCAACCTCGTCGACAACGCCGTGAAGTACTGCCCCGGCGCGACGGTGACACTGCGGCTCACGCAAGAGGAGGACAAGATCGTCGTGCACGTCGAGGACACCGGACCCGGCATCGAAGCCCGCCACCTGCCGCGGCTCTTCGAGCGCTTCTACCGCGTCGACGCGGGTCGCTCACGCGAGCTCGGCGGCACCGGTCTCGGCCTGTCGATCGTCAAGCACCTCGTCGAGGCGATGCGCGGCACGCTGACCGTGAAGAGCGTCGTCGGCCAGGGCACGACCTTCGAGGTTCGTCTTCCTTTCGCGTCGGCCGAGTAATCGTCACCGAGAACGCAGCGAGCTGTCACCTGTTCGTCACCTGACGTTTCTAGGTTTCGGGTCATGGAACCCAGGAACGATCACGTTGCGAAGGCGAGCCCCCGCGGGCTCGGTAGGGGCGTCGCGCTTCTTTTGATCGGCGCGGTCGGCGCGATCGGCGCCGTTGGATGCAAGGGCGACAGTGGCAGCGGCCCGGCGCCGGGCGCCGCCTCCAGCGGCGGCACGACGAGCGCGAGCGGTGGCGGCGACGTCGCGCTCAACGGCTCGGGCTCGACCTTCGTGAACCCAATTCTCTCGAAGTGGGTCAGCGAGTACCAGGCGAAGAACAAGACCAAGATCAACTACCAGCCCGTTGGGTCGGGCGCCGGCATCAAGGCCATCAGCGACAAGACCGTCGACTTCGGTGCAACCGATGCGCCGATGAACGACGACCAGCTCGCCAAGGCGGGCGGCAAGATCCTTCACATTCCGCTCACGCTCGGCGCGGTCGTCGTGACCTACAACGTGAAGGATGCGCCGCCGAAGCTGCAGCTGACGCCCGAGCTCCTTGCGGCCATCTTCTCGGGGGAAATCAAGACCTGGAACGATCCGAAGATCCTCGCCGTCAACGCGGGCGCGAAGCTCCCGGCGCAGAACATCGGTGTCGTGTACCGCTCCGACGGCAGTGGCACGACCGCCGTCTTCACCGACTACCTGTCCAAGGTGAGCCCCACCTGGAAGGAGAAGGTCGGGCAGGGGACGAGCGTGAAGTGGCTGACCGGCACTGGCGCGAACAAGAACGACGGCGTCGCCAACCAGATCAAGCAAACGCCTGGCGCCATCGGCTACGTCGAGCTCGCGTTCGCGCGACAGACGAAGCAGCCCGTCGCGCTGTTGAAAAACAAAGCCGGAAAGTTCGTCGAGCCGACGCTCGAGGGCACGACGGCTGCGGCCGCGGGTATCGCGACCAAGCTGCCTGACGACATGCGCGTGTCGTTGACGGACGCCGACGGCGACACCGCGTACCCGATCGCGGCGTTCACGTATGCGCTCGTTTACGAGGACACCCCGAGCTTCGACAAGGGCCAAGCGCTTGCGAAGTTCTTGTGGTGGGGCATCCACGACGGACAGAAGCTCGGCCCCGCGCTCGACTACGCGCCGCTCCCCGCCGAGGTCGTCACGAAGGCCGAGGCCAAGCTGAAGAGCCTCAAGAGCGGTGGAAAGGTGCTTCTCACCGACGTCGACACGGCGGGCGCGGGCGGCAAGTAGGCTCGTGCGTCGCGAGGTCAACGCAGGCGACACCGCCTTTCGTGCACTGACGGCGACATTCGCCACCGTCACGATGGTGGTGCTCGTCATCGTCGCGTGCGCCCTCGCGTACGCGTCGAAGGACACCATCTCGGCCTACGGCTTCGGGTTTCTCACGGGCAAGGAGTGGAACCCGGTCGAGGGTGCGGAGAGCTTCGGCGCGCTGCCGTTCATCTACGGGACCCTCGTCACCTCGATTCTCGCGCTCTTGATCGCCGTGCCGATCTCGCTCGGAATCGCCATCTTCCTCGCCGAGCTCGCGCCTCTGCGCCTCCGCGGTCCGCTCTCGTTCTTGGTCGAGCTCCTCGCGGCCGTTCCGAGCGTCATCTACGGCCTGTGGGGCTTCTTCGTCCTGCGACCGGTGATGATCGAGACCGTCGAGCCTGCGCTGGGCAAGGCCTTCGGGTTTCTCCCGTTCTTCAAGGGCGCGCCCTTCGGCAACGACGTGCTTCTCGCGAGCATCGTGCTCGCGATCATGATCCTTCCGACGATCTCGTCGGTCAGCCGCGAGGTCCTACGCTCGGTGCCGAACGTGATCCGGGAAGGGGCGCTCGCGCTCGGCGCCACGCGCTGGGAGATGATCCGCAGCGTCGTGTTGCCTTACGCGAAGTCGGGCATCTCGGGCGCGATCATCCTCGGCCTCGGGCGCGCTCTTGGCGAGACGATGGCGGTGACGATGCTCATCGGCAACAAGCCGCAAATCAAAGCGAGCCTGTTCGAGCCCGCGTCGACGCTCGCGAGCGTGATCGCCAACCAGTACCCCGAGGCGCACGGCCTCCAGCTCTCGGCGCTCACCGAGCTCGGTCTCATCTTGTTCGTGCTCACGCTGTTGCTCAACATGATCGCGCGTCTCCTCGTGTGGCGTGTGGGCCGGATGCCCGGGGGAGCACGCACGTGAGCTACCGGCGCCGCAAGATCACCGACGCGGTCGTTCGCGGTGCGTGCCTCGGCGCGACGCTGCTCGCGATCGTCCCGCTCGTCTTGATCTTGTTTCACATCGCGAGCAAGGGTGCGCCTGCCCTCGACTGGAACTTCTTCACGCAGGTGCCAAAGCCTCCCGGCGAGACCGGCGGCGGTATGGCGAACGCGATCGTCGGCACGCTCACGCTGGTCGCGCTCGCGTGCGCGTTCGGTGTTCCGCTGGGGGTACTTGCCGGTGTCTACCTCGCCGAGTTCGGTCAGAATCGCTTTGGACGGATCGTACGCTTCGCCACCGACGTGATGGCGGGCGTGCCGTCGATCGTCGCGGGCCTCTTCGTCTACACGCTCGTCGTCGTGCCGATGCATCGCTTCTCCGCCATCGCCGGCGGGCTCGCGCTCGCGGTCCTGATGCTCCCCACGGTGACGCGAACGACCGAAGAGCTCATCAAGCTGGTCCCGGACGCGCTCCGTGAAGCGGCCCTCGCGCTCGGCGTTCCCAAGTGGCGCGCGATCGTGCGCGTCGTGCTTCGCACCGCCGCTCCGGGCATCGTCACCGGCGTCGTTCTCGCGGTCGCGCGCGTGACGGGCGAGACAGCGCCGCTGCTCTTCACCGCCCTCAACAACAACGGATGGGCGCAGGGGATCGATCAGCCGACGCCGTCGCTCACGATCCAGATCTACCAATACGCCGGCTCGCCCTACGAGGATCAGCAGGCGCAGGCCTGGGGCGCGGCGCTCGTGCTCGTCGT
>CAXSGV010000271.1:0-9271 GCA_964236615.1 uncultured Polyangiaceae bacterium
TTCGGTCGTCGCCGTCGAGCTCGTCACCGGTGCGATGCCGCACGTGGTGCTCGGCAACCTCGAGGCGCCGACCGCCATCGCCACCGACGGCACGCGCGTCTTCGTCGTCTCGCGCGGTCCTTCGCTAGGCATCACCGTCGACAGCGCGCCCCTCGCGGGCGGTCTCGCGCAGAACCTCACGACCACGCTCGTCGGTCAGATCGCGCCCGCGGGAATCGCGCTCGACGCGCAGAACGTCTACTTCGTCGGTCAATCGAGCTTCGGCGGGACGCTCTTTCGCGTGTCACGGAGCGGCGGCGCACCCGAGGTGCTCTGGACGCCGGCGAGCGGAACGCCTGGCGATGTCGTCGTTGCCGGCGCTCGCGCGTTCGTCACGCTCGAGTCCGCGGGCGACACCTCGTCGATCGTCGCTGTACCCGTCGGCGGCGGGACCGCGACGCCGCTGATCGCCGGTCTCAACCACCCCGCGCGCCTCGCGGTCGCCGACGCGAACCTCTATTGGACGAACCAGGACACGACGGTCGGCGCGGTCCTGCGCGCGGCGATCGACGTGACCACACCCGACGTTGCGGTCCTCGCCTCGCGGATCGACTCACCCCACGCAATCGCCGTCGCCGATGGCGTCTACGTCACTGCGTCGGCGCCCAACGCGACAGGTGCAGTCTACAAGCTAGCGAAGTGACAGCCGGCGCGGCCGACGATGAGAGCGGAGCTCACTTCGCGATCGTGCGCGCCGCGATGGCGGCGTTGCACGCTGGCGTGTCGATCGCGGCGGCGAGCCAGCTCGTCACGCAGCGATCGTCGTCGCCACCCGGCTTGAAGATCTGAAGGCCTTCGTGACGCTCTGCGTTCCGTGCCTTGCGCACGATGGTGAGGCGCTCCGGTCGCGCGCCACCTTCTTTGACCACCGCGCTCGTCAGCTCGGGCTCGAGCGCAACGAGTGATCCGAAGTCGGCGTCGAGCTCGCGATCGGTCGTCGCCGGCGCCTTGCCCGAGACATCGCCTGCCGCGAGCCGAAGCCCGTCGAACCCGTAGAGCTTGAAGTTGCGCTCGACCTTGCCGTGGCAGTCGAGCGTTCCGCAGGACATCACGAGGAGCTCGCCGACCGGCGCGAAGGTCGCGCGGTCCGGAAGCGTCATCGGGACCTTCCCCTGCTCGGGCGCCGAGCACGCGGTTGCGAGCACGAAGCCAATCGCTGCTGCGAGAAAGGGCGCGCGCGTCATTTCGGCGTCTCGTGAAGGTAGACGCGGCCCGGCGACGTGGGCCCTTGCGGGTCGACGTGGCAACCCGCGCACGAGCCATCGCGGCCGACGTGCGTGCTCATCTTTTGCGTGACTCCGTCACCCTCGATGCTGACGACGAGCGGGTACGTCGGGATGAACTCTTGGGCCGACATGTAGAAGTTGCCCGCCGAATTGGATACGAGATCGTGAGTCTCGCCGTTGCTGCTCGTGATGTGCACGACCACATTCGAGGCCGGCGCGTCCTCGCCTTGGTTCAGATAGACGGTGCCACCCATCGTGAAGTCGGGGCCGGGACCGCTGCCGCCGTGGCAGACGAGGCAAGGTTGACCGGGGCGATGCGTGCGGCCAGCGGGCACGCCAGGCTGCTCGTCGCCGAGCGCTGCGATTTGACGATCGTGCACCGGATCGCACGCGGTCATGGCGAGCGCAGGAAGCATGGCGGGCAACGCGACGAACGCGAGAGCCATCACGTGCTGGATGCCGTGAACGCCTCGGGCGCGGGCCGTCACAGAGTCGTCTCCAAGGTGAGCGCGGTGAGAACACCGAGCCGGTTCGAGATGTAGAGGTCGTCGAGAAACGACGTCCACATCGCGTCCGCGTGGAGGCCGAGCGTCCACGCGCGGGGCTCGGGGAGCTTGCCGAAGTGCCACTCGATGAGGCCGCCGCCGGTGCCCGTCCAGAGCGAGCCGAGCTCGCGATCGCCGGTGCGCAGCTTCGGCAGATCACTCACGCCGTTCGAGACGTACGCGCGCTCCCAGAAGCTGACGGACTTCTGACCGTGGAAGCGAAGGTGCGGACCTAGCGTCACGCGCGGCCCGAGGTCGAAGAGCCAGCGCACGTCGGTCGTCGTCGCAAGCATCTGCCAGGAGTCGGCGTAACCCCGCTCCTCGGCGCGCAGCGTGGACGTGCCGAAGCGGTGCGCGAGGCGCGAGGTGAGCGCAAAGCGCTGGCGCGACGTCGGCAGCTGCTCGAGCAGACGCTCCGGGTTGCGCCGCTGGTTGACGAACCCCACCGACGCGCCGAGCGGGATGGTCGGAGCAAGCGCGGACGAGAACGTGGGCACGTAGCGGTACGGTTTGGACTGATCGCCGACCTCGAACACGGCGTCGCCAACGAGCGCGAGCAGCGTCGACGCGTCGAGAACGAAGGTCGCGCCGAGGTTGCCCGCGTGGTGAGCAAACGATCGCGAGAAGACGTCGAACGACGTGCCGTGCCGGCCGATCGTGTCTTTGCCAAACGTGTACCCTGCACGCAAATTGACGTTCTTCTCGTCGAGGTCCTGCGTCACCGAGGCGCCGGCGGCGACGGCAACGTAGTCAGGCTCGACCGACGCGGAAGCGGATGCTCCGACGCCGAAGTTCTTCGGCTTGTAAGCGCCGTCCACCGCCCCCGCGTGACGCACTTCCTGCCAGCGCCGCGACGCCGTCGAAACGATGTCGACCGACGCGGCGGAGACGACATCGACGAGGTAGCTGCCGCCGATCTTGTAGCCCGCGGTCGGGTTCTCGATCGATGCACCGATGGAGGGCGTGATCACTTGCACCGCGTCGGTGTCTTGGTACGCCGCGACCTCGCTCGCGCCGTGCACGACCACGGGTGACTCGGCGCGCGCTTGCCGGGTCAGGGAAAGCGCAGCGAACGAACCTGCAACTGCAAGCGCTCTCAGTTGCAACCGCATCCGCTCTCGGCACCCGTCCCGCCGCCCATCGCGCCCTCTTGGACCGCGCGCACGTGCCCCTCGCCCACGCCGGCGATGTCGGAGGACACCATCGTCGGATGCGCGAGGCGGCCGCGCTCGTAGGGCGCGACGTGCTGGCATGCAGTGAGCGAGGCGGCCGCTAGCGCGACGAAGAAAAGCGCGAGCGCGCGGGGCTCAGTTGTTCTTTGCGCCCGCATTGATCCAGGCTGCGATGTCGGCCGCTGCTTTGGGGTTGCTCGCGCCACGGCGCGGCATCGTCCCCTTCGTTCCGCCGAACCAAGAGAGCGGCGAGCGGCTCTTGTCGACGAGCGGCGAACGCGTCGGCGCGGTCGTCGTGAGGAGCTTGCTGGCGACGAGACCGGTGTAGCAGGTGTCCTTGGTGAGGCCGCACTTGAAGCCGCCGCGCGACGAGGCGTGGCAGCGCGTGTCGTTGCAATGGCCGGGGCTGCCAGGTCCGAAGTAGAGATCGTAAACGGAGGTCCACGTCGGTGCGCCGGTGGCGTCGACGGCTGGATCGGGCACCGCACTCGCGGTGGTGTCGTCGTCCGGCGCGTCCTCGGCGGGGCTGGCGGGATCGCCAACGCCGCTGCCGGGCTCGTGCAGTGATCCGGCATCCGTCGCGCTGCATGCGCTAAGCAAACCGGCGACAGCGAACGAGGAAACGAGGGCGGCTGCCTGGAGGGTTGCACGCATCGGGCTCCTTCTTCCTCCTCTGGGGCCCGCGACGCAAGTCAAAGGGTCATAAGGAAACAATCTGCAATACGGCCATGCTTGTGCCGGAATAGATCGCGGCCCGCTTTGTTCGGTCGGCGACCCCTCCTCGCGGGCCTGAGCGACGCGGCGGATGGAACGTTGACACCCCACCCCCCATCGCTAGGATGCGCGAGCCCCACAACCAGGGGTCGTATCTCAAGTGGATTTTCAGCTGAGAAGTCGCGGATTTACACGCGAAGATGTTCCTTACGGGAGAAGCGGATGCCGAGCGACGTGATGATTTATGCGAGCGACCTGAGCAAGCGCTTTGGTTCGTTCCGTGCGGTCGACAAAATCAATTTCGAAGTACGTAAGGGCGAAGTCGTCGGGTTTCTCGGGCCGAACGGCGCGGGCAAGTCGACGACGATGCGCATCCTCACCTGCTTCATCGCGCCGACCGACGGCACTGCACGCATCAAGGGGCACGACGTCTTCGAGGAGCCGCTCGAGGTTCGGAAGAACATCGGCTACCTGCCGCAGCGCGCGCCGCTCTACCTCGAGATGGCCGTCCTCGAGTACCTCCGCTTCGCCGGCGATCTCCGCGGGCTCGACGCGTCGACGTTCAAGAAGCGCGCGCGCAACGTCGTCGAGATCTGCGGCCTCGCGCAGGTGCTCGGCAAGGAGATCCGCCACCTCTCGCACGGTTACCGCCAGCGCGTCGGTCTGGCGCAGGCGCTGCTCCACGATCCGCCCATCCTCATTCTCGACGAGCCCACGAGCGATCTCGACCCGAACGAGAAGGCCGAGTTTCTCGACTACTTGAAGCAGATCGGCGAAGACCGCACGGTCCTCCTCTCGACGCACAACCTTTCCGAGGTCGAAACCGCGTGTGCACGCGCGATGATCGTCTCGAAGGGCCGCATCGTCGCCGACGGTCCGCTCGACGAGATCCGCGCCAAGAGCGGCAAGGTCCGTTACGTCGTGTCGATTCAAGAGTCGGCGGGCAAGCAGCCTTACCGCGGCACCGGCGTCTTCCCGAAGCAGACCGAGGTCGAGGGCGCGCTTGCGGCTCTCCGCGGCGTCGGCAAAGTCACCGAGCTTCCCACCGACGATCGCGCGCACGCCTACGAGCTTGCGAGCGACTCCGACGTCGACATGCGGCCCGAGCTTTTCCGCATGGTGGTCGACAAGGGTTGGGTGCTCCTCGAGCTCCACCGCGACACGCAGACACTCGAGGACGTCTTCCGCAACCTCACCATCGGCGACGAGAAACGGAACCGAAAGCTGAAAGGCTCGGCTCCCGATCCTGAAGACGAGGAAGAGGAAGAAGAAGACGAGGCGGACGAGGAAGAAGACGCGGACGAAGAGGAAGAGGACGAGAAATGAGCACCGCCGGAAAGACCTTGGACGACGAGAAGGACGACGACCTCGAAGAAGAAGAGGAAGAGTCCGAAGACGAAGGCACCGAAGACGAAGAGCCGAAAAAGGGCTCGTCGAAGGGTAGTGACGTCTTCGCCACAGAGAAAGTGTCGGGCGTTTCGTCGTCGCGCACGTTCGGTGAGTCTCTGAAGACCACCTGGACCATCGCGCGGCGCGAGACCCGCGCGTACTTCGACTCGCTCGTCGCTTACGTCGTCATCGGCGGAAGCACGCTGGGCCTCGGCATCTACTTCTTCCTCTACCAGTCCGGCGGCTTCTGGCAGGTCGACCGCGCGTCGATGGCGCGCCTGTTCGAGTTCATGCCGTGGGCGCTCGCCGCTCTCGTCATCCCGCTCGTCACGATGCGGGCAATCGCGGAAGAGAAGCGCTCGGGCACCCTCGAGCTCCTCATCACGATGCCGGTGAAGGACAGCGAGGTCATCCTCGGCAAGTACTTCGCCGCGGTGATGATGTGCCTCGTTCTGCTCCTCACGACGCTCGTCTACCCGATCGCCATGTTCGTGTGGCCGTGGCACCTCGGCGCGCTCGATTGGGGCCCGGTCCTCGCGGGCTACTTCGGCCTCGCGCTCTTCTCGCTCGCGGGCGTCGCGATCGGGATGATGTTCTCGAGCATCACGGAGAGCCAGATCATCGCGTTCTTCCTCACCGCGGGAACGCTGCTCTTCTTCTACATCCTCGGAAGCGTGGTCGAGTCTCTGCACGGCTGGACGGGCGACGTCATCTCGTTCATCAGCTTCCAGAGCCGCTTTCTCCCCTTCGCACGCGGCCTCATCGACACGCGCGCAGTTCTCTACTTCCTGTCGATTGCCGTCATCTGTTTGCTGGTCAGCTTTCGCTCTCTCGAGAGCCGGAAGTGGTCCTGAGGTAACGCCATGGAACGCAAAGCACGCGCCGCCGCCGAGAGCGGCATTCTCCTCCTCGTCATCGCGGGAATTCTCATCGCGGTGAACGCACTGTCGGCGCTCGGTATGTACAAGCGCGTCGACACCACGAAGGCCGAGCGCTTCACGCTCTCGAAGGGCAGCGGCAACTTGCTGCGCTCGATGAAGCAGAAGATGACGGTCGACGCTTACGTCACCAAGGGTCTTCCGAAGCTCGACGCCTTCGTGCGCGACCTTCGCGATCTCCTCCAGGAGTACAAGGACGCGTCCGGCGGTCAGTTCGACTACCAGATCATCGAAGCCAAAGACGAGGAGCAGAAGAAGGCGGCCAAGGACGCCGGCCTCGTCGAGCAGCCGTTCGGCGAAGCCTCCGACACCGAAGAGAAAGCGGCCGTCACGCAGGGCTTCATGGGCATCGTCTTCAAGTACGGCGCCGAGAAGGACGCGATCAAGTTCCTCCCGCCGGAGCGCACCGACGGCCTCGAGTTCTGGATCACGAACAAGGTTCGCGAGATCCGCGACCGTGGTGACGAGGTGAAGCACAAGATTGGCGTGCTCACCGGCCACGACGAGATGAAGCTTTCCGAGGCGAACCTCGTGCCCAACCAGATGGGCAAGCCGTCGATGCAGGAGATCATCACGAAGAACTTCCCGTTCTATTCGCTCCAGGACGTCGACCTCAAAGGCGGCGACACCGAGATCGACAGCGCGATCGACGGGCTCATCATCACGCAGCCGAACAAGGACTTCACCGAGAAGGAGCTGCGTCGCATCGACCAGTTCGTGCTCAAGGGAAAGTCGCTCGTCGTCATGGCGTCGTTCGTGAACGTGAAGGCGTCCGACGCCACCATGAACGCGACGCTCAACGCGCACGGCCTCGAGAAGCTCCTCGAGGGCTACGGCATCGAGATGCAGAAGAACGTCGTGCTCGACTTCGGTCGTAGCTTCCGCGTCAACGTCCTCACGCAAGGCGGCGTCGCGAGCGCGCGCTTCCCGCAGTTCATGGACATCCAGGACGACACGCGCTTCACCGGCGAGGAGCAGCTCCTCGACACGGGCTTCCCGGGCTTCTTCCGCATCCCGTCGATCGTCGTTCCGTTCGCTTCGTCGCTCACGCTTCACGGCGACAAGCAGCCGGGCGCGAAGCTCCACGTGGTGGCGCGCTCCACGCCGCGCACGATCCTCGCCAAAGGCGACACCGTCGATCTCAAGCCGCTCCAGCAGTGGAAGCCGAAGGGCGAGTGGGGTCAGTTCCCCGTCGCCGCGACCGTCGAGGGCAAGCTCAAGACGGCGTTCCCCGCGGGCGACAAGCAGGGCGTCGATACGCCTGCCGAGTCGACCAACCCAGGCCGCATCTTCGTCGTATCCTCGAGCCAGTTCCTCGCGAACCCGTTCGCGCGCTCGGGTAACGGGCCCGACATGGGGCAGTTCGGCGGCATGATGCCGGGCGGCGGCGGCGACGAGCAGCTCCTCCAGCTCGCGCAGCCGTACGCGCAGCAGGCGCTCACGGGCACGATCCTCTCGTTCAAGAACACGCTCGACTGGCTCACGGGCGACACCGATCTCCTCGCGGTGTCGGCGAAGATCCTCAGCGAGCCGGGCCTCGTCTACGGCGACGTGTCGAAGCCCAAGTTCGACGAGAACGAAACCGACGACCAGCTCAAGAAGCGCGACGCCGAGATGAAAGAGGCGCGCAAGTCGCAGCAGCACATGGTCGAGATCGTCCTCATCCTCGGCCTGCCGCTGCTCTTCGCCCTCTACGGAATCCTCCGCTGGCGCATGCGCATGTCAGCTCGCGAGAACCTCTCGCTGGCTCTCTGAAGAATCGGGAACTGATCGCACATGAACGGTACGCAGAAGATCGGTGTTGGCGTGGTGGTGCTCGGCCTGCTTGGCGTGGGCGTCTGGTCGCAGATGAAAAAGGACCAGGCGATCGGCGTGTCGAAAGACAAGGCGGCCGAGCTTCCGGAGATCAAAGGTTCCGATGACCTCGACAAGCTCGTCATCACCAACGGCGAGAAGGGCGAGGTCACCCTCGAGAAGACGGGCGACAAGTGGACCGTCACGAAGCCCGTGGTCGCGCCTGCGAACCAGGGCAACGTGAAGTCGCTGCTCGACAACCTGAAGGAGCTCAAGGTCACCGAGCAGGTCGAGTCGCAGCTCACCGACACGAACAAGAAGGCCTACCAGCTCGAAGACGGCAAAGGCCTTCACATCGTGGGCTTCAAAGGCGCTGACAAGAAGGTCGACGACGTCTTTGGCAAGACCGGCCAGCGCGGTCAAATGATGATGAAGACGGGCACCCCCGCCGTCTACGCGGCGAGCGGTTACTCGGGCTACCTCTACGCGCGCGAAGTCAAAGCGTGGCGCGAGACGGAGATCTTCAAGTTCGACGACGCGAACGCGACGCAGGTCACGATCGAGAAGAAGGACAACGTCCTCAGCTTCACGAAGGACAAGGACAAGTGGGCCGGCACCGAAAAGGGCAAGCCCATCGCGCGCTTCGACGACGGCAAAGTGAAGGAGCTCCTCAGCAACTTCAAGGCGCTCAGCGCCGAGGACTTCGGCGACGGCAAATCCCCCGCAGACACGGGCCTCGACGCGCCGGAGTCGACCGTGACGATCGCGCTGAAGGACAACGCCGGCAAGTACACGCTCAAGGTCGGCAAGTCGTCCGGCGGCTCGCTCCGCTACGCGATGAAGGACGGCGACCCCACCATCTTCGTCATCTCGGGCAACGCGGCCGAGTGGTCGACGGCGGAGGCCTCGAAGTTCCAGCGTCCACTCGACGCCGGCGCCCCGAAGGACGCAGGCCCGCAAATGGGTATGCCGCCGGGCATGGGCATGCCGGGCATGATGCCGCCCGGTATGGGTATGCCGCCGGGCATGGGCGGAATGCCGCCGGGCCACCCCGACACGCACTGAGCTTCATTCAGCTCACGCGAGGCGTTGCACCGCCTCGACGAAGGCCGCCGGCTCCTCAAGTTGAGGAGCAGCGGCCTTCCGTCATTTCCGACACCCCATTGTCCCGAGGTCGTCCAAAAACTGTCCCGGCCAGTCACCGCGGCGAGCGTGTGTCCCTCGGGGTACCGGTCTTCAGCTTATTGAAGACCGGGTATCCGAGGGGATCGCCTCCCGGCGCGGGGGCGCGGCGGGTGCGATTTTTGGCTGGCACACGCGGTGCTACGGGGCGTGGGCGTCGCGGTGCGGTGCGCGTTGAAAGGGGCTGACTATGCATGGCGTGTTTTGGGGGACGCACCGGGCGGCGCTTTGCGCCATCAAGGTCTGCAAGCGGATGACCACGCAGTTTGGGC
>CAXSGV010000272.1:0-9249 GCA_964236615.1 uncultured Polyangiaceae bacterium
GTGGCGATCGCAGGCACGTACACCGCGATCTATCCCTACGCTTCGCCCGGCGGTTGGCATTTGCTCGGCACGGCGCCCCTGTTTCGTCCGCTCGACATCGAGCTCGGCGACGTCGTGCGCTTCACGAAAGAGCCACCGTGACGTTCGCGCGTCGCGCCTTCCGTGTGAGCAAAGTGCACGGGCTCGTCACCGTGCAAGACAGCGGACGCCACGGCTCGATGCACCTCGGCGTGCCCCCCGGCGGAGCGCTCGTGCCCGATGCGCTCGCGCGTGCGAACGCGGCCGTCGGCAACGACGAAGGGGCCGCGGCGCTCGAGATCGTCGGCCGCGTCGGCGTCACGTCCGAGGACGGCCTCGATCGCCGCGCCGTCGTCGTGGGAACCGACGAAGGCATGCGCCACGAGCTCTCGCCCGGCGTCGCGTTCGAGCTCGCGTCGTCCGACTCCGCACGCGTCCGTTACCTCGCGGTCGCGGGCGGCATCGACGTGCCTCTCGTCCTCGGCGGCCGCGGCACGCTGCTCGTCGCGCGGCTCGGAGGTCTCGAAGGCCGCGTCCTTCGCGCAGGCGATCTCCTCGCGGCGGGCGACGCGGAGCCACTCGCCATCTCGAGCACCGAGCGCGGCGCGAGCTTGCAACCGCCGACCTCGGCGAGTACCGACATCGTGCTTCGGATCCTTCCGGGCCCCGACCACGACGAGCCCGCGCTCGCGGCGCTTCTCGGCGGTACGTTCCGTGTCGGTCCGGCCACCGACCGCGTAGGCGCGCGCCTCACCGGACACGCCGTGCATAGCGTGCTCACCGTCGTGCGCTCGCGCCCCATGGTCCGAGGCGCCATCCAACTCCCGCCCTCCGGCGAGCCGATCGTCCTCGGCCCCGACCACCCGACGACCGGCGGCTACCCCGTCATCGCGGTCGTCGTCACTGCCGATGTCGGTGCACTCTACACGCGTGCTGTGGGGGCGTCGGTCCGTTTCACGTCATCCCGGGCGCCATGAGTCGTCCGGCGAGCAGCGGCATTACTTCGTGAACGAGATCGTGGCCGGTATGACCTTGCCCGAGGGCTTCCACGTCACCTTCAACGTCGCACTGAAGCCGGTGGGGAAGTCTGCTGGCGTGACATCCGCGTGCTGCGTCGTAGCGAGGCCGCAGGTTCCGCCGTTCTCGACCTTGTCGAACACGTGGTACGCGAGGTTCGCGCTCGACGAGAACCAAGCGAGGTTCTGCAAGCACGTGGCGGGGTAGCTCGGTTTGGTCACCTGCAACCCCGCGATCCAGCCAGTGTCCGGCGCCTTCTTGTTCTCCGAGGAGATCTCGATCATGTCCGGGACGGTCGAGCCTGCGGGCGGCGCCGGGCTCATGACGAGGCTCGTGACGTTGAGGTTGCAGTCCCATTCGGGAGGCGGGGCGGGAAACTTCGTGCAGGTTGGCGCGATTTTGCCGGTGAGCGTGACGGCGGCCGGGGTCGTATCGACCTTGCCCGTATCCGACGAGCCGGCATCCTTCGTCGCGCTATCACCACCGCCGCCGCCATCTTCGTCGGAAGAAGCGTCAACGCTTCCGGCGTCCGTCGCGACCGGGCTCGTCTCGCTGCTCGAGCAAGCGTAAAGCGACAAACCGACCGAGGCACAAACGACGAAGAGGGGACGAGACATAGGCTCCTTCAAGCGGCTCGACGAGCGAACCAGGCAAGAATACGACGGTACGGGTAACGAGCGCGTAGGCACAAGGCGAAGGGGGGCGCGTTCAATCTCGACCAAAAAACCGGGTGGCCGAACATAGTCTTATATCGTACATCCACTGACATGCCGAAGCGCTGCCCGAAGCTTCGTGCGCCCACGCGCACGGTCCTCGCTTGTCTCGCCGCGCTCGCGCTCGGACCGCTCGCGGGCTGCGCCTCGGATGGACCGGGAGAGTATGAGGATGGTGCAGGTGGCTCGGAAGATGCCGTCGTGGTGAACACGAGCTCGCCGCGCGCGCGTGCGCAGTACGACGCGAACGTCGCGTTTGCGACCTCGTACGAAGCGCGCTGCGTCTTTCCCCAAACTCCTGCCGGCACCGCCCCGAGGCCGCGCGTTCTCGTCACCGGCTTCGGACGCTTTCTCGCCAACACGAACAACGCGACCGGCCGCATCGTGACCGCGCTCGTGCCCGGCGCGGAGTACCCGGAGACGACGCCGCCCGAGCCCGGCTCACGAGGCTGGAGTATCGATCCGCCCGAGCCTCAGACACGGGTCACCACCGCGCGCCTCGAGCTTCCGCGCGTCGGCGCCGTCGATGTCTGCGCGATGGTCGTACCCGTCTACTGGGATCTTGCGAGCATCCTCGTCGCGAAAGAGATCGACGCGTTCAAGCCTTCGCTCGTCCTCATGAACGGGATCGCGGGGCCGCGGCAGGATCTGTGGATCGAGCTCGGCTCGGTGAACCAGGCCATGCCTCTCGAGGATGGCTCCGATGCGCTCAAGCCGCTTCCACCCACCGGCAAGAGCGTCGCGCCGATCGTGCCTTCGGCCTCACGGGCGGACGAGCGCAAAGGGCTCTTGATGTCGTGGAACGCGGTGCGCGACGCCGCCGCGCGCGAGATTGAGGTGCAGAAGGACGTCGAGCACGACGGCGTGACGTTCGGCGATCTCCTCCCCGGCGTGAAATTCGGCGGCTTTCCCCGAAGCAGCAACACGTACCTCTGCAACAACATCACGTACGTCGTGAACTACTTGATGGCGTACCCCGGCCGCGCGGTCACGCTCCTCAAGGCGAGCACTCCGGTCACCGGCAAGACGAACCAGGTGCGCACGAAGATCAGCGCGGACGCTCGCAAGACGCCACGCGTGTTCATGCACTGGCCGTCCGAGTTGGCCGATCACCCCGGCCACGTGAAGGTCGCCGCGCGCGTGATGGCGAGCGTCATCGATGCGCAGCTCTCGGCAAGCCCGCCGACCGTCGGTGACAACGCGATGGCCGACGTCACGCTTTCGGGTGACACCTTCTGAGCATCCTGAGCATCGCGCTCGAAGTCGCCCAGACCCTCCCGATCGGCCCGAGCTTGCACTAGGCTCGCGCGCGCCATGCCGCTTTTCCAGAAGCCGCCGACCACGCCCGACGAGCTCGCTCGCAGCCGTCCCCTCGAGATTCCGCCGGACGAGGTGATGACCTTCGACGAGGCCACCTGGTACGCGAAGGCCTTCCGGGGCGAAGACACTCCGCAGCTCACTGTGCGCGCGGTCGTCGTCGGGACGATCATCGGCTTCTTCCTCTCCTTCACGAACATCTACATCGGGCTCAAGACGGGGTGGTTCGTCGGCGTCGCGATCACGTCCTCGATCCTCGCGTACTCGTCGTGGTCGACGATGATGAAGCTCGGGATCGTGAAGACCCCGATGTCGATCCTCGAGACCAACTGCATGCAGTCGACGGCGTCGTCGGCCGGCTACGCCACGGGCCACGCGCTCGTCACGGCGGTGCCCGCCATGCTGCTTCTCACGGTGAGCCCCGCGATGCCGGGCGGCACGCAGATCCCCTGGCAAATCCTCGCGCCGTGGGTGTTTTGCCTCGCGATCCTCGGCGTGTTCATCGCGATCCCGATGAAGCGCAACATGATCAACCAGGAGCGCCTCACCTTCCCGTCCGGCACCGCCGCCGCGGTCACGTTGCAGAGCCTCTACGGCGAAGGTCGCGAGGCGCTCGTACGCGGGCGCGCGCTCTTCAGCGCGATGGGCATCGCGATGGTCGTGCCCCTCCTCAAGGATCTCGAGATCCTCAAGAAGGTCGATCCCAAGACGCAGAAGGTCGTGCGCGAGGCGCTCTTGCCCGGCTCGACGAACATCTTCGATTGGCTCCCCGGGCTGCACGCCGCCGGCAAGGTCTACAAGTGGTCGGACTTCACAATGAAGCTCGACAACAGCATCGTGCTCATGGGCGCGGGCGCCATCATCGGGCTTCGCGTCACGCTCAGCATGCTCGTCGGCGGGTTGATCCTCGCGTTCGCGATTGCACCTCACGCGCTCGAAGCGGAGTGGATGACCCCGGCGGGCAAGCTCGTCACCGCCGCCACCAAGCCCGGCGCCGCGTGGAAGGAGATCGGGATCTGGATCGGCGCGCCGATCATGGTGTCCTCCGGGCTCGTCGCGTTCGCAGCGCAGTGGCGCACGATTGTCCGCGCTTTCTCGAGCTTTGGTAGCGGCGGCGGCAACGACGACGCGCTCGTGAAGCGCACCGAGGTCCCTCTCTCCTGGTTCGCCGTGGGCGCCAGCGTCGGCGGCGTCGGCGTCATCCTGCTCGCGTGGCGCTTCTTCGAGGTGCCGCCGCACTACGGCATCATCGCGGTGCTCCTCACGTTCGTGCTCGCGCTCGTGGCTTGCCGGGCAACCGGTGAGACCGACATCACGCCCGGCGGTCCGATGGGCAAGATCATGCAGCTCACGTACGGCGTCTTGATTCCGCAGAGCACGACCGCGAACCTGATGACCGCCGGCATCACGTCGAACGCCGCCCTCGCGAGCGCCGATCTTTTGAACGACCTGAAGAGCGGCTACCTCCTCGGCGCGCACCCGCGGCGTCAGTTCGTCGCGCAGTTCCTCGGCATTTTCACGGGGACCATCGCGAGCACGCTCGGCTACTTCATCCTGATCCCGAACGCGCAGGCGATCACTGGCGTCGACGGCGCCGATCCCAAGTTCGCGTGCCCCGGCGCGCTGCAGTGGAAGGCCGTGGCCGAGGTCTTCAAGCTCGGCCTCGACAACATGCACCCGATGGCGCGCGCCGGCATTTTCTGGGGCCTCGCGATTGGGGTCGTGCTCGCTCTCCTCGAGATCATCTTTCCGAAGTGGAAGAAGTACCTCCCCTCGCCGACCGGCATCGGGCTCGGCCTCTTGCTTCCGTTCTTCTACCCGCTCGCGTTCTTCATCGGCGCCGTGATCGCCGAGATTTATGGGCGGCTGGACGAGAAGAACGCGAACCGGTTCGTGGTCCCGATCGCGTCGGGCATCATCGCGGGCGAGAGCATCATGGGCGTCATCGTCGCCGCGCTGAACAACTTCGTTCTCAACTGAGCCGGCGCCAAGCTGCACCGCAGGTCGACGTGCTCCGCGGTTGGCAGCCGACGCCAATGGTCCTAGCGTCGCACGCATGACCGATCAGACCTTGCGGGTGCGGCTCTACGACGTGTTCGAAGCCATGGGGCCAGGTCGCGGCGACCTCGTCGAGAAGATGCGCGCGCTCTACGCGCCGGACGTCACGTTTCAGGATCCGATGCAGAAGATTCACGGCATCGAGGCGTTCCTCGAAACCAACCGCAAGCTCGTCTCGCGCGCGAAGGAGCTCCACTTCGACGTCGAGCCCCCCATCGGCTCCGACGAGGAGCTCTTCATGAAATGGACGATGAAGTTCCGCGGGAGGATCGGCCCCGAATTCACGACCGACGGAGTCACCCACGTTCGCGCGCGCGACGGCCGGATCTTCTACCACCGCGATCACTGGGACCTCGTGGGCCTCTCGGCGAGCGCGGTGCCCGGGGGCCAAGCGCTGCTGCGCGCGGCGATGCGTCCGTTCGTGTGACCGGTGGAGAGCAAGCGGCGCGACGCCGTCGTCGAAAAGGTCGTGAAGATGCTGCGCCTCGCGCGGCGGGCAGGCACTGAGGCCGAAGCCCACACGGCACTGACGCTCGCGCAGAAGCTCATGTACACGCACGACATCGCCGAGCACGAGCTCGACGCGGATGCCGGGCAGGCGCCGCCCGAGCCCATCGACGACAGGGTGGTCGAGGACAGCGCGCATCACGTGCCGTGGAAGGAGTACCTGGCGGCGATCGTCGCCGAAAATTTTCGCTGCGCGTACATCATCAGCGAGAGCCGCTCGACGGGAAAGGTCCGCCTCGTCTTCATCGGGCGCCGCAAGGACGCGGCCGTCGCTGGCGAGGCGTACGCCGCCGGAGCCATGGTCGCGGCGCACCTCGCCCATATCTGCGCAATCAAGAGACCAGACGCGGAGAAGGCTGCGGCCCACGCGTCTTTCCTCACCGGCTTCCTCAAGGGGCTTGCCGATCGCTTCGCCGCGAACGCCGCGTCGAGCGCGCTGCTCGTCATCGCCGAGCCGGCGGTCACCGACCACGCCGTCGCCTTCACGAACGCCGCGCCCGCGGCAGGCGGCGCTCTTCCCATGAGCGATCCAGGCGCGTTACGCGAGGGCGTCGAGTCCGGCCACGCGCATGGGTCGGGCAAGCGCCTCATCGGCGGCGAGTAGGACGACTTGACCCAACCGCGCGTTGTCCTTATACGCGTGACCGCCCATGCCCCCGATCGCCGTTACCGTCGAGGCTTCCAAACCCGCGTTCGAGGCGATTGCCCTACGCGACATCGTCACGCTGATGAAGCCGCGCATCACGCTGCTCGTGCTCATCACCGCCGCCGCCGGCGTTTGGCTCGCGCCCGTTCCGATCAGCAAGCTGACGCTCGCGCTCACCATGCTCGGGACGTTCATGATCGTGTCGGGCGCGAACGCGCTCAACATGTACATCGAGCGCGACATCGACGGCCGCATGGACCGCACGAAGAACCGCCCGCTTCCCGCCGGACGCATGTCGCCGCGGGTCGCCCTCTGGTTCGGCGTCGCAATCTCGGTGCTTTCGATCCCGGTCCTCGCGATCGGCGTGAACGCGGTCACCGCCCTCCTCGCGGTGCTCGCGAACCTCAGCTACGTCCTCGCGTACACGCCCATGAAGCAGCGCTCCCACTGGGCGCTCCTCGTCGGCGCCGTGCCGGGCGCCATCCCGCCGCTCATGGGCTGGACGGCCGCGACGGGCCACGTCGACGCGGGCGGCCTCGCGCTCTTCGGGGTTCTCTTCTTCTGGCAGGTGCCGCACTTTCTCGCGATCACGCTGTTTCGCATGGAAGATTACGCGCGCGCCGGCCTCTTCGTGATGCCGAACGTCGTCGGCGTCGACGCCACCAAGCGCAGCATCGTCACGTACACCGCAGCGCTCGTGGCCTCGACGCTCCTCGTGTTTCCGTTGGGTATCTCGGGCCGCGTCTACCTCGTCACCGCGTTCGTGCTCGGCTGTACTTTTCTCGCGTGGGGCACCTGGGGCCTGCGACCTGCTGCCGGCCGTAAGTGGGCGCGCTCGCTCTTCGCGTACTCGATCGTCTACCTAGTCCTCCTTCTCGCGACGATGACCGCGAACGCCTCGTAGGCATTCCGCGGCGCGAATCGACCCCAAAACGAACGCAAGATTTGCGCGTTCGAAAGCGTCTTTCATCGGGGTTGTGTGTTGATGGCCCGTTCCCCTATAAGGGCCCGGAACAGCCAGAAGTAAGGTCACGCCTCCTCCTCGTTTTCGGCTCGTAAGCGGCGCAGGCGCGTTCGATTCGACGACGGATCCGACCTCGCAGCGCCCACGCTCCCTTCCCCACTTTCCGGCAACCAAGCGAATGCAACTCTTCCCCCGCGCGCTGAACAAACTTCCGATCATGGCCGCCATCGGCTCGATCGGCGGGCTCACCACCGTGGTCCTGGCCGTTTGGTATTACGGCTCGCCGAGCCACCTGCAGGTCGGCTACGCGCCGACGCAGCCCGTTCCGTACAGTCACCGGCTCCACGCCGGGCAGATGGGAATGGACTGCCGCTACTGCCACGCGAACATCGAGCGCTCTGCGCACGCGATGATCCCGGCGACGCAGACGTGCATGGGTTGCCACGCGATCGTGAAGACCGAGAGCGCTCGCCTCGCGAACGTTCGTTCGAGCTGGGAAACCGGCCAGCCAATCGAGTGGGTCAAGGTCCACAAGCTTCCGGAGCACTCGTTCTTCGATCACAGCGCTCACCTCTCGGCCGGCGTCGGTTGCGTGACCTGCCACGGCCGGATCGATCAGATGGAAGTCGTTCGCCTCGACAAGCCGATCGCCATGCAGTGGTGCCTCGACTGCCACCGCAACCCGACGCCGAACCTTCGTCCCAAGGACCAGATCACCAACATGGAGTGGCGCGCAGACATGGCGCCGGCCGGTTGGCAGCCCCCCACCGTGAATCCTCCCAAGCATTGCTCAGGGTGCCACCGATGAGCCGTCGCGAGCCGCACCAGTTCCCCGCCCCCGAAACGGGCGCGAACGTCTTTTGGAAGAGCCTCGAGGAGAAGCAGGATCCTGCGAGCTTCGCCAAGGCGAAGGAGACGGAGTTTCCGTTTTCGCTGAAGGACGCAAACGTCATCAAGCACGCAGACGCTGTCGAAGGAGAAGGCGCCTTCGATCGTCGCGACTTCATCAAGCTCGGCGCCGTGATGACCGCCGCGCTCGGCCTCGAAGGCTGCATTCGCCGCCCGGTCGAGAAGATCGTCCCCTACACGCGCTCGCCCGAGAACGTGATCCCGGGCGTCTCGAACCACTACGCCACCGTCTACGCCCGCCGCGGCGAGGCCGTCGGTCTGCTCGTCGAGAGCCACGAAGGTCGCCCCACGAAGATCGAGGGCAACGTCGATCACCCGTCGAGCAAAGGCGCGACCGATCTCCTCACGCAGGCGTCGATCATGGATCTCTACGATCCCGATCGCTCGACCTCGCCGAAGAAGGGTGGCGCGAACGTCAGCTTCGAAGAGCTCGACGCGTTCCTCGCCGACAAGATCAAGTCGCACGACGCCGACAAGGGCGCGAAGCTCCGCGTTCTCTCGCCGCCGACCAACTCCCCCTCGTTCCTTCGCCTTCGTGAGCTCGCGCGTACGCGCTTCCCCGAAGCCAAATTCCACACCTACACGCCCGTCGACGAGAACAACGCGCGCGACGGCGCACGCCTCGCCTATGGCCAGGCCGTGCACGCGATTTACGACTACGCGCGTGCACGCGTGATCCTCTCGCTCGACTCGGACTTCCTGCAGACCGAGCCCGGCTCGATTCGCGCGATGCGCAGCTTCGCCGATGGGCGCCGGCTTCGTTCGCCGTCCGACACCATGAGCCGCCTCTACGTCGTCGAGTCCACCTTCTCGACCACGGGCGCAAACGCCGACCACCGTCTCCGCATCAAGTCGAGCGAAGTCGAGCGCTACACGCGCTTGCTCGCGAAGGCGCTCGTCGCCGAAGGCGTGAACCTCGGCCCCGTCGCCGCGAGCCTCGGCGATCATCCCGCCGACGGCATCGCGCCGCAGTGGCTCAAGGCCGTCGCCAAGGAGCTCGCGGCCAACCGCGGCCGCGCGGTCGTCGTTCCGGGCTCGCGCCAGCCGGCGAGCGTCCACGCTCTCGCGCACGCGCTCAACGCAGCGCTCGGCGGCATCGG
>CAXSGV010000273.1:0-5905 GCA_964236615.1 uncultured Polyangiaceae bacterium
GCGCAGGCAGCTCGGCCGGCTCGTCAGAGTAGGTGTCGGTGAGCGTGAGGGTACGGGCAACGCCGCGGGTGGCGTGGACCAGGCCGTGTGGCGGCACGGCCACCGGTGGCGCGATTGGTCCGACCGGATGGGGTGGCGAGATCATCACCTGTGGGACGTCGGTCTTGTCGCGGTTGCCACCGAAGACGAGCTCGTCCTCCTTCGCATCACGCCCGATGACGTGATGGAAGATCTTCGCCATGTACTTCTCGTCACCCGCGGGCACGGTGCCGGCCTCGGGGTAGCGTGAGTAGTAGAACTCTTTGCCGCTCGGCATCCACGCGACCGAGGCGTGGCGCGTGCGCGTCACCTTGTCTTCGAGATCTTTGCCGGTGGCGACGTCGCGAATGAAGAGCGTGCTCTCCTCGCTGCCGCTCTCGCTTGCGCCCCACGCGACCTTGGTGCCGTCCCAAGACGGGTACCACCAGTCCACCGCGGTCGTGCCGTCGGCCGAGAGCGTCGACGCGTCGAGCAGAACGCGGTCTTTGCCGTCCTGCTGGTCACGCACGTAGAGCGTCGGCTGGTTGGCCTCGCCTTCACGCTTCGTGTGAAAGTAGCGGCGGAGGCCGGGCTTCACGGTGCGCACCGTGGGGCCGCTGACGTAGCCAACGTGCAAGAGATCGGCGAGCTGCTTCTTCAGCGCTTCGCGCCCTGGGTAAGCGTCGAGCACGTCTCGTGTGGTGGCGTTCTCCTTTTCGGTCCACGCCTTCACGTCCGCTGCGTCACCCTCTTCGAGCCAGCGGTAAGGATCGGAGACCTTCGTTCCGTGGAAGTCCTCGACCACGTCGACTTTCTTCGTGCGCAACGTCGAGCCCCTTTCGGAAGAAGCGTCAGGACCCAGATGGGTCGCCAAAAGTGGCGGCTGCGCCACGGGCGTGTCCGCGCCGCACGAGCACAGGCCCGCGACCCAGAAGAGCGAGATGAGGCGTGCCGTCCACGCACCGGAGCGGACCATCGACCGACACCTTACACGGCGGTTCCCCTTCGGCCCAGACTGGACCATGATGCGAGCCGCGATGCTCACGACACGCGCCATGGCTCTCGTCGTTCTTTCGCTCGGCCTCGGCGGAGCTAGCCCACTCGACCAGTGCAAGAAGCTGGCTTCCACCGACACGGCGAGCCCGAACGCGTCCGAAGGGAGCATCACGGTCCCCGCCGTGCCGGTGAAGCCTGCGCTCTCGTTCGAGGACCAGTCGCTGAAAGAGGCCAAGCAGCTTTGCGCCAGCGGCGACTGCCAGACCGCGCACGACCGCTTGGCGATCGCGTTGCCGACGGGCTCGCCGGTGAGGACCACGCCGGATTTCAAGGACATCGAGAACAAGTGGGCGACCAGCACCATCGCCGGCGCGCAAAACGATCCCGACGTCATCGGGCGTCGCCGAACACTCGAGCAGGTCATCGCGTCGACCAGCGTCGACGCGCCCACGCGCGAGCGCGCGAAGGCCGCCCTCGCCGCGATGCCGACGAAGGCGCCACCTCCGCTCGCGAGCGCAGCTGCCCAGTCCGATCTCGAGCTCGCGAAGCTCGCGGCCGCGACCGACGCCAAGAAGGCGCGTGAGATCCTCTTGCCAAAAATTCAGGCGAAGAAGGCGACGAAGGAAGAGACCGAGTACCTCACGGCGCTCTGCTTCAAGACGAAGGACAAGCCGTGCCTCGCGGCCATCAAGGCCTCCCACTGATTCCCGCACGCACTGACGATCGCACCGTGACTTCCGATCGCACATCCAATCCCACTTCCGATCGCACCGAAAAAGCAAGCCGACCTCTCGCGCTTCTCTCGAACGACGACGGGTACACGAGCCGCGGCATCCGCGCGATGCGTGACGCGCTCGCGACTTTCGCCGACGTGATCCTCGTCGCGCCCGAGAACGAGCAGAGCGCATCGAGCCACTCGCTCACCCTCCACCGCCCGATGCGGTTGCGCGCCGTCGAGGAGGGCATTTTCGCCATCGATGGGACCCCGGCCGATTGCGTGTATGTTGCACTTCACAGCGGGCGCATCCTCGACCGCATGCCCGACATCGTCGTCTCTGGGTTGAACCACGGCATGAACCTCGGGCAAGACGTCTTCTACTCGGGGACCGTCGCCGCCGCGCGCGAAGGCGCTCTCCGCGGTATCCCGGCGCTCGCCACCAGCGTGCACCCCAAGGCGGACTTCGTGGCCGCCGCGGCCATGTGCGCGAAGATCGCTGCGGCGCTCGTCGGCACGCGGCCGGCAAACGCCCGCGTCGCACCGCTGCTCAACGTCAACGTGCCGAAGGACTTCAACGGCCTTCGCGCCACACGCCTCGGCGCGCGCATCTACGAAGAGCTCATCGACTTCCGAAAGGATCCGCGCGGCCGCGAATACTTTTGGCTCGGCGGGCCTGGCGTGCGCCACGAGCCCGACGCGGGCAGCGACACCGAGGCCTACGACGAGGGGGTTGCGTCCATCACGCCGCTCCGCCTCGATATGACCGAGCCCTCGTACATCGATCTGGTCACGGCGCTCGTCGCCGCCACGAAGTGAGGGGCCTCATGGCAGCGAAGCGAAAGACGACGAAGGCGAAGACGAAGACGAGCGGCGCGAAGACGAAGCCCGCCACCCCGAAGGCTGGGCGAGCCAAGCCGAAGAGCCCGCCGACGAAGAAGGTGACGACGCGGAGCGCGCTTCCGAAGCGCCCGCCGGTCGTCACCCACCGTGTTCCCGAGCTGGTGCTGCCGCCGCTCACCGATGCCCTCGCCTTTGCCGCCTCGAAGATTCGGAACATCGCCGACTTTCCGAAGCCCGGTATCCTGTTCAAGGACATCACGCCGCTGCTCGCCAACCCGCGCGCGTTCCACATCGTGCTCGACGCGCTCGCCGAGCGCTTCATCGGTGAGCACATCGACGCGGTCGTTGGCGTCGAAGCGCGCGGTTTCATCTTCGGTGGTGCCCTCGCGGCTCGGCTCAACGCGAGCTTCGTGCCCGCGCGCCGCCCGGGCAAGCTCCCTGCCCTGTCGGACGAGGTCACGTACGAGACCGAGTACAGCGTCGCCAAGCTGACGATGCACAAGGACTCCATCGTCGAGGAGTCGCGCGTGATCGTGGTCGACGATCTCCTCGCGACCGGCGGGACCGCGCGCGCAGCAGCCGAGCTCGTGCGTCGCCAAGGCGGCTACGTCGTCGCCTACGCGTTCGCGGTCGAGCTCACGTTCCTCGGCGGCCGCGAGAAGCTGCTGCCGGTGAAGGTCGAAGCCGCGATCAAGTATTGATCATCCCCCGAGGAGACGCTTCGGGACCGCGCGGATCAGGGTGAAGAGCGCGCCGATCTTCGCGAAAAAGCCCGAGCTTCCACTCCGCAGCACAGCGAACGCGAAGCCGATCGTTTTGACCGTCTCCGTGTACGGGTACCACCAGAGCTCGCGCTTGGCCTTGTTGCGATCGGTGAGGAGAAACCGCGGACGCGTGAGCATGTCGAGGGCGAGCGGTGAGCTCGTGATGCCGTAGCCGGTGTCACCGTGTCCGCTCCACGGCGCGCCCGGCAACGCGCCAGTGAAGCCGTGGTTGTTCACCGTCACGACGCCCGCGCGGAGCTTCATCGCGATGGCCTCGCCCTTGGTGATGTTCTTCGTCCAGACGCTCGCCGTGAGTCCGTAGACCGAGGCGTTCGCGCGGGCGACGGCCTCGTCCGCGCTCTCGACGATCGCGATCGGGATGACGGGGCCGAAGGTCTCTTCGCGCACGAGATCGAGGTCGTCGGACGCGACCGACACCACCGTGGGCTGGAACGCGTAGCCCGCGCCCTCGCCCTTCGCGCCGCCCGCGAGGATGGTGGCACCGGCGGCGGTCGCGCCTTCGACGTGGCGCGAGACGATCGCGCGCTGCGCTTCGGTGGTGAGCGGACCGACGTCGACACCGAGGCGCAGGCTCTTCACGACCTCGGTGACCTTGGCGGTGAATTTTTCGGCGATGGCGCGCTCGACGTAGACACGCTCGACCGCGGCGCAGTTCTGGCCTGCGTTCATGAGCGCGCCCCACACGATGCCATTGGCGGCGCGTTCGAGGTTCGCGTCAGCGAGGACGATCGCAGCGTCCTTGCCGCCGAGCTCGAGAGCGCACGGCGACAGGCGCTCGGCGCACGCGTGCGCAACCTTGCGACCGGTGGCCACGCTGCCCGTGAACACGACGAGATCGACGTCGGACTTCGCGAGCGCTGCACCGAGCTCGCCGCCCCCCTGAAGCGTCGTGAGGACGCCCGGTGGAAGCAGCCCGTCGAACAGCTCGGCGACGAGCGCGCCCGAGCGCGGGGATACTTCGCTCGGCTTGAAGAGGACCGCGTTGCCCGCCAGCAGCGCGGGAAGCAAAGAGCGGATCGGGAGCGCGACCGGGAAATTCCAGGGCGTGATCAGCGCGACCACGCCGCGCGGATCGCGGTGGATGACGCCGCGCTTGCCCGGGTAGCTGAGCTTGTCGATCTCGACTTCCTCCGGGTCGAGCAGCTCCTCGATGTGATCGCACCAGTAGTCGACCACGTCGGCTGACGGAAGCACCTCGCCGAGCAGCACTTCGGCGTCGGGCTTGCCGACCTCCTTGTGCACGACGTCGGTGACGAGGCGCGCTCGGTCGAGGACGCGATCCTTCACGTTCTTGAGGATCGAGATCCGGTCGTCGAGCGGACGCGCGGCCCAGGCGCGCTGCGCCTCGCGGGCTTTGGCGAGCAGCTCGGGCAGCATGTCCGCCGCTGTCGCCTCCACGGGATCGAGCGCACTTCCATCGACGGGGCTCGTGTTCGCGAACGGGGACTCGGTCATCGGCGCGGCGGAGGATACACGACTCGCGTCTCACTGCGGGCGCGGGTGGAGCACGGCCGTCGCGTTGCGACAGAGGTCGCTCTCTTGTGGACCGAGACACACCCCGATGCCTGCATCGCCGCCCGAGCATGCTTGCGACATGCAGTCGTGTCGCGACGCGCAGGCTGCCCCGATCGGCAACATCACCGCGCACGAAGGGGCGCGCCCGCTACGAACCATGCAGAATGCACCATCTACGCAGCGCTCGTCCCACGGCGCGTCCGGATCGCAAATACCACTGAGCGCGCCGGGCGCTTCGCAGACATGGCTTCGCGTGCTGCAGTGCTCGCCCTTGAGGCAGCGATCGGTGGCGCCACAGGACGCACCGCGGGCAAGCCGCGCCTTGCAGTGACCGTCGTCGCAAGCGCCCGTGGGCTCGCACGCCGTGCCGGTGCACGCGGCGCCGATCGGAAGCGGCCGGCGACCGGCGGCCCACTCGGCGTCGGCGAGCAGGCTCGTCGACTCGGGGCCGAGCGAAACCGGGCACATCGCGAAGGCCCTCTCGAGCTTGGCAAGGGCGAGCTCGGCGCGTGCCGGATCGAATGACGCCTCGCGCTCGCTCACGGGCGCACGCTTGTTCGCCTCGTGGGCGCAGAGCAGGCGCGCGACGACGAGGCAATCGTCTATCGAGACTTGGCTCGTCGGAAAGCAGCACTTCACCGTGCCCTCGCAGCCGATGTGGGCTGCGCGGTCGCAGGCTGCGGTCACCGCGGATGAAGAGGCCCCGGCGTCGCCCGCCACCGCCGACGCCCACTCCGCCGTGGAGTGTGTGGGAGGCGGGCTCGCGCTCTCTTTTGCGCACCCGCACACGAAGAGCGCGCTGAGGACGACCGCGCGCATCGGTGCACGATACACTCCGCCCGTGCGCGCGCTCGTCTTCGCGGTCTTCGTCTCGCTTGCGCTGCTCTTCGTGATGCCCCGGTTTGCGCTCGCGGCGGCCCCGGCGGGCGCCCTCGATCGCGTCAAGAGCTCGGGTGTCCTCCGTTGGGGCGGCGATCTTCAGGGCGGCGAGCCGTACGCATCGCTCGACGACAAGGGCAAGCTGGTCGGGTTC
>CAXSGV010000273.1:5915-6367 GCA_964236615.1 uncultured Polyangiaceae bacterium
TCGCCGCGAGCCTTGCCCGTGAGCTGGGCGTGAAGGACGCGTTCGTCCAGAACGACTGGGCGAACCTCGTTCCGTCTCTCGAGCGCGGCACCTTCGACGTCGCGATGAACGGTTTCGAGATCACCGAGGCGCGCAAGGGTCGCGTCCTGTTCTCGCGCCCCTACTACGCATTCGGCGAGCGGCTGATGGTGCGGAAGGACGACGCGCGTCCGTTTGCCGCGACCGTCGATGCCCTCGTGGGCAAGCGTGTCGGCACGCTGTCGAACAGCCTCGCGTTCGAGCTCCTTCGCGGAAAAGCCGAGGTGGTCCAGTACGACGGAACCGAGGAGCCTTACATCGATCTCGTCAACCACCGCACCGACGCGGTCCTCCTCGACGATATCATCGCGACGCGGTACGGCGTGCCTCACGAAGAGCGGCCTGTGTCCTTGTAGATCTTGTCGGCTTCGAGC
>CAXSGV010000273.1:6377-7241 GCA_964236615.1 uncultured Polyangiaceae bacterium
GCCTCACGAAGAACTGCGCGTGGTCGGCGACATCGCGGAAGGCGCCTACGCGATCGGGCTCTTGCCTTCGGATCGCGATCTCAAAGGCGCCCTCGATCTCGCGCTCGACCGGGTGATCCGGTCGGGCGAGCTCGAGACCATCTTGCGACGCCACGGGATCTGGAACGAGCGTCAAGCCGCAGTCACGAAGTGGACCGCGCCGAAGGAGATCGTCGCCGAGGGGCCGCTTCCTGTGCGGCCGCAAATGCCGCTGACGTGGTCGCACGTCGCGCTCTTTCTGCGCGGGGCCGCGATGACGCTCGTCCTGTCTTCGCTCGCGATGATCGTCGCCGTCGTGCTCGGTGTCGCCCTCGCGCTCGCGCGTCTCTACGGTTCGCCGCTCGTGCGCTTCGTCGCGCACGCTTACGTCGAGATCTACCGCGGCACACCCGTGCTCTTGCAGCTCTACGTTCTCTATTACGGCCTCGCGCCCATCGTGCGCATCGGCGCGCTCCCGGCGGCGGTCATCGGGCTCGGGATGAACTACGCGGCGTACGAGGCCGAGGTGTACCGCGCCGGGATGCAAGCCGTGCCGAAGGGCCAGCTCGAGGCGGCGTACGCGCTCGGCATGACGACGCGCCTCGCGCTTCGCCGCGTGCTCTTGCCGCAGGCTTTTCGTATCGCACTTCCGAACGTGACGAACGACTTCATCGCGCTTCTCAAGGACAGCTCGCTCGTGAGCGTCATCACCGTGGTCGAGCTCACGAAGCAGATGACGATCACCGCGGTCGACGTGCGCGGATGGATGTTCCCCGGGCTCTTGTGCGCGCTGCTCTACTTCATGATGAGCTACCCACTGTCGCGCGTGGCGCGACGTCTCGAGAC
>CAXSGV010000273.1:7251-9224 GCA_964236615.1 uncultured Polyangiaceae bacterium
GCGATAGAAAAACTGAGAAAGGAGTACGACGGGCGCGCCGTCCTGCGCTCCTTCGACGCGACGTTCGAGGCGGGCCGGGTCGTGAGCCTCGTCGGCCCGTCGGGCTGCGGCAAGTCGACGCTGCTTCGTTGCATCATCGGTCTCGAGGGCTTCGACGGCGGAAGCATCACGGTCGGCGAGGACGTGCTCACGCCGGGAGAGAGCGCCGCAACGAAGCGCGCGCTGCATGCCATTCGGCTGCGCGTCGGCTTCGTGTTCCAGCAGTGGAACTTGTTCGCCCACCGCACCGCGCTCGGCAACGTCATCGAAGCGCCCATCCACGTGAAGAAGGTGGCGCGCGCCGACGCAGAGGCTGCGGGACGCGAGCTCCTCGAGAGCGTCGGCCTCGGTCACCGCGCCGGCGCGTATCCCCACGAGATGAGCGGCGGCGAGCAGCAGCGTGTCGCGATTGCGCGCGCTCTTGCGATGAAGCCGGAGACGCTGCTTCTCGACGAGCCGACGAGCGCGCTCGATCCCGCACGGACGGCCGAGGTGCTCGGTGTGCTCCGCGATCTCGCCAAGGCAGGAAAGACGATGATCCTCGTCACCCACGAGATCGCGTTCGCGCGCGAGGTCAGCCACCGTGTGCTCGTCATCCACGAAGGCGGCGAGATCATCGAGGACGGTCCGCCCTCCGATGTGCTCGTGAAGCCCTCCGATCCGAGGACGCGCCAGTTTCTCCAGCTGGAAGGCTGACCGGCCCTTCGGCGAGGAAGGGCCGGCGCTCGGAGTCAGGTCACTTGTTCGGCTGCGGGGTCATGCGGAGGTACGGCTTGATCGCGGTGAAGCCCTTGGGGAACTTCGCCTTCAACACCTCGGGATCCTGAACCGACGGAAGAATCACGACGTCGCCGCCGTCCTTCCAGTTGGCGGGCGTGGCGACCGAGTGCGAGTCCGCGAGCTGCAGTGAGTCGAGCACGCGCAGGATCTCGTCGAAGTGACGGCCCGTCGACGCGGGGTACGTGATCATCGCGCGAACCTTCTTGTTCGGATCGATGAAGAACACCGAGCGCACGGTGACGGTGTCACTCGCCTCGGGATGGATCATGTCGTAGAGGCTCGCGACCTTCTTGTCGGCGTCGGCGAGGATGGGGAAGTTCACCTTCGTCTTCTGCGTCTCCTCGATGTCGCCCGTCCACTTCTTGTGCGACTCGACGTCGTCCACGCTGACCGCGATGACCTTGGCGTTGCGCTTGTCGAACTCCGGCTTGAGCTTACCGACCATGCCGAGCTCGGTCGTGCACACCGGCGTGAAGTCCTTCGGGTGCGAGAAGAGGATCGCCCACTGCGTGCCGATCCATTCGTGGAACTTGATCGGGCCGTCCGTGGACTCCTGCGTGAAATCCGGGGCAATGCTTCCAATGCGAATCGCCATGGTGAAGCTCCTTCGTTATGCTGGAATGACTTCTATAGTAATGGAACCAAGCGGCGGCAAGAGGTCTCCGTCCTAGTCGCGTCGAGCCGCGGGCACCAGCGACCAAGCAAGCTCAGTCACGTCCTCGGGTGCTAGAGTTGGCGCGCGATGAGGCGCCTCACCCGACGTTTCGCCCCTCTGCTGGGCACGCTCGCGGGCGTCCTCTTGCTCGGTGGCGCGTGCGGTGACGACGACACGACCTTCGGCGCGTCGGACGCCGGGGCCGATCGCTCTCTCGACGACGCGACGTGGGACCACGTGAAGATCCCGTACGACGGGAGCTCGGGCGTGCACGTGCCGCGCGTCGCCGTGAGATCCGAGACCGTCTCGCACCGGGTCGACGTACGCGGAATGATGTTCGCCGCCACCGAGATGCAGATCAGCGGTGAGCCGTTCGCCGAAGGCTTCGCCGGCCGCAACCTCTCCAACTACGACCGCGGCGCGCTGCCGACGGATCAGTACATCCTCGACAACGGTGGCGCCGATCCACGACCCGTCACCGACATCTTCGGGTACTCGA
>CAXSGV010000274.1:0-4798 GCA_964236615.1 uncultured Polyangiaceae bacterium
ATTGGTTGAGCACCGCATCGCCGGGGTTGTGGCACACGAAGCAGGGCCGTGGGTTCCGCTGCATCTGGCTGGAGCACCCGCCGGCGAAGCCGGATTTGTGCGGGTTGAACCCCGCGCCGATGCCGTTTCCGCCGTGGCAGACGACGCAGTCGCGTTCGATGTGGCAGGACACGCAGGCGTTGAGGTTGCGCTGCGCCTCGAACCCGTGGTGCCCGGGCTTGCGCGGCGGGTCGCTCCACTCGGCCTTCGGCGGGTGGAAGCGGCCTGCGGTGCGCACGCCGGTCGGGCCGCTCATCGTGACGCCGACCCGCTGGTGGCAGCTCAGACAGAAGCTCTGTTCGCGGTGGCAGCTCGTGCATTTCTGCGTCGCCATCCGCGCCTCGATCGGGTGCATCGAGAGGTAGTCGTTCGGGTGGATGCTGCGGGGCCGCACCTTGCCGTCGTGGCAGTCGACGCAGAAGTTTTCTTTGTGGCAGTTCGAGCAGAACTGCGAGTCGTTGCCGGCAACGAACCTGTGGCGTTGGATCCAGTCGGCGCTGTGCGCGGCGTTGCGCAGCCAGCGCGGCGGACGAAGCTCGCCCGAGGCGAACATCGTGCGCATGCGCGCGCCGCCGCCGGTGGGCGCGTTCATCCTCACGTGGCAGGTCGTGCAGTCGGATCGCGCCTCGCCGCGCGACGCCGCGTCGGGCATCTGGTGGCAACGGAAGCAGCCGCGCATGCGGGGGAGCTGGTCGCGGGTCGCGAGCTCGAGCTCCTGGATCGCGCCGTGGCATTGCTGGCAGTTGATGTTGCGCGACGTGTGCTTCTGGTGATCGAACACCATGTTCGCGCGCGGCATGACGAGCTTCGCGACGATGTTCCCGTCGCCCTCTTTGTAGCCCATGTGACAGAAGCCACATTTGCCCTCTGCTTCGTCACCCGGCGTGACCTTCGAGAGGTTTCCGTGGTCCGTCATGTGGCACGCGTCGCAGGTCGTGCCTTGGGGGATGAGCGAGTCCTCGACCGAGTGGCTTTCGTAGGCCTTCGCGTGACACGTCTTGCAGGTCGCGCCGGCGGTCGTGAGGTGGAGCTTGTGGTTGAAGCGCAGCGTGATCTGCTGCTGCGGGTAGATGACGGTGCTCGGCCCCGTGTCGGGATCGTAAGCGCCGGGCGGGAGCATCGGACCGGGGACGTTCTGATCGCCGTAGATGGGCGAGAGCCCGTGCGGCAGGCCCGATGCCGAGGGTGCGGCCGCGGGCGCCGCGCTTGCTGCGGGCTGGGCCGCGGGGCTCGTGGGGGGCGCTTCGGCGAGGCCGAGCGTGACCGCGAGGAGCATCGCTGCGACGAGCATCCACGCGAAGGTTCGGGGTGTTTTACCTCGGAAAAAGAAGCTCATTTGGTCACCGCGACGCTGAGCCAGACCATCCCGCGGTTTCGAACACCGACGAGGCGGTTCACGTCGATCTCGTACTCGACCAGGATCTTCGAGCGGGCGGCGATCTTGTAACCAATGCCGGCCACGAAGGCGAAGCTCGTGGCGTCACGCCCGACGCGAAGCTTGTCGTTCCACTGCCAGATGGAGGGCCGACCGCTCAAGATGAAGCGGTTCTCGAGGAGGCGCTGCACGAAGAAATCGCCGCCGACGCGATCGCCCTCCTTCCCGAAGTTGCCATTCACGCGGAGCGAGTTGATGTTCTCGCCGACGTGCTGGTTCGCCGAGAGGTTGAAGCCCTCGTCGAAGGTCACGCTGCTCGAAGGAAAGTACGCAGGCGCGCTTGCAGCGGTGTTGAGCGACGAGGTCGTATTGAGCTGCGTGGTGTCGGTGTTGAAGATGCGCAGGTGCGCGCTGCCGGAGAGCGAGAGGTACTCCGACATGTCGAGGCTGCCGCGCAGGCCGATGTCGTTCGAGGGCGAGCCTTGGAAGAAGTTCCAGATGGAGTCACCGTCGAAGGTCGGCCGGAAGTAGTCGTAGTCGAGGCTGGCCGTCAGCTTCTTGGTCGCGAACCAATCGATCGACGCGTACAGCGAGCTGACCTTGGCGACGTAGAAATCGTAGACGATGCCGCCTTTGGCGCCGCCGCGGTCGGAGAGCGCCGTGTCGAGGCTGTAGCCAAGTCGCTCCGACGAGACGCGCGTGCCGTCGTAGAGCGTGGGCGTCGTGAGACCGCTCGAGAACATCGAGGTATTCGACGCGCCGGTGTTCATGACGCGCCGGTAAGAGAGGCGGCCGTGAAGCCAGGTGACGCCGGCCGACTCCACGGCAACGCCCATCGCAGGCGCGACGTCGTTCGCTTGGAACGCGGGGTACAGCGAGGGGTCGAAGCCGGTGCGATCGCCACGCCAGACGCCGTCACGCTCGAAGCGGCCGGTCGAGAGCGGCATGCCCCCGCGCACCTCGAGGCCGCCGTAGGCTTCGACTGCGACGTAGAACGGTGTCGTGACGCTGACCTGCCCGCCGTCGAAGGACCACCACCCGAGCGCATCGGTTTGGTACTGCCGTCCGAGCTTGAAGCCGAGGTAGCCGCCGAGGAACTTTCGCCCCTCGAGGTAGCCGTACATGAGGTCGACCGGGCCGCGTGAGAAGCCGGGAACGAAGCGATCGAAGTTGGTGGGATCGGCCTCGCCGGGGCTCGCGCCGTAATCGGCGTCGTAGCGAAGGCGCGCACGGAAATTCAGCTCGCTCACGTTGCGGCTGGCGTCGGGCGGCAAGCTCGCGCGATCGAGCAGATCGTAGGCCGAGACACCGAGCGTGGTCGTGAGGCGACGGCGTGACAGCACGGTCTCGCCGGTCGGACCGCGGACGTCGTAGAACTGCGCGGCCGTGTCGCTCGTGACCTCGGGGTCCAGCGCGAAGGCTGGCGTCGCGAACGAAGAGAGCACCGTCGTGCCGAGCGCTGCGATCGCCGACGCCAGATGAAGGCGAACGCGCATGATCCGGGGACCTGGCCTCACGGTCCGTCCGCGACGCGCTTGCCGCCGAACTGCTTCGCGAGCCGATCGTCGTAGGTGTCCGCGACCGCCGACGTGTGCTTGATGATCTGCTCGACCTCGGCCACGTCGAGGCCTCGCGCGGGGCGCTCGCTGACGGCGACGACGTGCTCGCCGAGGACACCGAACGCTGCGTTGACGAGGCCGTTCGCGTTGAGCTCGAGAAGAAACTGGTAGAGCGCGCTCTTCTCGCCGGACGGGACGAAGATGACGGGCGAGATCACACGCAGGAACACGGCGTCGCCGCCTTGATCAGGTCGGCTCGTCACGGAGACGAGCACGGACGCGCTGCCGCGCTTGAGCGCCCAGCTCGCGACGGAAGGATCGTCTTTCACCGAGACCGCGCCGGGGTCGACGCCGAACCGCACGAGCGCGCCTTCCACGAGGGTCTTGGTGCTGGCGAATAGGTCGTCCATGGCGGGCGCGCGGAGAATCGTGCCGCTCGGGTAGGGGTGTCAATTGGAACTTCACGAGGGACGCCGTACGCTTTCCAGAGGCGGAGGGACGCATGGAGCTCGATTCGAAGATCGATGGCGCTGCGGCGTCCGTGAACGCTGACTTTCTCGGGGAAGCGTCGCTGTACCCGACCGCGCCGATCCCGAATCTCGAGGAGCGCCTGCGATCGATCTTCGGTGCCAACGCGACGTACGTGCCGTTCGAAGGCGCCGCGTCGGGGGCCGCGCTGCTGGTCACGAAGGACGGGGTCACGCGCGACGAGCTCGAACGTTACGCGCGGGCACTCGTCGTGCTGCGAACGCGCGCACGCTTCGTCGCGATGACGCCGCTCGACCCGCGCGGCAACCTTCTGCATGTCGAGCTCGTGGTTTATGCGAAGAACCCTCACGGGCCGCGCGACCTCTCGCCCTCCTTCTTCTCGTGGGGTGACACGCCGCTACACGACCGCGCACGGGTGCTCGTCGGACCGAACGTGGTCTGCCCCTGCGGCGCGCGTCACGTCGTCTTTCGAAGCAAGCGCGCGCTGCCGAGCGATGCCGAGATCGCCGTGGCGTTCCCCTGCCAGAAGTGCGGGCGCTCGACGCTCGTCGTTCCGGCGTGGAAGGGCGGCGGCGTCGAAGCTCACTTGAAGGAGCGCCTTCCCGAGGATCGCATACCGTGGCTCCCCGAAAGACCGAGCGACGCGAAAGACGAGCCGCACGCCGTCACGCAAGAGGACTACCCCGGGCACTTCGAAAAGGCGGCGCAGCGCGCCCTCAAGGGCAATGCCTCCGGAGGCGGCTCGAGCTTCCGTTGGATCGGTGTCGGCGTCCCGATCGTGATGATGATCGTCCGGCTCGCGTCGGTCAATTCGCGATCGAGCTACACGCCCCCGGTAACGCCGCTGTCGATAAAGCCTCTGAGCCAAGGCGCGGGCGAGCCGCCGCCGACCTGCGCGCACGACCGTGCGTGCTTGGTCACGTCGCTCGACGCGTTCGCCGCCGAGGCTACGACCGCGCGTCGTCCGCAGCTCGTGGCCGCCGCCAAGGAGGCCGCCGCCAAGCTTGGCGAAGACGGCGCGTGCGACGAGGCAGAGACCGCGATAGCGACGGTGCGCAACGCCGAGATCGATCCCAAGACGGACGCCGCGCTGCTTCTCAAGCAGGTCGACGTGCTGGTGGCATCACTTCAGTACTGCGAGCGCCGCCGCGTCCCGGGCATCCCGACGCTCACGCGTCCTTGAGCTTCTTGTAGAGCGTCACGCGGTTGATTCCGAGGAGCGCGGCGGCTCGCGTGCGGTTGCCGCCGGTGACAATCATCGCCGCTTCGATGGCGCGCTCTTCAAGCCAGTCGAGCTTGGCGGGCAAACGAACCATGTGCGCGTGCAGATCATCGC
>CAXSGV010000274.1:4808-9215 GCA_964236615.1 uncultured Polyangiaceae bacterium
CGGTCGTGGGCACGATCGTCTGTGTCGCAGCGGCGCGCATCGACTCGGGAAGATCCGACGGCAGGATCGTGGCGTCGTCGCCGAGCACGAGCGCATGCTCGATCGCGTTGCGTAGCTCGCGCACGTTGCCGGGCCAGGGGTAGCTCCGCACGATGGCCAGCGCACCTGGCGAAAAATCGGTGACGCGACGGCCGGCGGACCCCGAGAGATCGGCGAGCAGCTGACGCGCGAGCAGCACGACGTCCTCGCCGCGTTCGCGCAACGAGGGGATCTTCACGCTCACGACCGAGATGCGGAAGAAGAGATCCTTGCGGAACGTGCCGGCCTCGCACATCGCTGCGAGGTCGCGGTTCGTCGCCGCGAGCACACGCGCATCGAGCTTCAACGAGCGTGTGGAGCCGAGTCGCTCGTAGCTCTTGTCCTCGAGGACGCGCAGGAGCTTGGCCTGGCTCGTGAGCGGCAGCTCGCCGATCTCGTCGAGCAGCACCGTGCCGCGGCCCGCGGCTTCGAACACGCCGGCGCGTGATGCGACCGCGCCGGTGAACGCGCCTTTCTCGTGGCCGAACAGCTCGCCTTCGAGCAAGGCTTCGGGGATCGCGGCGCAGTTGATGACCTTGAGCGGATCGCGCGCGCGCGGGCTCGACTCGTGAATCAAGCGCGCGACGAACGTCTTGCCGGTGCCGCTCTCGCCGAGGAGCAGGGCAGTGGCGTCGGAAGCGGCGAGCCGGGGGATCACGCGGGCGACCTGCTCGGCTGCGGGCGAGCTCCCCAAGAAGGCGTGGGCGCTGCCGAGGGCTTGCTGCCGCAGCGAAGCGTTCTCGGCGACGAGACCACGCTGCGCGCTCCAGTGCGCCAGGGTGGAGCCGATGACACGCGCGGCGACGACGAGCACGCTCTTCTGGTTGTCGCCGACGTCGGAGCGCGAAGACGGGAGATCGACGACAAGCACGCGCGGCGAGTCACTCGCGACGAGGACCTCGAGGCGCGTCGTCCGCGGGCCCGAGCTCGTGCATACGAGCGCGTTCGGAGTACCGGGGTGACTGCTCGGCGGCACCAGCAACGTCGCCGCCGTGGCCTGTAGATGTGCGCGCGCCCAACCGAAGATCGCCGCGTCGATCGCCTCCTGCGCAGGATCGGCGTCGGCGCCTACGGTCTCGTCGCCGATGCGATCGAGCGCCTCGACGAGCGCGACGATCGCGCCGAGACCACGCACGTCCTCGGCCAGGCCGCCGAGAAGCGTCTGCACATCGGTCGTCTCGAATGCATCGCCGTTCGGCTCGGGCGCCTGCGCCATCGACACTGTGAAGAGCGTGTCGCCGAGCACGAGCTGATCGCCCGGCGCCAGCACCGCCTCGGTGGTCTCGTGTCCGGCGTGGATGAAGCTCGCAGCACCGGCGCATACCTTCACGAGAACGCCGTTGGGCACACTCGAGACCTCGAGGTGCTTTCGCGAAACGCGAATGTCCGAGACGGTCAGATCGAGACCACGCGCGCGTCCGACGATCCGCGGCGTCGCGCCGACGGCGAGGTGCGCGCCGGCGTCAGGACCGCGCGCAACGACGAACAGCCAGCGCGGCGCGTCTACCACGCGAACGCCTTGGCGGTGGTCGTGATGTCGGCGGGGGGCGGGCTCGCGTCGTTCGATCGTGTGCTCACGTACACGATTGCGACAGTACCTGCGATCAGCGCCGCGCCGGCGGTCCAGAACCACCACTTGCCCGCAATCGAGCCCTCGTCCTTCTTGGCCGCGGGCGGCACGGGCGCGAGCTGCGCGACCACGGGGCGCCGCGGCTCGACGAAAAACGGCGCGCGCGAGTTGCCGAGCCGGCCGAGCGGGAGCTGATCAGCGTCGATCGCGACGGCCTGGCACGCGTGCCGCGCCGCTGTGGGGAGGCGGTAACGAAAGGCGGTCGCGCCGTCGGATCGGGCCGCGCTGCCCTCGGAAACGATCGGCGCGAAGAGCGCGGTTTCGCTCGCGCGGCACATGACGCGCACGTCCTTGGCTTCGGTGCCTGCGATCGAGATGCGGAACTCTTGCAAGTCTTTCGACTCGTCACCGACGGCGACGAGCGATGGCGTGATGCCGCGCGCATGCGGCAGCGCGGCTTCGGCGTCGAACGCTGCGGTGACGCGCGGCGGAAGCGACGGGTCCTCGAGTGCGAAGCCCGGCGCGAGATCGTAAAGGTTGGCGAGCGGCGCACGCGCCTGGGCGAAGCGGCCGAGGACGAGGTGCGCAATGGCCGTGATCTCGAGCGCCTGCACGCGCACGCCACGCGGAGTCGCGGGCGTTTTCAAGAGCGGATGGACGTCGTGGATCGCGGCATCGTAGCGCTGGTCTTCGAGTGAGGCCCGGCCGCGGGCAAGCCGATCGCCGTCGGCGTCCGCGCTCGCCGTGAAGCTCGACGTCAGCGCGGCGGACGCAAGCAGGAGCGTGAGCCCGACCCGCGTGCGGATGCGCGTGCTCGCGCGCACCACGCCTCGCCGCGCTGTTGCTCGAAACATGCGGCGATCCTAGCATTCTCGTTTGGTGAGCAATGCCTCCGATGGCGTGACCATAAGACGATGCGGGCGCTACCTGCTCGGTCGCCGCATTGGCGCCGGCGGAATGGCCACCGTCTATGCTGCACGTCAGGAGGCACCCTTCGGAGCCGGGCGCCTCGTCGCGCTCAAAGTCATGGCACCGATGCTGCGGGACGATCCGGCCTTCCTGCGCATGTTCGAGCGCGAAGCTGGGATCGCCGCGCGCCTCGAGCACCCGAACCTCGTGCGCACCTACGAGGTCGGCATCGCCGACGGCGAGCTCTTTCTCGCGATGGAGTACGTGCATGGTGCACCTCTTTCGGAGCTTCGGGCGCGCGAGCGTCCTCCGGTCCCGATCACGTTGCGCATCGTCCTCGATGCGGCGGCCGGCCTACACGCGTTCCACGGTCTCGCAGGGGTCGATGGCACGCAGCTCGAGCTCGTTCACCAGGACGTGACGCCGCACAACTTGATCGTCGGCTACGACGGCGTCAGCAAGCTCCTCGACTTCGGCGTCGCGCGCATCGGCTCGGTCGACGCTTCACGCACCGACACCGTGCGCGGTAAGCCCGCGTACCTGTCGCCCGAGCAGCTCCAGGGCCGCCGCGTCGATCGCCGCACCGACGTCTTCGCGCTCGGCATATGCGCCTACGAGGTCCTCACGGGTACTCGGCTATTCGCGCGCGAATCGATCCACGCGACGCACATCGCGATCCTCGCCGAAGCCATGCCCGACGTCGTGAAGGCGATGCCCGACGTGCCGCCCGCGGTCGCGCGCATCGTCGCGCGCGCGCTCGAGCGGGAGACGAGCAAGCGTCCGGCGTCGATGGACGAGATGCGCACGTTACTCACCGAGGCCTGCCGCACGACCGGAACGCCGATCGCGACGCACGACGAGGTCGCCGCGTGGGTGCGGCGCGTGCGCCCGCCGCAGCATCACCCGATCGACCTCGAACGCGAGATCGTGGCCAACGCGACTCCGCACGTGCACGTTGCCGCGACGACCTCGGGCACGCCGCCGGCGTCGTCGATCAACGACATGCCGACGTTGCGCGACGACATCTCGAGCACCGCCGCGAAGCGAAGGCGATGGTCGAACCGCCAGTGGCTCGGTGCCGCCCTCTTCGCGGGCGTCGCCTCGTTCGCGCTGGCGATCGCGGTTCCCCTCGGCTTGCGTCGCGCGCACGTTGGCCCGCCCGCGACCGATGCTCCGTTCGCGAGCGAAGCGCCCTCGACGGTTGCCACGATCACTTCCAACACGAGCCCGAGCCCCAGCCCGAGCCCGAGCCCGAGCCCGAGCGCGAGCGCGAGCGCGAGCACGTCAGCGACCGCGCCGGGAGCGAGCACCGCGGGCACCGCGAGCACCGCAGCCAAGCACGTGGCCCCGACCACCCCGGGGACGCTGAACGTGTGGTCGAACGTCTGGGGCCACGTGAAGGTCGACGACGCGCCGGTGGGTGACTCGCCACTCGCCGGACTGCGCGTCGCGCCGGGCCAGCACGTGGTCGAGGTCACCACGGCGGGCAGCACGCAGAAGCAGACGATCCGTGTTCAGCCGGGTGAAGCGACGAAGCTACGCTTCGTGTTCTGAGCGCTCATTCGCCGTCGCCCGCGTCGAGCCCCGCATCCGGCCGCGCCAGGGCGTCGCTCGTCGCGGCATCGGCAGGAGCGCCGCCGTCGCCGCACGACACGACATTGGTGCTGTTGACGCCGGCCGAGATCGAAGAAAATTGGAAAAAGCACGCGCCGGTTTGCGAGGAGGCGGCGGGATCGAACGCGCCGCCTGCGGCGTAAATGGGTGGCAGCTCGTTGAGGGGCGCCGGCACGCCGGTGCCTTGAAACGGGTACGTCATGATGACCGGGTACGCGAACGGCGGCACGCACGAG
>CAXSGV010000275.1:0-9178 GCA_964236615.1 uncultured Polyangiaceae bacterium
TCACGGTCGCGCCCGCGATGACGCTCACCGATCGCGAGTACCAACGTCTTCGCAACGCGGCCAAGGCGGTCATGAGCGAGATCGGGGTCGAGACCGGCGGCTCCAACGTACAGTTCGCCGTCAGCCCCTACGACGGCCGCTTGCTCGTCATCGAGATGAACCCGCGTGTCTCGCGCTCGAGCGCGCTCGCTTCGAAGGCGACCGGGTACCCCATCGCGAAGATCGCCGCGAAGCTCGCCATCGGCTACCGGCTGGACGAGCTCACGAACGACATCACCAAGACGAGCGCCGCGTTCGAGCCCGTCATCGACTACGTCGTCGTGAAGTGGCCGCGCTTCACCTTCGAAAAATTCCCGGGCGCCGACACGACCCTCGGCACACAGATGAAGAGCGTCGGCGAGGTCATGAGCATCGGCCGGACCTTCCCGGAAGCACTGCAGAAGGCCGCGCGCTCACTCGAGACGGGAAAAGACGGGCTGTCGTCGCTCCTCGATCGCGTCGACTACCGCGTGCTCGCCGAGCCCAAGAAGCTGCGCGACCTCGGCATGGAGGCGCCGGAGATGGAGGCGCCGAAGAGCCTTCCGCCTGCGACCGACGAGGCGTTGCTCGAAGCCCTGCGCATCCTCGTCGAGATCCCGGCGGCCGAGCGCCTCTTCTACGTGGCCGACGCGATGCGCCTCGGCATGAGCAACCAGGAGGTCTTCGATCGCACCAAGATCGACCCCTGGTTCGTGGCTCAGATGCGCCGGATCCTCGATGCCGAGAAGGGGATTTCAAATGGTATCGGCACGCCGGATGAAATGCGCCGAATCAAGCGGCTCGGCTTCTCCGATCGACAGATCGCCAAGCTGAGCTCTGCGGCCGGGGCGACCGGGGCGGCGGGCGGCAAGATCAACGAGGACGACGTCCGCAAGCGTCGCCACGCGGACGGCGTGCGCCCCGTGTTCGCGCGTGTCGACACCTGCGCCGCCGAGTTCGTCGCGCTCACGCCCTACCTCTATTCGAGCTGGGATACCGAGAGCGAGTCGGGCGCGGCCACTGGCGGGCGCAAGGTCGTCATCCTCGGCGGCGGTCCCAACCGCATCGGCCAGGGCATCGAGTTCGATTACTGCTGCGTCCACGCGGTGCAGGCCCTTCGCGCGCTCGGTTTCGAGACCGTGATGGTCAACTGCAACCCCGAGACCGTCTCGACCGACTACGACACGGCGGATCGTCTCTACTTCGAGCCGCTCACGCTCGAAGACGTGCTCGCCATCGTCGACGAAGAGAAGCCCGAGGGCGTGATCGTTCAGTTCGGCGGCCAGACGCCGCTCAAGCTCGCCGTGCCGCTCGAGCAGCGCGGTGTGAAGCTCCTCGGCACGAGCGCCGACGCCATCGATCGCGCGGAGGACCGTGGGCGGTTCGACGAGCTGCTCACCAAGCTCTCGCTCAAGCGCCCCAAGAGCGGCATTGCGCACACCGCCGAAGCCGCGCTGGTCATCGCCGAGGACATCGGCTTCCCCGTGCTGGTTCGCCCGAGCTACGTGCTCGGCGGTCGCGCGATGATGATCGCGTACACGAAGGAGGAGCTCCAGACCTACGTGCTCCGCGCCATCGATGCCGCGCGCGAGGCCGGCACGACGGCCATCCTCGTCGACGAGTTTCTCAAGGACGCAATCGAGGTCGATGTCGACTGCGTCTCCGATGGGCGGCGCGCGGTCATTGGCGGCGTCATGCAACACATCGAAGAGGCGGGCATCCACTCGGGTGACTCGTCGAGCGTGCTCCCGCCGCACTCGCTGGGCCCGGAGATCGTGCTCTCGATCGAGGAACAGACGCGCATGCTTGCTCTCGAGCTCGGCGTCGTCGGCCTCATGAACGTGCAGTTTGCAGTCAAAGGCGGTGAGGTGTTCGTGCTCGAGGTGAACCCGCGTGCGAGCCGCACCGTGCCGTTCGTGTCGAAGGCGACAGGGCGCCCGCTCGCGCGCATCGCGGCGAGCCTCATGGTCGGCAAGACGCTCGACGAGCTCGGTATCGAGGACGTTCCGGTCCCCCGCCATGTCTCGGTGAAGGAGAGCGTGTTCCCGTTCGCGAAGTTCCCTGGTGCCGACACCATCCTCGGCCCCGAGATGCGCTCGACCGGTGAGGTCATGGGCATCTCCGACACCTTTGCGCGCGCGTTCCACAAGAGCATGCTCGCGTCGGGGCTCGCGCTGTACGCCCCCGAAGAGGCAAAGCAGGAAGCGAAGCCCACGCCGCGCGTCTTCATCAGCGTCAAAGACGAAGACAAGCCCGTCGCTTGTTTGATCGCCCGCCGCCTCCGCGCGATGGGTTTCGAGCTGTCCGCCACCAGCGGCACCGCTGCTGCGCTCGCACGATCGCGCATCCCGAGCGACGTACTCAAGAAGGTGAACGAAGGCACGCCGCACGTCGTCGACGCCATCCTCGGCGGCTCTATCGCGATCGTCATCAACACCACGATCGGCGCGCGCGAAGTTCGCGACAGCTACTCGCTTCGTCGGCAGACGCTTCTCGCCAACATCCCGTACTTCACGACGATCGCCGCTGCGCTCGCCGCATGCGATGCGATCGAGAGTGCGCGCGGCGGCGAAGGCCCCCGCGTGCGCTCGCTGCAGGAGTGGTCGGGCCGAGGCTGACGCGCGCGGCGCTCAGCCCTTCGCCAAGAAGTATCCAAGCGGGGCGCGTCTTGTCGTTTTGCTCGGTGCCAGTAGCATCGACGTCGCGCGCACGATGAACATCATCACTATTTTCGCCCTGGCGGCGCTGCTCGGCGTGGGTCTCACCGTCGGCATGGTCGCCCTCTGGCGAAGGCGGCGACTCGCGGAAGACGCCTTGGGTCGCGGGCTGATCGTGAGCCCCACGCCGTTCGATCCCGCGATGGCAGCGGGCACCGTGGTGTGCGTGGCGGGCGTCCTCGAAGGGCCTCTGGGCACGACCGTCGTCGCGTGGTCCAACGAGCCTCCGCTGCCCGCGCCGGAGGGGCTCGCGCTTCGCACCGGCGGCGCACGACTGCTATTTCAGGGGCGCATCGAGGTCGCCGTGGGGTCGCACGAATCGCTGCCGGCGCCGGCGAGCGCGCTCGCGCGACGGCTTCGCCTCACGAATGCGCCGAACGGAGCGGGGCTTCACGCCGTGCGAATCGTCCACGTGGGCGATCGCGTCGTGGTGCGCGGCAAGCTGGTGCACGCGCCCGATGCGGCGAGCGCGAGCTACCGCGCGCGCTCGGAGGGTCTCGCGCTCGAGGGGTTCGACGAGCGGCAGTGGATCCAGATCGCGCATGTGCGATCGCCGGTGCTCGTCGGCTTGTCGCTGTTCGCGCGGGTGTGGCCGGTCGTCCTCGGGATCTTGCTCGGCACGTCGATGGTCGTGATCGTTCCACGCACGCACGCGCCACCACCCGCGCCCATCGTCGTGCGCGATCGCATCCCCGACGATCCGCCATCGGCGCCAGTGATCTGCAGCAGGAACGCCGACAGCCTCTTCACGAACGGGAAGCTCGAGCTCGTGACCCCCGCCGAGCGGGTCGACGTGACAGGGGACCGCCCGCGCTGCGCGTTGCGAGAAGCGGAGGCGCTGCTCGCCGGACATTTTTACCAGCGCGCAGCCGCCGCCGTCAGGCGTTACGAAACCCTTCTCGGCGACGCATCGCCCCACGATGTCGAACGCCAGGAGGGGCTCGAGTGTTTGTCGCTCGTACTCGCGTCGCGCACTGACGGACGCGAGGGGACGCGTGAGCTCGACGACTCCGCTCTGCGTCGGCTCGATACGTTGAAGTCACGCCGCGCGATGTGCCGCGTCGTTTACGCCGACCGGTACCCCGCCGACACGCGAGTGGCCACGCTCGGGAACCTCGACTTCGTGTGGGGCGACGCGCAAGGGATGGAGTTCGCGAAGGGTCCGTCCCGCGCGGTCGGCGCGGCGCTGCTTGCAGAGCTGGGAGCGAGCCACGTCCCGGCGGGCGAAGGAAAGTACGCGACGTACCCCGACGCCTTCCTCGCCATGAATGCGTCCGACGCCGGCCGCGGCAGCTACTACAAAGGCGTATTCGAGCTCGGCAACGACGTGGGCTTCATGGAGTGGTCGACGCGCCATAGCCTCGACGACAAGCCCTACGCGATTTTCGCGGCGCTCGAGACGCGCGGTCTACTCGCGGGGAAGTACACCGACGACTTTCGGATGGATGCGTTCGGCAATCTCGCGCTCTTCCTCGCGGCCCACGGCGACGCCGACGGGGCGCGGCGCATCGCGAAGCAGCTCGCCGACATCCCCGACGCGAAGCCGGACCCGCCTCGCTGGCAGCGCCCTTCGGTGCGCCGGCTCGACGAAGCGATCGAGCAGCTCGCGTCCGGAGGCGAGCCCGTGATCATGCGCGGTGAGATCTTGGGCGCGCTGTCCGCCGCCGCCGCGCGCGTCCGAGTGGGCGATGCTTCGGCCAAGCCTGCAGTCGACGCGCTCCGCGCCGCCACGCTCGATCGCGAAATCGCCGTCCCGCTCTACTTCCTCGAAACCTACGCGCGGCGCTGACGGGACAGCGCTGACGGGGAAGGCGCCGTCATCTCGACTCCGCGAAGGCGCGCGGCGTCCAAGTAAGTCGAAGTAATTCTCGGTATGCGGCGATCTGGAACATAAGTGCCGGCGTTCCAAGTCTCCCACTCGCCGAAAAGGACTACTCCATGAACTTCGCAAAGGCCCTTCCGCTTCTTCCTGTTTGCCTTCTGGGTATGGCGCTCGTCGGTTGCTCCGCCGGCGCCTCGAACGACGACGCCGACGAGAGCGAGAACGCCGTCAACGCCTCGGCCGCGTCGAACCTGATCGGCAAGCATTACCTCGTCAAAGGTCACTTCGTGACCCAGGGCAAAGGCGACTACTGCACGACATCGAGCACGGGTTGGTGCGACGAGCCGCAGTTCCCGCTTGGCCCGGGCTCAGCCGAGGTGACGGTGACACGCACGCGCGTTGGTCGCGTCGATCGCGGCTACTACCTCGGCACGTACGAGAAGATCTCGGGCGACGTTCGCATCGAGTACCCGTCGCTCGACGGGTCGACGAAGGTAGTCGAGGCGAAGGACATCGACTTCAAGCTCGTCGACAACGAATACAACCCGTTCCGCGACGAAGTTTCCGTGAACGGCGCTTCGCTCTACCTGACGCGCGGGTCGAAGGGCACGCTCGACAACGCGACGATCGAGTCACCGGAGGCGACCACGAAGCTTTCGACGATGGTCTTGTTCATCACGGAGTCCGTCGCCGGACCGTTCTGACGGGCATCTGGATCGGGATGGCGCCGCAGCCCGCGACAGTGCTGGAGCGTCACCTTCGCTGAGCTGGCAGCTCGTCGAGAAGGTCGATCTCTCGCGCCGCCTCTTCGAGATCGGGCTCGAGCGCCACGCGCATGCGTTTACGGTCGGTGTCGTCGTGCACCGAAGCGAGGATGGCGTCCGCCTTCACGTGAACGTTCGTGGGGGCGATGCGCGTGAGCATTCGCAACGCCGCCGCGCGCGCGTCCGTCGCGACGTCGTGGTCTTCGGCGATCGCCCACAGATCATGCTCGTCGATGACGCCGCCCCGGTAGCCAGTGCCAGGAACGACCGTGCCCGCAGCGACATCGATGCGCGTGAGCCACTGTCTCGTCGACTCATTCGTGCGTCGGAGCGATTCGACGCGCTCGGTCGGATCGACGTGCTGCGCGCCTTGGCCTCGAGCGCGGCTCATCGCCGAATAGACCTGCGACAAGAGATGCGTTCGCTCGTCGGGCGAGAGACCGCGTGGCAGGAAAGCGACGGGCTTCGAGGGGACGACCTCGGCCATGGCGGGAGGTGGGCGGCCGAGCGCAAACGCCTTTTCGTCCACGATCACGCGCTCTACGCCGTCGTAAGGAATTCCGACGATGCGGTTTGCGCCTTGGATGCTGATGCCGTTGGGTGTGAGCGAGAGCGTCTCGCTTCGAACGCCGAGCTTCGCCAGGTTGAGGACGACGACGAGGATCGTGAGCGGCACGACGACGATCGAGAGCATGAGCGCGAGCCTCGAAAGCAGGCCGTCCGTCGGAAGGAAGTACGCTCCCGCCATCGCCATGAGAGCGAGGCCGGTCACGAGGCGCATCCATGCATCGTGAACGTCGATCGCGCGCGGCGAGGTCTGCCACCGAAGCTCGCCGAAGCCCTGATGACGAATGCCGAGGGCGTCGCGCACGGCCTTGAGCTCGGCCTCGTCGGCAAGCTCGAGCAGCACGGGATTCTTCGACTTGCCTCGAGCGAGCGCCAGAGTGACGCCGCCGCCTTCGCGTGCCGCCGCCGACGCGCCCGTCACGGCTCGCGTCTTGATCGTCTGGTTGAGAAAGCTCGCCTCGCGAACGACGACTGCGCCAGGCGTGAGCTCGAGTGTGGCCTTTCGCTTGGCGCGCCGCCCGGTGAGAAGCGGCGACAGCATGACGAGCGCGAGTCCGAACGTGCCGAAAAAAGCGCCACGGCCCGACGGCATCGCAGCCCAGATCGCGAGGCACGTCGAGCCGAGCAGCGTGTAGGGCCAACGCGACCAGATGGGCCCGCCGGCGTCGTGGATCACGGTGGTGAGCCGGGTCATCGCTCGACTCGCCGCTCGTGCGCGTCGATCTCGCGCGCGACCACCTCGACGTCGTCGTCCGTCGCGATCCGGATCAATCGCGCGTGCACCGGATCGCGTACGGCTTCCACGATCTGCGCGACCTCGGACGCAGATGCCTCGGCGTCGACGCGCACGAGCATGCGTGCGGCGGCGACGCGGAGCTCGGGCAAGCAGTCGTGGTCGCGGAGCGCGTCGAGAAGGTCTTGCTTGTCGATGGTCGCGTCACGGTAGCCGTGCTGCGCCATCTTCATCCGGTCGGCGAGCGCGTCGACCCGCACGAGCCACGCGCGCGTCCCTTCGGAGCCGCGACGCAGCACCTCGAGGCGGTCCGCCACGTCCGTTCGCGGCGCGCCAAACCCGCGTGCGCGCTCCGACGCCGACAGGATCTGCGCGAGCGCGTGATCGACCTCCGCCCCGGTCATTCCGCGCTGCAGGTGCGACTGCGTCTGGATCGGGATCAAGATCGTGCCGCGTGCGCCCTTGGCAGCAGCGACCGAGAGCGTGATCCCGCGGTCGGTCCGCTGGGCCTCGTGGATGTCGGCAAACGGAACGAGCTGCCGGCGCGCGCCGGGGCCGATGATGCCGACGCCGCGCTCGCTGATGTCGAGCGTGATGGGGCCACGCGAATCGAGGCGCGCGGCCAGGAGGCAAAACAGCGTGAGCGGTACCGCCATGATCACGAGGGGCCACGTCGCGCTCGCGTCTTGGGTCTGCGTGCTGAAGCCGAAGATGATCCATAGCGCCGCGGCGAGCATCCGCACGCCTTGGACGGTGCGATCGATCGGCTGCCGATCGCGCTCCCATTTCAGCGTGCCGAAGCCGTGGTGACCGATGCCGAGCGCATCGCAAACGGCCTTCGCATCGGCGGAGCCCTCGAGCTCGAGGAGAAGCGGCGCCTTCTGGTTTTTGCAGACGAGCGCGAGGCTGACGCCCGTTTCGGTGCGTGCGGTCGACGCCGCGACGACGTTCTTCGAGCGAATCGTCTGTCCGAGGATGCCGCCCTGCTTCACGGTCACGCGCCCTGCGTCAAAAGCGAGCTCGACGATCCGCGGACGGTTTCGTCCGAGAAGCAGCGGTGACAAGAGCACGATCGCGAGCCCGACGAAAAAGCCGAAGTTCATAGGTGGGCCGTGCGTTTTGAACCAGTAGGTTCCGAGCGCCATGCTCAACGCACCAATTCCCGGAAGCACTGCGCGGCTCCACCAGGGTCCAATCGGATCGTGGAGCCGCGCGCGCATCTCAGAAGAGGTTAGGCCGCGAACCCGTACCGCTCAACCGACCCATGCACTAGAATCCATGAGTAGAATGCCGCGTCTGAAGTACCCGCTCGAACCGCTCGCCAAGGTGCGCGCGCACGCGACCGACGCGCAGGCGACGGAGCTCGGAAAAGCGGTGCGCGAGCATGAAAAGGCCGAAGCGGCGCGACTTCAGGCCGAGGCTGCACGCGCTCGAGCCGAAGCCGCTGCCCACGAAGCTCGTGTGCGTGAAGGCGAGGCGCTGGCGCGCGGCGAGCTCACCGTGGCCGATCTCGCGCGCGCGGACGCGTGGGAGTCACGCGTGCGCACCGAAGGCACCGCGCTTTTCGAAGCGGTCGCGCGTGCGGCCGTTGGGCAAGCCGCGGCGAGCGATCGCGAGATCGCGGCGCGCTCCGAGCTGGCGCAACGTCGCGCCGACGCGGATGTGGTCGAGAAGGATCGCGCGCGCTTCGATGCGGGCCAACGTCGACGTGACGAAGCCCGCGAGGAAGAGGGCGCCGAAGAAGCGTGGCGTCCGAAGTGAGGCCCGTCGTTCATACCGCGCTCGTCCTCGCGTTGGGCTCGCTTGCCGCCGTCGCCTGCCACAGTGGCGCCACACCCGCGGAGACGCACGCGACCTCGAGCCCACGTAGCGCCGACGTCGATCGCGCCGACGCTTCGCGGCCGCCGCCGTCGCCGCTCGATCTGCCCACGCTCAGCGTGGCGACCGACGACCGCCGTCTCGGGACGGTGAAGGACAAGGAGCGCGCGAAGGACTACAGCGGCGCAGCGCGCATCGTCGATCAGGCGCGCGCCGCGTTCCCGAAGGAGCCCGCGGCGAGCTGCCAGTGGGCCTACCTCGCAGGCCGGCTTCACCTCGCGGGTAACGAGCTTCCCGAAGCCGGGCTCGCGTTCGACGCGCTGCTGGTGCCGAGCACTGACTGCGCGCTCGCGCCTTACGCCGCGCTTCGCAGCGCGCAGGCCCTCACGCGTGGTGGTCGCTTCGACGAAGCGGTGACACGTGCGCGCGCGATCCCCCGCGATCGAATCGTGCTCGGCGACGAAGCCAAAATCGTGCTGGCGGAGGCGCTCGCGGGAAAGGGCGATCGCGTCGCGGCCGTCGCGCTGTGGCGCGAGGTCCTTGCCGAGAACGCGTACGCCTCACGCTGGGTCGACACCGTCGTGCGGCTCGCCGCGGCACTGCTCGATGGCGTCGACGGCGATCCCAGCGCCAGAGCGAAAGAGGCTCTCGAGCTCACGACGCGTGTGGTGGTCGAGGCACCAAAGCTCGCCGAGAGCTCGGGCGCCGAACGGGAGCGCGCGCGTGCGATAGCGCTGCT
>CAXSGV010000276.1:0-6954 GCA_964236615.1 uncultured Polyangiaceae bacterium
ACCGGAGAGCGGAAACGAGCGTAAGAGATCCATGTTCGCGAGGTCGGCGCGGAGATCCGATTTCGTGCTGAAGGGGCCCACGAACGCAGCGAGCACCCCGACGAGCAACGCGAGCCCGCCGGCGCCGAGCAGCAAGGTCGCAGCACGCGGATTGTTTCGAAACGCGGCCACGAGCCCGGACGGCGCGAGGAACGCGAGCGCGAAGATCATGGCGTACCTTCGCAGCGGAGTACGTCCGGTCGCGCAAAGGTTCTTCCAGAAGAGCGCGACCCACGGCGCGCCTTCCGCGCGGAGAGGAAAGGTCGGCGCACCGCGGCTGAAGGAGGTCTTGCGCGACTTGAGGGCCTCGAGTCGCTGGGCACGCTCGGTCGCGGCGGTGGCGGCTGACTCCTCGAAGGCGGCGCTGCTCGACACCACCCACCAATAATGGAGGCCGAGCACGGCGACGGCGACGGGAAGAGCAACCGTGACGTCGCTCGCGGAGCGCGCGAACGTCACGCGACCGGCGGCGATGAGGGGCAGCGAAGTCCACGAGAGCGATTTGTCGTGGTCGCGCGCCCAGGTGTCGAGCGTTTCGAGCCAGCGTGGAAGATCGTGGAGCGGGAGCGGCGGCAGCGAGGCGGCCGTCTGAACGAAGGCGATCGTAAATCCGACGAGGAGGGCGACCGCGATCCCGAGTGTGATCGCGCTGCGCCTCCGCCCTGATTTTCCGTGCTGCCTCGAGCTCACGACCGCGAGCGAGGCGCCAACGCGATGGAGCGAGAACGTGGCGAGCGTGAGAAAGAGGCCGACCGAGAGCAAGACCGGATGACGGCCTCGGCCCGAGATGAGCGCGAGAAGCGGCGCGGTCAGCGCGGTGGCGAAGAGCAAACGCGCGAGCTTGTAGTTGATGAGGCTCCTGCGGCGCACGGGCGCGGGGAAGAGGAACTGCACCTCGGCCTCCGTGAATTGAAGCGCCACCTTGCTCGAGCCGACGAGCCAGATCCCCGCGATGACCACGATCGCTACCGCAATCTGGAGAAGCGTCATCAGCGCCGACATGCTCGGGCCGCTCTCTCCGAACGCGATTCCTGGGTCCGCGCGGTGTGCTCCGCCGGCTCTCCACGCTCGAACGAAGTTGCCGGCGCTACTTCCGAAGATCGACACGACACCGATTAACGTGAAGACGAGGTTCTTCGGATGTTTGACGAGACGAAGCGTGCGGTTTTTCAGCGACGCGTAGACGAGGAAGGCGCCGGCGCGCGCGAGGCTCATCCTGCGTGCTGGGGCGGGACGGCGTCCGCCTCCTCCGTGATGCGAATGAAGAGATCTTCGAGCGAGACCTCGTCACTGGACGTCCCCGCGCCGACGAGCTTCGCGCGGATCTCGGCGATGCTCCCGATCGCGCGGACCTTGCCGCGCGCAATGACGCACACGCGATCGCACAGCTCCTCGACGAGCGGCAAGAGATGCGACGACAGGACGATCGCAGAGCCTTGCTCCGCGCGGCGCTGAATCGAATGCTTCATCTTGCGAATGGCCACGGGATCGAGGCCCGTGAGCGGCTCGTCGAGGACAACCAGCTTCGGATCGTGAAGGAAGCCGCACGCGATGGTCAGCTTTTGTTTCATGCCGCGCGAGAGCTCGCCTGGAAGGGCGTCGCGCTTCTCGGTGAGATCGAGCTCCGCGAGCAGCGCGTCGGCCTTCTGCTCCCAGCTCGCGACGTTGTAGAGCCGCGCGACGAAGTTCAGGTGCTCGCGCACGGAGAGGTAGTCGAAGAGGCGCGGCTCGTCGGGAAGGAACGCGAGGAGCTTCTTCGCGGCGACGGGATCGGTGGTGACGTCGTGCCCGAAGATGCGGATCGTTCCTTGCGATGGGCGGAGAATGCCCGCCATGCAGCGGAGGGTCGTGGTCTTGCCGGCGCCGTTGGGTCCGACGAGGCCGAGGATCTCGCCTTCGGCCACGCTCAGGCTGACGCCCGTGATGGCGTGGAGCGTCTCGTAGCTCTTCCCCAAGTCCGAGACTTCGAGCGCGACCCCCATCGCGACGAGCCTACTCGAACGAGCGCGATCGACGGCGCCGAGCGCGCTTGACAATAGATAAGCCGACGCTTATGAATAGGGCATGCCGAGCGCGGTGGCTGAGAACAAGATCTTCCACGCGCTGGCCGATCCCAGCCGCAGGGCGATCTTCGAGTCGCTCACACGCGGCGAGCTTGCGGTGAAGGATCTCACGGCGCGCTTCGACATCTCGCAGCCTGCCGTCTCGCAGCACCTCGCCGCGTTGAAGGATGCCGGCCTCGTGAACGGTCGTCGCGAGGGGCGCTGCGTTTACTACCGCGTCGAGCCGCGGGGGATGAAGCCGCTCATCGACTGGATCGCGCACTACCGCGCGTTCTGGGTGGAGCACGTCGGTCGGCTGGAGCACCTGCTGGAGAAGATGGATAAATGAACGTCGTCGACACCACCGCACCCGCGCAGAGCGAATCCATTTCGTTCGACTTCGATCTCCATCACACACCTGAAAAGGTGTGGCGCGCGCTCACCGATCCGGTGCTGCTCACCGAGTGGCTTCTTCCCGTCGTCGGCTTCGACCTCGCGCCAGGCGCCGCGTTCACGTTCACGACGCAGCCACACCCCGGGTGGGACGGCACCGTGAGCTGCCGTGTCCTCGAGGTCGAAGCGCTCAAAAAGCTCAGCTACGCGTGGGCGGTCCACGGCATGGGCCTCGACACGATCGTGACCTTCACGCTCACGCCAACGCCATCGGGCACGCGTCTGTCGCTCGTGCAGTCCGGCTTCAAACCCGAGCAGAAGCAAAACTCGGGTGGGGCGCGCTACGGCTGGAAGAAGATGGGCGGGATGCTCGTCGAGCTACTCGCGAAGCTCCCGTGAACAGAAACGAACAACACGACAAGAGGAGACACCGATGAAAATCAAATTGGCGAACGTGTATGTCGACGATCAGGAAAAGGCGCTGCGCTTCTACACCGAGGTCCTCGGCTTCGTGAAGAAGGCGGACTTCAGCCAGGGGCCGTACCGCTGGCTGACGGTCGCTTCACCCGACGATCCGAACGGCATCGAGCTGCAGCTGGCGCTCAACAACAACCCCGCGGCAAAGGCCTACCAGCGGGCGATCTTCGAGCAGGGTCAGCCCGCGACCAACTTGTTCACCGACGACGTGCAGGCCGAGTGCGAGCGCATCCAAGCGCGCGGCGGCGAGCTCACCATGCCGCCCACCGACGTGACCGGCTCGAAGATCGCCATGCTCGACGACACCTGCGGCAATCGCATTCAGGTCACGCAGCTGCTCCAGTAACATCGCGAACGTGAGCGCGGACTACGTCACCGACGTCAATTACGTTCGCAGCTTCGACAACGACCTGAGCCCGTCGCGCCTGCGCCTGGCCGCGGCGTTGAACGGATTCCCGACGCCGCCGACCGAGAGCTTCGACTATTGCGAGCTCGGGTGCGGTCATGGCGATACGGCCATCGTTCTCGCCGCTGCCAATCCGCAGGCGCGGTTCCTTGGCGTCGATCTGAACGCCGAGCATGTCGCGTTCGCGCGTCGCATGGCGAGCGAAGGCGGGCTCGAGAACGTCCGGTTTCTCGAGTGCGACTTCGAGAGTCTCGCGACGGAAAAGCTTCCGGACTTCGACTTCATCTGCGCGCACGGTGTCTTGAGCTGGGTCGGTCCGGAGAAGCGCAAAGCCATCTTCGACTTCGCGTCGGCCCGGCTCAAGCCCGGCGGTCTCCTGTACGTCAGTTACAACGCGATGCCGGGTTGGGCGGCCGTCGAGCCTCTGCGTCAGCTGCTCGTCAGCCGCACGACGGCCATCGAAGGCGACAGCGCCGAGCGCGCGCGCCAGGGTTTGGCGTTCGTGAAGCAAATGCACGATGGCGGGGCCGAGTACTTCAAGCAGAACCCAGCCGCCGCAGAGATGCTCCGGACGATGGAGGCGCAAGGTCTCGCCTACGTCGTGCACGAGTACTTGAATGCGCACTGGACGCCGATGTACTTCGCGCAAGTGGCTTGGCAGATGGCGGCGTGCGATCTGCACTTCGTCGGGCAGCTTCCACTTTTTCTGAACTACCGCGACCTCTCGATTCCACCCGACCTGGCCAAGCTGTTCGCCACGGTGGTCGACCGCTCGACGTTCGAGAGCCTCAAGGACTTCGCGCTCAACGAGTTCTTTCGGAAGGACATCTACATCAAGGGACGACCGGGCCGCTCCGCCGACGAGACGAACGCCTATTTGGATTCGTCGACGTTCGGCCTCTTGGCAGACGTCCAATCGGACCGCGAGGTTCGACTACCCCACGCCACTTTGCGCTTCGACGGTGCGCTGTTCGACGCGCTCTTCGCTGCAGTCGCGCGTGGCGCTGTCACCGGCGCGGCGCTGTGCAGAGAGCCCGCGCTTCTTGCGTTCGGCGTCGATCAAGCGCGCGCCGCGCTCGTCCGGGCGTTGCTCGGCGGGCACGTTGCACCCACCTTGCAGCCGACGCGGTCTGCGGAGACCCCGAGCACGGAAGCGTTGCTGCGTGTCGCATCTGCGTACAACGAAAGCGTGTTGCGCGGGCAATGGTCGCGAGGACGGCCGCTCGTGCTCGCCTCGCCGGTGACGGGATCCGGCGTCTCGATCACCATGCTCGAGGCAATCGCGATCCGCCTGCTCACCGAAGTCCCGGTCGCGGCGCGGGCCGAGTGGCTCCGTGTCCTCCTCGGAAAAGATGCGCTGCGACTGGTGGTGCAAGGCGAAGTGGTCGAGGACGAAGCGGCGCAGGCGCGCGTCGTTCTCGACGAGCTCGACAAGTTTCGAACGCGCCGCCTCGCGAAGCTCGTCGAGCTGGGCGTGCTCGCGCTTTAGATCAGGAAGAGGCGAGCGTGCGCGGCTTGCGGCCCGCGACGAGGTAAAACGCTCCGCCGCCCGTGCCGTGGTAGCTGCCGTCCTCGAGGCCGCGCACGATCCGCTCGCGCGACGCGAGGCCGCGCGCAAAGTGAACGACGAAGTCGCTCTCGGAGCCGCCGCCGGCGAGGAACAGACGCCGCGTGTCGGCCTCGCTCCAGTTCCAGAACCCTCGCGCGGCGCGGTCGCGTGACTCTTCGACGAAGGCGCGCTGCGCGGTGGTGGCGTAGGGCGGGAACACCGCGGCGGCCTTGTCGTTGACGTAGACCTCGATGTCGAGGAGCCCTTGCGCGGCGAAGAGCCCGGGCACCCGATCGCCGAGCGAGTTGTCACCTTCGCCGAGAGCAACCTTGCCGCGCTCGCACGTGAGCTGGAACCGCACGAGCTCGACGATGTCGTCGACGCTGGCCCGGTTCGTGATCGAATCGAGGAGCACCGAGTCCGTCAGGTTGTTCGGCTCAGCGACCGCGATCAGCCCGCCGGGCTTCGTGACGCGCACCATCTCGGCAAGCACGGCGGATGGATCGGGCATGTGGATGAGCACGGTCTGGCAGGTCGTGAGATCGAACGCGTCATCGGGGAAGGGGAGGCGCTGCGCTTCGCCCTGCCGGTACGAAAAGCGCGCCTCGAGCCCGCGCGCTCGTGCCCGCGTGCTCGCCTGCTCGAGCCAGCTCGGCTCGCGATCGATGCCGGTGACGCGGACATCCTCGGGCATTACCGAGGCCAGCTGCATGGCCCAATGCCCGATGCCGCAGCCCACGTCGAGCACGTCGCGCACGGTCTCGAGCTTCCAACGCTGCGCCATGAGCCGCAGAAAGTCCTCGTTCCACCAGTGATCGCGCGTGTCGCCGAAGTACTCGGCGGAGTGCGAAGCCTGCCCCTTGAATTCGTTGCCCATGGCTGTGGTGACGTTTTACCGCGACCCGCACGGCTGCGCTCGAGCATCCAACAGGATGCCTATGTCGAAGTTGCCGCGGCGCAGGGCCTTTGCCTGGGCCTTGCTCGTCGCCTGTCCGTTCGCCGGTTGCACGGGGCCCGACCCCTTGCCGATCTCCACGATCGACGCGGGGGACGCCGCCCGTGACAACGACAGCGCCGCGGGCAACGACGGCTCCCCCGACGACGCGCACATCGAGGGCGAGGGCGGCGACGATGGGGCCACGTGGGACGGCTCCTCGTCCGACGACGCAGGCATCGACGCGACCAGCGATGCGAGCGACGCGAACGATGCCTCCGCCGATGCTTTCGATGCCGCGGAGCCTGCCGATGCCGCGGAGCGTGCCGATGCCGCGGACGCTTCGCTTGCGCCATCGCCGAGCTGCGTGGGTGGCGGCGTCGGAGCCAGCAACGACTGCGGACCAAACGACGATGACGACTGCTGCGGCAGCCCCGCGCCCGTCGGGGGATCGTTTCTTCGATCCTTCGACGGCGTGACATTGATCGACACGGCGTACCCGGCGACGGTGAGCCCGGTCCGACTCGACACGTACGAGGTCACGGTCGGTCGCTACCGCGCGTTCGTGAACGCCGGCATGGGCACGCAGGCCAGCCCACCTGCCGCGGGGGCCGGCGCGCATCCGTTGATCGCCAGCAGTGGATGGGACCCGGCATGGAACGTCGAGCTTCCGGCCAACACGACGACGTTGCGCACGGTCATCGCGTGCAACGCGACCTACGAGGTGTGGACGGACATGCCCGGCGCGAACGAGCACCGCGCGATGAACTGCATCAATTGGTACGACGCGTTCGCGTTTTGCGCATGGGACGGGAAGCGGCTGCCCACCGAGGCCGAGTGGAACTTCGTCGCTTCGGGCGGCGACGAGCAGCGCGTGTACCCCTGGTCTGCGCCTCCGAGCTCGACGAGCGTCACGATCGCGAACGCGAGCTACAACGGAGGCGATCCCGACACGTGCATGGGCGACGGCGTCCCTGGCTGCTCGGCGGCTGATCTGCTTCCCGTGGGCTCCAAACCGGCGGGCAACGGCAAATGGGGCCACGCCGATCTGGGTGGCAACGCCTGGGAGTGGGCGCTCGACGGGGGCAGCGCCGAGCAGTGCGCCGCCCTGGCC
>CAXSGV010000276.1:6964-9160 GCA_964236615.1 uncultured Polyangiaceae bacterium
GCCGTCAGCGCCGAGCACCCAACGCGTCGTCCGCGGCGGCGGCTACTTTTCCGGCACGCCGTACATGCGCGCCGGCTACCGCGAAGGCTACATTCCGAGCGCGCGCGACGGCGGCTTCGGCGTGCGTTGCGCGCGATGATGTCTCGCGGGAGCTCGGCTCGCGTCTCGAGCTGAGCGTCCGAGCCGGCACGGGCTTGCGTCTCGAGCCGGCCTCGCGCGCGCGCAATCAGGCTTGCGTCAGGCTTGCGGCTTCGGTTTAGCGGGCTTTGCAGCGGGCTTCGCGGTGCCGTTGTCGCGAACGAGCTCCATGAAGAGGATGACGCCGGTGACCTGCCGAATGTTGAGGAGTGGGGTGCAGGTCACGCGGCAGTCGAAGGCGCGGCCACGCCGGTTCGTCGCGCGCACGAGGACTGCGGGGGTGGTCTCGCCGAGCAGGCACGCACGTAGCGGCTTCTTCAGCTTGTCGAAGGGGAGCCCGATGTCGAGGTTGAAGAGGTGTTTGCCTTGAGCCTCCTCGCTCCGCAGACCCCATAGCTCCTCGGCGCCGCCGTTCCAGACCGTGACGTGGAAGTCGGCATCGGCGACGACGAGACCGGCCGAGAAGCTGGTGAGCACGGCGCCGAAGAACAGGTTCAGGCGATTGAGCTCGCCGCCGCGGTCGCGCAGCTCGGTGTTCATCGTCTGGAGCTCCTCGTTGGTCGATTGAAGCTCCTCGTTCATGGTCTCGAGCTCTTCGTTCGTCGACTGGAGCTCTTCGTTGGTCGTCTCGAGCTCCTCGACCGTCGACTGGAGCTCCTCGTTGGTGGTCTCGAGCTCCTCGCCGGTGGACTGAAGCTCCTCGTAAGCAGCCTCGAGCTCCTGGTGAGATTTCTTCAGATCGATCTGCAGTCCACGAAAGCGCGTGATGTCGGCGAAGCTCACCTGCACGCCGCACGCGGTGGTGCCGTCGAAGAGCGGCAGCACTTGCACGTCGAACGTGCGGGTGTCGTTCGTCCCAGGCGAGAACTCGACGTCGTGAACCTCGACCAGGCGGCCCGTGGCGTACGCTTCCTCGATCCGCGAGCGGATCTCGAGTGGGCGGTACGACATCTCGAGATCCTGAAGGCGTCGGCCTCCGTCGCGTAGACCGAGTCGGAAGAGGTCGCGCGCACGCGCGTTCGCGAGGACGAGGTTGCCGTGCTGGTCGAACACGAGCTCGGCGACCTGGTCGACTTCGAAGAGAGCTTCCGCGAGCCGCGCCTGAGAAGCGAGCAGCGGGCCATCGTCCGTGGCGCTCGCCGGCGTGAGGCTGCGCTCGCGCAAGGCGCTCATCGGCCCCGGCGATTTCGTGAAAATGCGCTGTTTCAAGTTGCGGGCGCTGTAGAGGGCGGACCGCGCGAGCAGCATCTCGGCCTTGCCAAGGACGAGAACGCCCCCGTCGGTGAGCGCAAAGTGCAAGCGCTCGAGGATTCGTGCCTGCGCCTCGGCCGCGAAGTACATCAGGGCGTTTCGGCAGAACAGAATGTCGACCCGCGAGATGGGTGCATCTTGCAACAAGTCGTGGCGACCGAAGATCACGCCGCGACGAAGCTCCTTGATGATCGCGTAGCGGTTGCCGATGCGGTCGAAGTACTTGCCCAGATAGGGCGCAGGAACGCACGCGACATCTTTCTCGCCGTACGTTGCGGCGCGTCCTTGCGCGAGCGCCTCCTCGTCGACGTCCGTCGCGTAGACCTTCACGAGGCGGCAGAAGGCCTCGAGCCCGAGCGCCTCCGCGAGGAGCATGGCGATGGAGTACGCCTCTTCACCCGAGGAGCATCCTGCGCTCCATACGCGTATCGGGAGTCCGGCCTTCGCCGCGACGAGCTGGGGCAGGACGTCCGTCCGCAGGAACGTCCATGCGGCCTCGTCGCGGAAGAACGTGGTGACGTTGATGAGGATGGTGTTGAAGAGGTGCGCGTACTCGTCAGGGTGGACCTGGAGAAAGTCGACGTAGTCGCTGTACGTCGCCGAACCGACGTCGTTCATCCGCTTTTCGATCCGACGCTCGAGGTTCGGAGTCTTGTACGCGTCGAACTCGAAGCCGCGCTGCTTCTTGAGGAACGCGAGGAGCTCGATGAAGCCCTCTCTCAGGGGCGGGCTCGCCGTGAAGGCGCCATCCGCCTTCGTGATTTGCCCATTGGCTGGCTTCTTCTTCGAGGCGGGGCGGGGCGGGGC
>CAXSGV010000277.1:0-8093 GCA_964236615.1 uncultured Polyangiaceae bacterium
TGCGTGTATCTTACAAGTGGAGCCTCGATCAGTCGTCGGCGACCGAGCTGCGCGCGGGCGAGAAAAACGTGCGCGGCACCACCTACGAAATTCCGAGCACCGGTGACTGCACGATTTGTCACAACGGGCGCCTCGACGGCGTCCTCGGCTTCGAGGCCATCGGCTTGTCGACGCCGGCGGCCACCGGGCTGACGATGTCGGCGCTCGTGACGCAAAACCTCGTGACCCAGCCACCCGCCGCGCCGCTCGTCATTCCCGGAACGCCGACAGCAGCCGCCGCGCTCGGCTGGCTGCACGCCAACTGCGGGACCGCGTGTCACAGCCCTTCCAACTACGCCCTCGCGAAGGACACTGGACTCTTCATGCGCCTCGACGCGAACAAGCTGGGGAGTGTGACGTCGACGGACACGTACACGACCGCGGTCAATGTCCCGTCGACGTTCCAACCCGCTCCCGGCGCCGGCTTCTTCCGCATCAAACCGAAGGACAAGGCGCACAGCTGCGTCCCCTACCGCGACGGAATTCGTGATCCGAATCCACAGGATCGCATTCAAATGCCGCCGCTCGCGACCCACGTCGTCGACACGGCGGGCGTCGGCCTCGTGACGACTTGGATCGACACCCTCTAAGAGGGCTCGGAGGAGAGAGAGCTGGGCCCGTCCCCCTATCGCGGAGAGAGCGGTGAAAAGGACGGGCACGGGCACGGGCACGTGAAGCGGAGAGATGTCCAACCAGAACACAGACTCGGCGTCAGTGTTTGCAGTATGCACAGCAACTTCCGCTCGCCCAACGCGAGGGCCCGCGAGTGTCGCCCTCTGCTCTCCACGTGCCCGTGCCCGTGCCCGTGCCCGTGCCCGGTCTCACTCTTCGAGCGTCACCGGACATAGGGACGGGCCCTAGTGCTAGAGGACGAGGGTGCGGCGGCCTTCGACGATGACCCTTCGGTCGAGGTGCGCGCGGACGGCACGGGCGAGGACGACGCGCTCGACGTCACGGCCGACGCGCGCCATGTCGTCCGGCCCCATGGCGTGACTGACGCGCGCGACGTCTTGCTCGAGGATGGGACCTTGATCGAGATCGCTCGTCGCGTAGTGCGCCGTCGCGCCGATCATCTTCACGCCGCGCGCGTGCGCCTGGTGGTAGGGCCGGCCCCCCTGGAACGCGGGGAGGAAGCCGTGGTGGATGTTGATGACGGGCGGCGCGGCGTCGAGGAACTCGCCCGTGAGCACTTGCATGTAACGCGCGAGGACGACGAGCGACACGTCGTGTTTTTTCAACTCGGCCAGCACTTGCGCCTCTTGCGCGCGCTTGGTCTCGGCCGTGATCGGTAGGACGACGAAGGGGATGTCGAAACCGCGCGCGACGTGCTCGAGCGTGGGGTGATTCGAGATCACGACCGCGATCTCGCAGTCGAGCTCGCCCGCGCGCTGGCGCAGAACGAGATCGCAGAGGCAAGCCGACTCCTTCGTGACCATCATGGCGACCCGGCGGACGACGTCCGAGTAACCGACGGACCACGTCGCGCCGATCGCGACCCCCAGCTCGGCAAACCCGGCCTCGAGCGTCGTGCGCGGCGAAGGCATGCCGCCGTGATCGACGACGAGGCGCATGTAGAAGCGCGGCACGCTGCCGTCGACCCAGGCGTCGGTGTGGTTCTGCGCGTCGACGATGTTCAGGCCGCGCTCGGCGAAGAAGCCGGCGAGGCGTGCGACGAGCCCAGGTTGATCGGGGGCCGCGACGAGGAACGTGGCGAGATTCCGGGGCATCGTCGCCCCATTCTACGCACGGTTGTGCCAGCGTCGTTTAATTCGCTTTCTTCGCTATAATGGACATGATTCCATTGAACCATGCAGCCCCGAACGAAGAAGCTCGCCGCTCTTGCCGCCATGATCGCGCTCGCCGTCGGCGGCCTCCAGTGCTCGAAGCCCGCGAGCGACGAAAAGAAGACTGGTGACGACAAGAAGAGCGAGGAGAAGCCGGTCACGCTTCTGAACGTGTCCTACGATCCGACACGCGAGCTCTACGAGGACTTCAACGCCGTCTTCGCGAAGCAATGGCTCGCGAAAAAGAACCAGGTCGTGACCGTGAAGCAGTCGCACGGCGGCTCCGGCAAGCAAGCGCGTGCCGTGATCGACGGGCTCGACGCCGACATCGTCAGCCTCGGTCTCGCCTACGACGTCGACGAGGTCGCATCCAAGGGCAAGCTCCTTCCGGAAGCTTGGCAAGCGCGCCTCCCGAACAACAGCGCGCCCTACACCTCGACGATCGTCTTCCTCGTTCGGAAGGGCAACCCGAAGGGCATCAAGGACTGGGGCGATCTCGTGAAGCCCGACATCGCCGTCATCACGCCGAGCCCGAAGACGTCCGGCGGAGCGCGCTGGAACTACCTCGCGGGCTGGGGCTGGGCGCTCGCGCAGCCGGGTGGGAACGAGTCGTCCGCCAAGGACTACGTCGCCAAGCTCTACAAGAACGTGCCGGTGCTCGACTCCGGCGCGCGAGGGTCGACGATCACGTTCGTGAAGAACGGCATCGGCGACGTGCTTCTCACCTGGGAGAACGAGGCCTACCTCGCGCTCGAAGAGATGGGGAAGGACAAGGTCGAGATCGTCAACCCGCCGTTCAGCATCCTCGCCGAGCCGAGCGTCGCGCTCGTCGACAAGAACGTCGACAAGCACGGCACGCGCGAGGTCGCGCAGGCGTACCTCGAGTACCTCTACACGCCCGAGGGCCAGGAGATTGCGGCCAAGCACTTCTACCGCCCGCGCAACCCCGAGGTCGCCGCGAAGTACGCAGCCAAGTTCCCGGCCATCAAGATGGTGACCGTCGAGGAGCTCGGCGGCTGGAAGACCGTGCAAGCGAAGCATTTCGCCGACACCGGCGTGTTCGACGCGATCTACAAGCCCGGCGCGAAGAAGTAGAGGCAACCGGCGCCGCGCCGTGTGACTCTCGGCGCGTGCTCCAAAATGCCGTCTCCATGGTCGCGCTCGCGGCCGTCGCTCTGGCGCATGTCGTGGCGAGCTCGAGCGCGCGCTGGGCCGCGGCGCGCGCGTACGGCGTTCGCGGCGCGCCGCTCTCGCTCGGGTTTGGCAAGCCGTGGTCGCTGACGGGGCCGAGCCCGCGCCTCGCGCGATGGGGAATCGCGGTCGCGGGCGTCGCGGCGTCGTACGTCGTGGCGGCCTCGCTGCTGACCGCGGGCACGTTCGCAAGCGGCCGATGGGTGATGGACGAGACCAGCATGCGCGTCGCGGTGCGGCCGGGTGGACCCGCCGCGATCGCCGGCATCGAGAACGGCGATCGGATCCTCGCGGTCGAGGGCGATCGCGTCGCCGACTGGCCCGCGCTGCGTGCTGCCGTCGAGCGTCATCCAGCGGAGGGCATCGACGTGCTCTTCGAGCGCGGCGGCGAGCAGAAGCACCTGCGCGTGTTCCCCAACGTGAGCGGAAAGATCAGCGTGGGACCACCCGCGACGCAGGAGAGCGTGGGCCTCGGCGAGGCGCTGCTCGAGGGCGTGCGCATGCCGCTCGTCGTGCTGAAGACCACGGTGCAAGGGCTGGTTCGCCTCTTGCGCGGAGTGGAGAAGCCCGAGTTTTCGGGGCCGGTCGGCGTCGTAGCCGAGGTCGCCAAGAGCGAACGCGGCGACATCTTGAAGCTCCTCGGCGCGCTCAGCGCCTACGTGCTGCCGTTCATTGCACTCTACAACTTCTGGGCAGCGCCGGGGTGTGGTCAGTCGGCGAGGAACTTCTGCGCACGAGAACCCCGCGCGGCAATGAGCTCGCCCGCCGTCATCGGATGCACCCAGGTGGCCGTGCTCGCTTCGGCGGCCGTCACCGCCGCGTCGTAATCGGAGCACGCAAGAACGCGCGACAGGTGCGTCGCGGAGAACACGAGCACGCCACGCGTGTCACTGTGCTCCGCGAGCCAGGGCTTCCACTCCTCGCCGAGCGACAGGCCGATTAGCTCGGTCGCTGTCGAAAGCCGCATCGTCACGAGGACCCAGGTACCGTCGGCGAGGCGATGCGTGGCGTTGACATCGCGGAGCTCGGCGTCCGGCTCGCGCTTCGCCTGGACGAGGAGACACGCGAACGACACGTCGTCCCCGGCGCGCGTCGCCACGCTCGAGAGCATGGCCTCGAGTGACTCGTGGCCGAGGCGTTTCAGCTCGGCCTCGAGCTCCTGTTTGTCCTGTGCCGCGGTGACGTCCATCTTGGTGGGGGTAGGCCGCAGGACGAGCTCGTCGACCTCCTCGAGCATGGAAGCCATGCGCGCCAGCATCTCTTCTTGCGTGGGCGCCTCGAGCGGGAGCCACACGCCCGCCGCGCCGATCTCGGCGACGATGGCCTCGTAGCTGCGCGCCTTCGGCTCGCACACGTCGGGGAACGCGAGCACGCCACGAGCATCGTCGTGCATCTCCTCGAGCGCGCCGCCGAACGCGTGCGCGAGCATGGTGCGAAGCTCGAAGGCCGAGCCGTAGGCCTGCATCGTCGACAGAAGAACCGTGCCGTCGTCGAGCGGATCGAGGCACGCGTCGGGGAGGCCCATGCGCGCAAACGCGTCGCGGAATGCGGGCTTGGATTTGACCTGAAGCAAAAAGACGGCGTCGATGCCCATGCCCAGAGCTTAGGGCAGGCGAGCACCGTAGAGGCGCTCTGCGGGATGGACGATCCGCGCGACCGTCGGGAAGCGAAGGCCGAAGAGTACCCACGCCACCCCGAAGAAGGGGAGCGCGTACGACGAAGGCGCGAAGCGGCCCTGCGCGATGACGAACCCGAAGAGCGCCACCGCCTCGGTGAGCGCGAGGCCCAAAATGAAGGGCATCTGAAACGCGCGGAGCATTCCGATTTGCGCCGCGGCGGCGTCACGAAAAACGCGCTCGGTGCCCACCGCGCTCCGGTAATCGCGCATCTCGGCGTTCTGGACCGGCACCTCGATCACCGGCAGCGCGAGCTGTCTCAACCCCAGGGTGTGGAAGCGGCGCGGCAACACGAAGCTGGCGATGGCCACGCCAACGGCCGCGATCACGAGCATGAAGGCCACGGTCTGGAGAGCCACGTGCCGATCGAAGTCGGCCCAGAGAACGACCCCGAGCTCGAGGACCGTGGAGAAGAGCAGCGAGGCCCACAGCACGCGAACCGTGGTCAGGTTCACGGTTTCAGCGTCACGCCGAGCAGTCTCTTGAGCATGGTGAATCCTGACACGGCCGTGAGCTTCCCGCTTGGGCAACGCTCGACGCAGATAGTGAGGACGACCCCGCTAGCTCGCCGCGGCTTCGGCTTCGGCTTCCGCCTCGTACTCGAGGGTGTCGAGCGCCTCGACGAGGGCACGCTCGTCACCCTTCGTGGCGGCGTCGAGGGCGATACGAACACGTGGTGAAGCGCAGGCGTCGACCGCCGCGCGAACGCGCGCATGGCCTTCGTCGTCGAGCGAGTCGCGCAAGCTCACGAGGGCGCCCGCGCGTGCGCTCGGCTCGGCGCTCGGATCGAGCGCGATGCGCCACAGGTGCTCGTCCGGAATGACAGGCGCGCGGTACCCCGCGTCCCCCTTGAAAGTCTTGAGCGTGCCGAGCCACTCCTCGTTGGTGCGGGAGCCGCGCGTCAGGAGCGCGGCGGAGTCGTCGCTACGCTCGCGCGCGCCGTAGGCCGCGAAGGCTTGCGCGAGACGCTCACGCGCGGCGTCCCGCGCTTCGCGAGCGCTGCGGATCGTCGTCTTCTTGTCGTTCGGACGCGTACGGATTTCGATCTCGCCCTTGCCGTCGCGGAGGTAGAGGACGATGGCGTCGGCGTGCGCGGCCGACGCGCCGATCGACTCGATGGCCGAGAACGGCACGAACCGACGCCGCCACAGTTTCTCGATGAGCACGCCGTCGGCGCCGACGGTCAGCGTCGTCGGAAGGAACGATGTCGCGATCGCGACGGCCCAAAGGGCGAGCAGGGCACCAAGGGCCCACGGATGCGCGATCGACGTGAAACGCAGCACGACCCATAGGACGCCGGCCGCCGCACCCCACACGAGGCGCATGGTCTTGTTCTCGACGCCGGAGCGGACGCGGAACTTCGCGACCGTACGTGATGCGTCCTGGCCGAGCGCCGTCAGAAGCTCACGGCCGTGCGCTTCGTCGCGAGTGAGGATGTCGAGGCTGCCGCCGAGCCGCCGCGAACGAACGCGAACGACTGGCCGCTCGCCCGATCGCGGCTGAAGGTACGCCGATGCGATGGCTCCCTTCGCGAGCGCGAGCTTTCCCGCGACGACGACTCCGCTGGCATTGATGAGGACCTCGCCGGGCTTCACGCGAGATTTGCCACGGAACATCGTCACGAGCGCGAGGTAGAAGCCAAACGCCCACGCGAAGTAGCCGACGAGGGGAGCCACGCCGACGAGCAGCGCACCCGCTACACCGAAGGCGATCGCGCCCCCGACGAAAGGTTGGCTATAGCCGAGGAGCGCCGCGTTACGGGTCATGCGCTTCTCAGGATAGCGGGGGAAACCCGCGCGCGTAGAATGGTCATCATGATCGGGAGAGCAATCCGATGGGTGTAGCCCTCGTGCACGAGAGTGATTGGAAGCAACGCGCGGTATGGAGCGACGAAGGCTTCTACGCGCTCACGACGGACGACATCGGCGATGTCCCCGTGCGCATCTTCCTCACCCCGAAGCTGATGACGGAGGCCGAGCCCACGCTCTACCGCCAGATCGTCAACGCCACGCGCTTTCCCGGCGTGAAGATGGTCTGCATCACGCCCGACGTTCACTACGGGTACGGGGTTCCGGTCGGATCGGTGATCTTGACCGACCGCGACGCCGGCGCGGTTGCGATGGGCCCAGTTGGCTTCGACATCGGCTGCGGCATGATGAGCGCGCGCAGCAACGTGCCGGCGGAGCGCGCCACGCCCGACCGCAAGCTCGAGTTCAACCGCGAGGTGATGAAGCGCGTCACCTTGGGCGCCGGTGGCAAGAGCTCCCCTTCATCGCGCCTCGGCGAGCTCTCGAAGAAGAAATTCGAGGACCTCGTGCGCGGCGGCGCGGAGCACTACGTCGAGGCCTACGGCGCGAGCTTCGATCGCAGCCGGGCGGAGCGTCACCGCATTCCCGTCGACGACGGTTGGTCCATTCCGTGGGGCGGGAAGGGCCGGCCCGAGCGCGGGCTCGATCAGCTGGGCTCGCTCGGCGGCGGCAACCACTTCATCGAGCTGCAGCGCTCGGATCAGACGGGCACGCTGTTCGTTCAGGTGCACACGGGAAGCCGCGGCTTCGGGCACGGGCTGGCGACGAACTACTTCGAGATGGCGCGCGCCGAGCGGCCCGAGGTCAACGACATCGACCTCGGTTACTTCACGCCCGCGTCGCCGCATTTCGACGAATACCTCAACGCGGTCGCTGCGGGCGGCAACTTCGCCATCTTGAATCGGCTGATCATCTTCGAGCAGATTGCCGATGCCTTTCGCAAGGTGTTCCGTGAGGAGCTCGAGCTCGTCTACGAGATCAGCCACAACCTCGTCCAGGCCGAGACGCACACGGTTTCGGGGCTTGGCGACGTCTGGGTCCATCGCAAGGGGGCCACGCGCGCGTTCCCTGCCGATCACCCGTCGCTGATGGGAACCATCTGGGAGACCACCGGCCACCCGGTGCTGATCCCGGGCAGCAACCGCGACTACAGCTACATCCTCATGCCGCTCGCGGGCGCGGCGAAGAGCGGGTACTCGGTCAACCACGGCTCCGGCCGACGCATGTCGCGTGGCGAGGCGCTGCGGTCGCTCGACCAGCACAAGGTGAACGATCAGTACCGCCGTGACGACGTGCTCGTGAACCTCGACGGCGAGGTGCCGCTCGACGAATCGGCGCAGTGCTACAAGAACGCCGAAGAGGTGCTTGCGGCCGTCACCACCGCGGGTCTCGCGCGCGTCGAGCACAGGTTGTGGCCGCTCGCGTCGATCAAGGGGACCGAAGAAGGCGCGTCGAGCCCCAAGCGCCGCGCGCGCAAGTCGAAGGACAAATCACGCGAGCGTGAGCGCGATCACGCGCGCAAGACCAAGGGTCACTTCTGAATCAGCAGCCGCAACCGTAGTACGCGGGCGCGACGGACTCCTCGGTGTCGCTCA
>CAXSGV010000277.1:8103-9136 GCA_964236615.1 uncultured Polyangiaceae bacterium
CCCGAACAAGAGGACGGGGGGCTCGCCCGCGGCCTGCACGAGCCCCTCGATCGCGAAGGCTTCATGCTCACCAGCGGTCACGGCGCGGAACGTGGGCTTCCCCGCGCCCGAGGCGGTGACCTCGAGCAGTGTGCCGAGCTGCCCTTGAAAGGAGCCGCATCCCTCGCCGGCGCGGATCGAGACCCACACGAACGTTCCGGTGGCGGTCGTCATCACGCGCACCGTCTTGTCTGCCGAATCATGATCCTCCCAGCGAGCCGCGTGTGGGCCTTCGATATCGTGCGCGTAGCGCTCCTGAACTTCGGCGTAGAGCGGGGCGGTTCGCGCGAACGCGATCGCTTGCGCGGCGAGCTTCGCATCGGCGTTCTTGGCTGGCGCGATGTCGACGCCGCCGAGCGACGTCGAACGCGCCCAGGTCGCACCCGCGCACTTACCGCGCGCCTCCGTGACCTCGGCTGTCAGCGCAATGCCCACGCCGAGGCCCCACGTGCGCGCAGCCGGTGACTCGGTGCTCGGGTCGTCGGTGCCATCCATGTCGCCGTGGCTCCGGATCGAGCCCGGCACCATGCGCTGCGTGAGCACCGGCGCGCCGAGCACGCCTTCGCAGCGCTCGCCGCTCGCGTCGAAGAGGCGCACGCGGCGTCCGCTCGCATTGGCGAAGTCCGCAGGAAGAAGCGCGAGCGACGCGCGTCGCACGAGCACGTCCGCTTCGATCGTTCCATTGCTCGCGGCGCGATCGGAGCTCGCCTCGTGCACGATGACGGGCGCACCTTCGCCCCACGTCTCGTCGGGCGTGTCGCTCAGCACGACGTGTGGCTTGCCTCCGACGTCGACCACGAACGCAAACGGGATGGGTGCACCGAGCTCGACGTTCTCGGTGGTCGTCGTCGCGGGTAGCGGCTCGGCTCGGAGTGGAGCGGCCTGGCTTGCGGCGAAGGCCACCGGGGTGTCGGCGGTTTCGCCGCCCCCGGCGCAGGACGCCGACGCGAGCGCGCTCAGCGTGGTCAGCGCGGTGAGCGCCGCGAACGTGCCC
>CAXSGV010000278.1:0-9100 GCA_964236615.1 uncultured Polyangiaceae bacterium
CGCCGTTGCCCTCGCACCGCTCGACGAGCGCGTGACCCCACTTGGTGAGCCCCGCGTCGCTGCGACCTCGTCCATAGGCTGGGAATCCAGCCTCGTTTGCGCTGAAGTGAAGGAGCCCGAGGTAGCGCACGCCGCGCCGCGCGAAGTGATCGAGTCGCTCGAGGCTTCCTTCGAGCGCATGCGCGCCTTCGATTCCGAGGAGCGCGCAGATAGCGCCCGAGGTCCCAGCCGACTCGACCTCGGCGGCGCGCTTCACGAGACGAAGGTTCTTGGGGCGTCGCGCGATCGCCTCTTCGAGCGCATCAATCTGCTCGTCGATGGCGCGACCGAGCCCCCGCGAGCGCTCCACGATGGGCAGTGAAACGAGGCCGAAGAACTGCGCGCCCACACCACCCTCGCGGAGGCGCGGCACATCGACGTGACCGCCGAGCGCGGCGCGCGGAAGCGGCGGCGAGTGACGCGTGTGAAGGTCGTAGCCGACCCAGCGCGACCACATCAACGTGTCGGCGTGGAGATCGATTGCGGGGTACTTCGCGTGCAACGCTTGCGCCTCTTTCGATCCCAGCATTCGTCCTCGTAGTAGCATTCTCGGCGGGTTCGATGACACAAGCGCCGAACGTCTGGTCGTCCATCCTGGAGCTCGTCGGCGACACGCCGCTGGTCCGCATCCGCCATTTGGCGAGCGACTTGATGCCGCCCCGCGCGGACGTGTGGGCCAAGATGGAGCACACGAACCCGGGCGGCTCGGTGAAGGATCGCATCTGCCTCGCCATGCTCGAGGCGGCAGAGCGCTCCGGCGAGCTTCAGCCCGGTGGCACGGTGATCGAACCGACGAGCGGCAACACGGGCATTGGGCTCGCGCTCGTGTGCGCCGTGAAGGGCTACCGCTGCATCCTCACGATGCCAGAGAGCATGAGCCTCGAGCGTCGCCAGCTCCTCGCGTCGTTCGGCGCCGAGATCGTCCTCACGTCGGCGGACGGTCAGATGGAGGGCGCCATCGCGCGTGCCCGCGAGCTCGCGCGCGAGCTGCCCATGGCGTTCTTGCCGCACCAGTTCGACAACGCGGAGAACCCCGAAGCGCACGCACGCACGACCGCGCGCGAGATCGTGTCGGCCATGGAGGGGCTCTCGATTGATGCGTTCGTCGCGGGCGTCGGCACCGGCGGAACGATCAGCGGCGTGGGCCGCGTGCTCCGCGCCGCCCCGAGCAAGCCACGCATCGTCGGTGTCGAGCCCGACGCGTGCGCGACGATCTCGCGGGGACTCCGCGGGCCGACGAAAATTCAAGGGCTCGCCGCCGGGTTCGTGCCCAAGAACTACGATGCCTCGGTCGTCGACGAGGTCCGCACGGCGACCGACGCGGATGCGTGGCGCACCAAAGTCATGCTCGCGCGCAGGGAAGGGCTGCTCGTCGGCATAAGCTCCGGCGCGGCGATGCACGTCGCGCTGCAAGTCGCAGAGGAGCTCGGCCCGGGTAAGAACGTCGTCACGGTGCTGTGCGATACCGGTGAGCGCTACTTCAGCCTCGAAGAGTTCTTTTCTGAAACGGACCGCGTGCCAGCGGCGAGCCCGTGATCCGCGCGGAGGCCAGCGTCCTGCTCGTCGGCATTGGGGGGCTCGGTACGCCCGTCGCGATCGTGCTCGCGCGCGCGGGCGTGGGGCGCATCGGCATCTGCGACGACGACGAGGTCGACGCAACGAACCTCCATCGGCAGATCCTCTTTTGCGACGCGGACGTCGGACGGCCGAAGCTAGACGCCGCGAAGGACGCGCTGCTGAAGCTTGCGCCCGGCGTCGTCATCGACACGCACGCCACGCGTCTACTGCCGCACAACGCGACCGACCTCGTGCGGCAATACGATCTCGTGGTCGAGGGCAGCGACAACTTCGCGACCAAGTTTCTCACGGCCGACGCGTGTCGCCTCGCGGCGCGGCCGGTCGTGCACGGGGCCGCAGTGCGGTGGCGCGGGACGGCCCTCGCGGTGCTCGCCGGCGGGGAGCCCTGCTACCGGTGCGTGTTCGAGGATCTCCCAACCGGTGACGCACCCAACTGCGACGAGGCCGGCGTGATGGGCCCGGTGGTCGGCCTCGTCGGCGCGCTGCAAGCCGATCTCGCGCTCGCGCTGCTCGACGGTGCGGACGTCGGCGGGACGTTGATCACAGTCGAGCGCGAGCGCGTGCGCCGCCGCCGCGTGCGAGGCCGCGCCGGCTGCGCGCTCTGTGGGCCCGAACGAAACATCGCCTCAATCGAACGCGCGCGGTATCTGGCAACGAACGTCTAAGGAGACGACGACGCATGGCAAACGAAGAGATCACGGTTCGCATCCCGGCAGCGCTCCGCACCGTCACCGGCGGGCAGGACGAGGTCAAAGGCGCCGGAAGCACGCTCGGCGAGATCCTCGATGACCTCGAGACGCGTCACCCCGGCATCAAGGACCGCCTCCTCGACGCGAAGGGCGTGCGGCGCTTCATCAACATCTACGTTGGCGAAGAGGACGTCCGCTTTCTCGAAGGCTTGAAGACGCCCGTGAAGACCGGCGATCAGATCAGCATCGTCCCCGCGATCGCCGGTGGTCGCTAGGTACACGCGGCAGGCGCGGCTCGCCGAGGTCGGCGAACGCGGGCAACAGCGCCTCCTCGGCACGCGAGCGTGCGTGCCCGAGGGCGGGCTCGCGCACGAGATCGAAGCGCGCTACCTCGCGGCCGCCGGCGTGCAGGTCGCGCGTGCGCCGCGCGAAAACGGTGTGGCGCTCGAGGTCGATCCGGAGCCCGGCCACGTGTTTGCCGATCCGGCGGCGCGCGCCGTCGCGGAAGGTGCACGCCGCGCGCTCGACGTCATTTGCGAGGCGCTCGCCGCGACGGGAAGCTCGACGTGATCAAGAGTCGCCGCATCGAGTCGGTGGTCGACGCCGTGGGCGACACGCCGCTCGTGCGCCTTCGTCGCGTGGCGGCGACGGCCCCCGATGTCGAGGTTTACGTGAAGCTCGAGTTTGCGAACCCCGGCGGCAGCGTGAAGGATCGTGCGGCGCTCCGCATGATCAAGGACGCGTACGCGAACGGCAGGCTGACGAAAGACAAGACGCTCATCGACTCGACGAGCGGCAACACCGGCGTCGCGTACTCGATCTTCGGTGCCGCGTTCGGCGTGCCGGTTCGCCTGGTGATGCCGTCGAACGTGTCCAAGGCGCGGAAAGACATCGCGCGCGCGTTCGGTACCGAGATCATTTTCTCGGATCCACTCGAGGGCTCCGACGGCGCGATCCGCCATGTCCGCAAAATCGTCGAGGCGAGCCCCGAAGCGTATTTTTACCCAGATCAGTACGCGAACCCTTCGAACCCGCTCGCCCACTACGACGGCACTGGCCCCGAGATCCTCGCCGCCGTCGGCGACCGCATCACGCACTTCATCGCCGGCCTCGGCACCAGCGGAACGATGATGGGCACGGCGCGGCGCTTGAAGGAGCACCCGCGCAAGATCCAGTGCGTCGCGGTGCAGCCCGACGAGCCGCTTCACGGTCTCGAGGGCTTGAAGCACATGGAGAGCAGCCTCGTTCCGCCGATCTACGATCCAACGGTGCCCGACGAGACGTACCGCGTCTCGACCGAGGACGGCTGGGACATGGCCGACCGCTGCGCTCGCGAAGAGGGCATCCACGTCGGGCACTCCTCTGGCGCCAACATCCACGCGGCCGTGAAGATCGCTGAAGAGCTCCAGCGCACGCGCGGCGGCGGTTGCATCGTCGCCATCGTGGCCGACCGCGGCGACCGCTATTTCGCCCCTATGAAATGGGAGCGGCGCTACGTTTGGTGACTTCATGACGGGCGCCGCGAAAAACCCTTGGATCCTGGGAAATCTCGTCATTTCCAAGGCGGTGCTCGATCGCGTCGAGGAAGAAGCGCGGGCGGCCTACGCGCGCGACGAGGAGAGCTGCGGCCTGCTCGTCGGACCTCTAGGCGACGTTGCGCTGCTCGACGATCTCGTGCCGATGGAGAACCGCGCGAACAAGCTTCACGCGCTCGACGCGGAGACCTACCCGCGCACCGGGCGGGAGTACTTCGATATCCACCCCATGAAGTTCGAGCGCGAGCTCAAGGAGCGTGCGCTTGCGGGCCGTCCCGCGAAGGTGCTCTACCACTCGCACCTCGACGTGGGCGCCTACTTCTCGGAGACGGACGCATCGGCGGCGACGATGGGCGGTGACGCGCCCGCGTACGATCTCGCTTACCTCGTTACGAGCGTGCGCGGGAAGGCCCCCGGCGATCCCGCGGCCGTCGTCGACGCGCACAAGCTCTTCATCTGGGACCCCGCAGCGAAGGGCTTCGTCGAGACGCGCCTCGCTATCGCGACGACCCCATGACCGGATCTCGCGCGCTCCCGCTGGCGGGCGCCTTCTTCCTTCTCGTGCTCGTCACGGTTCCAGCTCACGCGGATCTGCGTGACGTCGCCGTGCGCGCGCGCGATCAGTGGAAAGCCGCGGGCGCGGTCGTGGCCGAGGTTCCACCGCGGTTCATCTACGAGGACGAGACCATCAGCGTGCGCTTGCCGCCTGGTGCGCCTTCGCGCTGTACGACCGTGGCGCTCGTCGCGGCGCGCGGCTTGAGCTTTCACGCCAAGGTGGCCGGCGTCGACGACGACGACGAAGAGGACGACGCCGCGCGCGCGTCCAGCGTCGCCGGCATTCTCGAGGTCACGCGGTGCGACGCTCCGCTCGAGCGTGTCGTCATCACGAGCGATGCCGGCCGCGGGGCAATCGAGGTCGTCATCGCTCGTTCGAAGTCGGCGCTGCCGCCGCTGCGGAGCATCTTCCCCGAGCGCACCGGCGCGAGCTTGCCCGCAATGCCCGAGCCGGGCGTGCTTCCGCCGCTGCCGCCCGCCGCCCACCGGGCTGACGTCTCCGAAGCGCGTGGTCGCGGCGATGGCGCCGCGGTCCTTGCGCGCACGACGATCCGCGCTGCGGAGGACGGGGCGGGCTCGGGTGAGGTCGCGCTCGACTCGGGGTGCCACCGCCTCGAGCTCTTCGCGAACGATCCGCGCGCGCAGAACGCCTCGAGAAAATTCCGTCTCGACCTCGACGCCGAGCTTCGCGATGGCGACGACGAATCGCTGCTCGCGCGCGATCGCAGCGACTCCGCCGACGCTCGACTCGATACCTGCGTCGGCGGCACCACGCTCGGCAACGTTGTCTTCGCTGGCGCGCCGTCGTCGTCGAACGTCGTCGTCACCCACGCCGCGTGGCCGCTACCCGATCGCCTTCCGCGCGCGTGGGGCCCACTTGCACGCGCGCGTATGGCCGCGGCTCTCCTTGCGCGTCACGTGCATGCGCCGATGACCGATCCGGTCGTGCTCGCGCAAGGACCGTCGGGCGTCACCCCCGTGTTCTTCGATGTCGAGCGTGGCGCCTGTTACCTCGCCGTGGCGGCGGCTACCCACGGGACGCCGCGTGGCGTCGGCTTGCGCGCGACCGTCGGCACCGCCGAGACCGCTGATGAGCGTGGCACCAACGACGACGCCAGCACGCTCGCGTTCTGCGTGCGCGATCGGAGCCGCGCCCGCATCGAGGTCGAAGGGCGGGGCGCGTCGCTCGCGTGGGGCCTCGCCGTGTTCAAGGTCGAGAGCGGCGTATGGAGCCTCGCACGATGAGAGCCGCGCTCGTGGCGTCGTCGCTCGCGCTCTGTGCGCTCGCCGTGAACGCTTGCGGTGGTCACGCCGATCTCCCAATCAAGAGCGGGAACGGCAAGGCGCCGGGCGCGCCGCGCGTGCTTCCAGGTGAGCTCGACGCACGTCTCTTGCTCGAGGATCTTCCTTCGCGCGCGATCAAGCTCGGGGCCGGTCCCGTCACGGTCGTCGCGTCGGGCGAGGCCGTCGAAGGTGAGCGGCTCGGCGCCTTCGTCGAGGTGCCGGCCGACGCATGCCTTCTCGGGTATGCGCGCTCGTCGAGCTCGCTCGACGACATCGACGTCGCGGCCTTTGCCGACGAAGGCAACCCAATCGCAACCGACGAAGCGCCCGACGCGCACCCCACGATCTTGTTGTGCCCGCCGCACCCAGAGCGCGTGTACCTCGCCGTTCACGCGGCGAGTGGCGAAGGGCTCGTGGCGCTCGCGGCGCAAATCGTCCCGCGCGATCGCGCCGCCGAGATCGGGCGCGTGCTCGGTGCGCGTGGAAGCCGCGGTGAAGGTCCTCGCCCTGCGGACGCGTGGCCCGGCCTCGACGATCACGTACGCGCCCACCGCGTGGCCCTCGGCGGCGCGTGGGAGGAATTTCGCAAGGTCGCGCTCACGCTCGACGCGCGGTCGACGAGCTTCGTCGCGTTTCCGATCGAGGCGAACCAGTGCGTCGACGCCGTGGTCGTCCCCGACGACGACGTGTCGATGATCGATGTCGAAGCCACCGATGGCGAAGGCCGCGTCGTTGCGCGCGCGCGCGACGGCGACAAGGACCGCACGATCACGATTTGCTCGCAGGTCGCTTTCAGCGGTTCGCTCGCGGTGCGTCCTCACGTGGGCAGTGGGCTCGCCGCCGTCGTCATCGCGCGCGCGCGCGTGGACGGAGTGAAGAACCTCACGTCGAACGCACAGGTCGCGTGGGTTGGATCGCCGCTCACCCTCGAAGCCGCACGCACGGCTCGAAACAGTGACCTCGGCAAGGCGGGCTACGCGGCGCCCACGTCGACCTTGAACGGCACGCTCGGGCTCGGGCGCCGCGTGATGCTGCCACTCGATCTCGCTGGCGTAGCGGGCGCGTGCAGCCGCATCGATGTCGTAGCGGGAACACCGCTCGCGCTCGTCGAAGCTTCGGTCTGGGACGCGAACGGGATCTGGATCAATGGTGGCGACGGATCGAACGGCGCGACGCTCTTCGTGTGCGGCCGCACGAAGGCGCAGCTCGAGCTCGAGACGCGCGGGCGCCCGGGTCCGTTCACGGCACTGGTCCGCGCCGAGCGCTGGAAGGATCCGGCGTTCGTCACGCGTCCGCTCGCCGCCGCGCGCATGCTGTCGCGAGCGACGAGTGGCTCGGGCTCGATGCACGAAGGCACGCCTCTCGCGACGAAGACGTTCACGCTCGATCCCACGCGTCGCGTCTCGTACGGACAGGGCGTTCCGCCAGGGCAATGCTTGCGCGTCGCGGTGGGCGTCGAAGGTGAGGGGTCGGGTGTCGAGCTTCGGCTCTTCGACGCGGTCACGTCCGACGAGCTCGATCGCGAGAGCGCGGAGATGCGCGTGTCAGGCCGCGCGTGTGCGGGGGCGAGCGCTCCGCGCCAGGTGCGCGTCGAGATCCGGGGCGGAACCGGCAAGCTCGAGGCCGTCGTCGGCGAACGCCTCACGACGGGCAATTAGAGCCCGAGAAATCGGCGCGTTCATCGGTGCTTCGTTCAGCGCGGCGCGACGATGCTCGCTTCGCTCAGCGCGGCGCGACGATGCTCGCCAGCGCGAGGTCGGCGCGCTCGATGTCGACGGCGCCCACGCAGATCGCGGGGCCCTTCCGCGGAACGAACACGATGCGGCACATGCTCTGAACGCCCGGCCGAATGCTGCCGAGCATGAAGTCGAGAGCGATGCCGGCGGCGACGATGAGCAGCCCCGTGAGGAGCAACGACGGCGACGCCGAGCGCGCGCCGTCGACGAAGGTGGCCACGCCGATGTAGCTGCCCAGGGCGAGCGCGAGCAAGCCGGCGTAGAACGCAGCGCGCGGGTAGCGCACTTCGCGTGCAGCACGGACGAGGCCTTCGCGACCGATGACCACGTTGCGCTGTTTCAACGTGCGGCCGAGCAGCTCGATGTGCGACTCGATGCGGACGCTCTCACGTGACAGCGTGATTCGGGCCGGGCTCTTGTAGGCGAGGGCGAGCTTCGCGAGGATGCGTCCGGCGTGCATCACGAAGAGCAGCCCCGACAGTGCGAGCGCGGTCGTCGCGATGGGACCCCGCGGCGTCATCGCCATCTCGCCGTCGATGCGCGTCTCGGCCGGCGTGGCCGCAGCACGAGGCATGACCACGCGGACGAGCGCTGGGTCCTTGAGATCCTTCGAGAGCGATAGCGCGAGCTTTCCGGCGGCCGTCGACTTCGACAGCGCGAGGGCCGCGCACCCGAGCAGCGCCTCGCCACGACCGAGGCCCGCGATGGGCTTGTGCGCGTCGATGCGGCGCACGCGATCGGCGATCCCATCCCAGAGATCGCTCGCCTGCTCGCCGAACGCACGATCGAGCAAGCGGGTCGCATCGAACGGAGTCGAGGTAGCGAGCCAGAGCAGGTCGCCCGCGATCTTGTCCTCTTCCTCGCGCTCCTTCGGCGGCGCTTCGGCAAGGACGTGCGCGAAGAGCGCGCACGCGAGGTTGCGTTCGGCGTCGTCCTCGGGGCCGCGCTCGAGCACGGCGATCGCATCACCGTAGTCTGTCTTCGCATCTTCGGCCGTGACCTTGGCCTCGTCGGCGCGGACGCGGACCTCGCCGTCTTTCGGCCACTCCAAGCGCCGCGCCTCCGCCATGGCGAAGATGACGGGCTTCGCGAGCGCGACGAGATCCGAGAGGCGCGGGTGCTTCCCGAGCGCTTCGAACGCGTCGACCTGGCCGTCTTTCGTCATAGGGGCGATCTCTCGTTACCCGAACGCCGCCGAGGCGACCACTATTTCACGTGCCCTTAACTTGGCCACCGTGGGCCGCGTTCGATAACCCCAACGCATGCGCAACAAGACCGAAGTCCTCCAGGAGCTCCGCACGATGCTTCGCGACATCTTCACGGCGAAGGCCGCGGGCGAGACCCATGGTCGACTCGCGCGCGCGCACGGTTACGTCGACGGCTACATGCGGGCCGTGATGGAGACCGGTCTCGCGACGAAAGAAGAGCTCCTCGAGATCGTCGCCGCCGAGCGCGAACGCGTCTCCGGCCCCGCACTACGCCCCCTCGCGAGTGTGACGACGCCGCCGCCGGCGAGCGCGACGAGAGAAACTGTCGCCGCGTAGCTGGGGGCGCTGCGCGGTGCGGGGGCGCTTCGCGCGGCGGCAACGGTCCATTGTTTGCTGGCCACGGGGGACGTGAGTCGCGAGGCGGGGACGTATTTCGTCCATTGTTTGCTGGCCACGGGAGACGTGAGTCGCGAGGC
>CAXSGV010000279.1:0-1544 GCA_964236615.1 uncultured Polyangiaceae bacterium
AACGACCGGACCATCATCATCGCTGCGGGTCGCATCGCCGCGCGCGTTGCGCCGCGGCTCTGACTTCCGAGCGGCCTCATGGGCAAGGACATGACACACGATCCCGTCCGCGCGGCCGCGTACGACGGCGACCCGCTCGTCTTCCCGAAAGCGACGGCGCGCTGGTTTCGTGAAACGCAGAAGCAGCAGGAGCAGCTCTTGACGCGGGTAGCCGCGCTCGATCTCCCGCTCTACGTCACCTTCGGCACGCAAGATCCGGTCGCGAAGATGAGCGCGGCGCGAGCGGTGTTCGATGCGGCGGGCTCGACCGACAAGACCTGGAACGCGCGCGAGGGGCATTACCACGAGGTGCTCAACGAGCTCGAGTGGCCCGAGCTGGCGGGCTCGATTGCGGACTGGGTGCTTGCTCACGCGCGCCCCGCATGACGAAGAGCGACAAGGCAGCAGTCATTCGCGAGGTTGTTGCGTTCGGGCTCACCGACACGGGCAGCGTGCGCGAGCACAACGAGGACGCATTCCTCCTCGCCGATCTCACGACCAGCGCACGCTGGGAAGACGCGGCCATCGCGCGGTGGACCGTCGCCAAGCGCGGCGTGCTTCTGGCGGTCTCCGACGGAATGGGCGGTGCCAAAGCGGGCGAGGTCGCTAGCGCGATCTCACTCGAAGCTCTGTGCGAAGGGATGTTTCAGGCGAAGGCCGCCGGTGTCGACAAGGACGATGCGACGCGGCTTCGTCACGTGATCGAACGCGCCAATCGCGCGGTGCGGGAAGCGGCCGCCCGACCCGATCGACGCGGCATGGGCGCTACGCTCACAGCCATTCTCATCACGCCGTCGCTGACGTACGTCGCGCAGATCGGCGACTCACGCGCGTACCTGTTCCGCGACAACACGATTTGCCAGGTCACCCACGATCAGAGTTACGTGCAGATGCTCGTCGACGCCGGCGCGATCTCGCCCGAAGCGGCGGAGCACTCGCCGCACAAGAACCTGATCCTCCAGGTGATGGGCCAGCAAGAGGATGTCGACGTCGCGCTCGGCCGCGTCGACTTCCGCGCCGGCGATCGCCTGCTGCTCTGCTCGGATGGCCTCACGAACATGGTCGACGACGAGACGATCCGAAAGCTCGTTTGCAGCGGCGACCCACTCGATCAGGTCTGCGCACAGCTCATCGAGCGTGCAAACGACGCGGGCGGGGACGACAACATCACGGTGATCCTGACCGAGCCAGGCTGAAGCTTTTTCTCTCTCGATCACGATCACGGAGTGCGAAAGCAAAAAGGCGCGTCCCCTGTTTCCAGGGAGACGCGCCTCTCGCGTTACGGACTTCGGGGCTTGCTCAGGTCAGGGCAGGCAGGCGCCGAGCTCCTTCGCCTTCGTGTCGAAAGGCGAGCAGGTCGGTCCACCCGGCGCGGTGACGCCAGCGCACTCGGCCTGCGTCGAGCACATCGTGAGCTCGCCAGCGGGGCAAGCAGCCGCGCAGTGCGATCCCTTGATGAGGCTTCCGAAGTTGAAGCAAACCGGATCCTTCTTCACGCTGCCACG
>CAXSGV010000279.1:1554-7888 GCA_964236615.1 uncultured Polyangiaceae bacterium
AGGCAGCACTTCGTGGCCGTCGGGCAGTCCCCGGGCTCGTCGCATTCGAAGTCCGCGCCGCCGGCATCGACCTCGGTGTCGCAAGGCTGCGCGACGGTGTTGCACGTCGAGGCCTTGCCCGACGTCGGGCCATACATGCAGCAGTGCTCGCCCACCAACTGCGGGCAGTAGCGGCTGCCTGCGTCGGGACCTGCGTCCGCTTGAAACGGGCAGTAAATGCCGGAGTCGGGCGTGTTGTGAAGACCGGGGGGCGCGCCGCAGTCTTTGCCGGCTTCGGCGGGGGGGCCGCTGTCCTTCTTCACGCTGCCGTCGCCTTCGGGCGTATCGCCATCTTCCGTGGTGCCGCCGCCGTCGACCTTCGACGCGTCGACCGTCGGCGTGGGGGTGCCGGTGTTCGTGGTGTCGCTGCAAGCCGCGGCGCCAACCGCACCTGCCGCAACCAAGAGTCCGCCGATGGCGATGAAAGCAATCCGGTTCTTATTCATGGGGTGCCCTTTCTAAAGCATCCCCGAGACCGGGGACAGCACAAGTTACAGCACGCAAGCATGATGGACACCGCCCCTCGGGGCCACCTCATTCGTCGTCCGCGACGGGCCGCACACGAACGACCTCGAGTCCCGTGACGTCGGGCCGCATTTTCGCCTGGCAGGTCAACCGCTGGGTGGGCGGTGCCACGCCAAAGGCGTCGAGCACATCGAGCTCCTCGTCATCGGCGGCGAGCAAGAGGTCGCCCCCCTCGAGCACGTGGATGCGGCAGGTCCCGCAGTTCGCGCTGCGGCACGAAAAGGGGATCGGCGCGTTGACGTCGTCACATAGATCGCCGAGCGAGCCACCTTCGGGTGCCTTGACGACGAGCGGCTCGCCGCCCGGAGGCTGCGTCTCGAAAATGACGGTCGGCATCTACCTGCGCACCAAGAGCAGCGCGTGCTCACAGCGAGGTGCATCGCGAAACGCGTTCGCGGTGCCGCGGTGAAAGTGTGGGCGCGCTTGGGTCGCGCGTGCGAGCGGAACGAGCGGCGTGCCTTGCGAGGCGACGTCGACCAGATCATCGGCGCGAAGCGCAGTGTTGCCCACGGCGGAGTCGGCCATCAAGAGCACGACCGGAGCGCCCTTCTTCACGACGCGGCTGGCGGCGTTCAGAAACCGCGTGAGCTCCGCGACCCACGCGCGCTCGGCGGTCGCGGGATCCATCGCCTGGTAGCGCCGGCGCGCACCGAGCTCGCCCGCTTCGAGTGCCTGGGGATCGAGCCCGAGCCAACGAAGACGTAGCTCGTGTTGCGCGAGGTAGTCGTAGGTCGCGGCGTACGGAGGTGACGTGATGATCGCGTCGATGCTCGCTGCCGTGCCCGTCGTGAGCTGGGTGGCGTCGTCGGCCGTCACGATCGCGCGCGGACGCGGCTCGGGAAGGAGCGCGACGAGCTCGGCAGCGCGCCGCGTGACCTCTTCGGTCTTCTTCACGAGCAGACGCGCCGTGTAGCCCGCGGCGATGCGAGGCTCGGGCACGTCGGGTGCGCGCTCGGAGGTGTCGCTCGTCTTTCTGCTGACCTTCACGAGAATGGAGCTGAGGACGAGGAAGAGCGCGTCGCGCGCGCGCGTTTCGCTGCTCGGAAGTCCGGCGATGAACGCGCGGAGGCTGTCGAGCTCGAGGAGCACGTGCGGCGAGAACGCGGCCACATCCTCGTCCGAGTAACGGCGCGTGGCGCCCGCGCGTTGCTTCCGTCGCGCGTCGGCGTGGGCCGCGGCTCGACGGACGGTCTCGAGGAGCGTGACGCTTTCGGCTTCCCTCGGTGGCGACGTCTTCCAGCGCGCGAGCATGATCGCGAGGGGGTTGAGATCGGTGCCTACGACATCGCGGCCGAGGATCATGCCCTCGACGAGCACGGTGCCCGACCCGCAGAACGGATCGAGCACGCGACCGCGCGGCGGCGCGAACGACCTGACGAGAGCCGACGCGGTGTCGGGGTGCATGCGCGCGGGGTACGTATGAAACCCGTGCACGTGCGCACGCGCGCGGTCTTCGTCCTCGGTCGACGGGGCGACGTCGAGCGCGGACGCGAGCATCTCGGCGGCATCGCGATCGCCCGCAGTCGTGATGTCGCCGCCGACGTGCGTCAGCGATCGCCGCGGTCCCTTCGTCACTTCGCGAGCTCTCTGCACCATGTCAGTCGACCTTCGCCACGCTGGCTTGGGCCGCGGTGGCCGCGTTTGATGCGGCAAGCTGCTCGGCCTCGTCGAGCTCCTCGAACTCGGGGCCCGGCGCCTCGGGGACGCGGTAGCGCAGCTCAGCGTCCTTGCCCACGTCGACACGCACGCGATCGTCGACGGAGAGGACAGTCATCACGCGCTCGGCCTCGGCCTCGTTCGTACCGAGCAGCGTGGCAAGCTCGGTCGTCGAGACGTTGCCACCGTGGAGGCGAAGCACAGTCTCGGCGACCGTCTCCCATGCTTCGAAGGCGCCACGTTTCGCGTCCTCGATGCTCTTTTTCGCACGGCGCGCGTACGTGACCGTGAGCACGAACAGGATCACGGCTGCCGCCGCGAGCGCGATGCCGACGGCCATGCTCAACGTGACGAGCGCGGCGCTGAGCGCGGCGACGAGCGTCCCCGTGAGGCCGAGGCCCGTGGCGAGCATGCGAAATCCGAACGCGCTCTTGCGCGCGTGATCGGCGGCGACGAGCAGCTCCTTCTCCTTCGCGGTGTGGGAGCGGACGTCTTTGACCGGCACGCGCGGACCGCCGCACACGCCGCACACGAAACGGTCCTCGAGGACAACCGTCTGCCCGCCGCAGTGCGGGCAGCGATTCACCTCACCGGCGACCGTCGCCGACGCGACTGCGCCGACGTCCTCGAGCTCCACGTTCTCCACCACGAAGTCAGGGTCGAACGACGGTCGTCCCTTGCGGCGGGTTGAACTTGAACTGCTGCACCGTGACAGGCTCGTTGATGCGGGCGTTGAGGAAGTCGAAGCGGTTTCGATTGCCCTGGCCGTCGATGACCATCACGCGGCGCGCCTGCGACGTGGCGACGTCGATGTAGAAGAGAACCTTGGTCGCGGCCGGGTTCGGGACCTTCGGAAGACCGACGAGCACCTGGCCGCCGGGGAAGCCCATGCTCTCACCGGCGAAGAGGTCGAACGTGAAGTGATCGGAGAGCTTGCCCTGACCAGTCAGGAACGAGAGCGCGGCCGGGTACTGCGACTGCGTCATCTGCTGCTGGTACATCTGCTTGTTCGCCGCTTCGTAGACGCGGATCTCGGTGCCGTCGGACACGACGCGGTTGTCCTTGGGCTCGTCGTAGATCCAATCCATCTTGCCCGGCTTCGCGAAGGTGACGCGGCCCTTCGAGGATGTCTTCCGGTTGTAGTGCTTGGCCGTGAACTCCTGCGTGAAGTCGGCTTTGAACGACGTCGTCTTGTCGTAGAACGCCTGCATCTTCTCGAGCACCTTCTGCGCTTCGGCCGCCGGCAGCGGCTGGGCAGTCACGCCCGCCCCTGCGGCCACGGGCGGCGGCTGCTGAGCGAACGCGCTCCCACCCGGGAGGCTGGCGAGCCCAACCGCCCCCACCACGAGGGCGGAAGCGACGGCGGAACGGATGCTTCGAATGCTTTGAATCAAGGCGCGCATCTTCACAGCTCTCCCAGAGGTGACGAAAAAAAAGTGCGTTGGCTACGGTCGTTGGACGACCCGGCGCGGAGGCGGATTCACTCGCAGCGGGCTGGCAGGCAGCGGTTTCCTTGGCTTTATCGGGTCTAATCCCTTGGACGCAGGGCGCAAGGGGCTGCGAACGGAAATGGGCATTCGCTGCAAATGAGTCACGGCGAGCGCCAGCGCGTCGGCGGCGTCGCTCGGCGGAACGGCCGGCAAGCAGAGGATGGCGCGGATCATCAGCGCGACTTGAGACTTGTCGGCGCGGCCGCTTCCAGTGACCGCGCGCTTGGCGCGTGACGGCGGGTACTCACCGATCTCGAGGCCCGCGCGAACGCACACGAGGAGCGCGACGCCGCGTGCGTGACCCAGCTTGCATGCGGCCGACGCGTCCTTCGCGAAGAAGATCCCCTCGATGCTCGCGGCGGTCGCGCCGTGCGTGCGCACGATGCGCTCGAGCTCCTTCTCGATGACGACGAGCCGCTCGCCAAGCGGCGCTTTCATCCCGGCCTCGATGACCCCGTGCGCGACGTGCGTGAGCCGCGTGCCCGTGCGGGCTACGACGCCCCACCCGAAGTGGCGCGTCCCGGGGTCGATGCCGCGGACAATCAAATGCGCCTGCTCGTGCGCCTGCTCGTGCGCCTCCTCGTCACGGCGCCTCGGCGATACGCGCGAGCTCCTCGTCCGATATGTCGAAGTCGGCGTAGACGTTCTGCACGTCGTCGTGATCGTCGAGCGCTTCGGCGAGCTTGATGGCGACCTCGGCGTCGCGACCTTCGAGCGCCTTCTTCGTCTTCGGGAGATACGCGAGCTGCGACCCCTTGATCGCGACCTTCGCGGCTTCGAGCGCGTCGAGCACGGGCTGGAGCTTCTCGGGCGGCGTGACGAGCTGCCACTCTTCGCCCGCGTCGGTGTAGTCGTCGGCGCCAGCGCCCACGGCCACTTCCATCAGCTGGTCTTCGTTGGTCACTTCCTTCGCGAGCTGGAGGATGCCCTTGCGCTCGAAGGCCCAACCCGCGGTGCTGCCGCCACCGAGCAAGCCGTTGTTGCGCTCGAAGATCTTGCGGATCTCGGCGACGGTGCGGTTTCGGTTGTCGGTCATGCCCTCGACGAGGAACAGCGTGCCGCCGGGCCCTGTTCCCTCGTAGAGAACTTCTTCGTAGTTCGCGCCCTCGATCTCGCCGGTGCCACGCTTGATGGCGCGCGTGATCGTGTCGCTCGGCATCGCGTAGCCCTTGGCGTCACCGACGGCTTTGCGGAGGCGCGGGTTGCCGCCGACGTCGCCGCCACCCATGCGCGCAGCCACGGTGAGCTCTTTGATGAGCTTCGTGAACATCTTGCCGCGCTTGGCGTCGATCGCGCCCTTCTTGTGCTTGATCGTCGCCCATTTGGAGTGGCCGCTCATGGTCTTGTCCTCATGCTTGCTCTCGTTTTTACCGGTCCTACGCGGGCGCCAAGCTACTTCAGAATCCGGAAGGGGTCACGCTAGACTGCGCCATGCCGTCGGCGCGCCTCCATGCTCTCGCCTCGGCGTCGCTCGGTGTCCTCGTCGCTTTTGCCGCCACGCGCGGGGTCGTCGGCTGCACCGACGGTCCCCTCCCGGTCGTCGCGGACGCCGGCTCGGACGCGGGCTCGGACGCGGCGAGCAGCGAGGTCGTCGACGCGGCGCTCCCCTGCGATGGCACGGGCGTGAGCAAGGGACCGTGGACGCTCGCCGTCGATGGCACCAGCGCCACTGTGCGTTGGGAAGCGTGCCGCGCTGGAAGCCCGAGTGACCTGACGATCACGGTCGACGGCGCGGGCGGCGAGGGGACGGTCGTCACGTCGAAAGAAACGCCGTTCCAGGTCACCGAGACGAACCGCGCTCCGCTCGACCCGAGCGCGCAACCGGATTTTGCCGGCACGTACTTCATGCACGAAGCGAAGGTCACGAGCCTCACCGCGTCGACCTGTTACCGCGTCGCGCTTGCCGCCGATCCCAATCGCGGCGGACGCTTTTGCACCGCCAAGAAGCGAGGGGACGACATCCGCTTTCTCTCCATCGGCGACACCAACCCTTCGCTCGGCGACTCGACGAAGAACGTGCTCGCCCACGTGCTGCCGAAGCAGCCCGACTTCATCGTGCACGGCGGCGACATTCAGTATTACGACTCGACGCTCGAGACCTGGGCCTCGTGGTTTCCGATCATGCAGCCGATGCTGTCCCAGGGCGCGTTCTACCCCTCCGTCGGCAACCACGAGTCCGAGCGCGCCAACGAGTACGAGCAGTACCTCGTGCGCTTCTTCGGCAACGCGGGCTTCGCAGGCACGAGCGCCTACTACCGCCACGAGTCGGGCGGCGTCTGGTTCTTCACGCTCGATACGGAGGAGTCTCTCGACGCCGGCAGCGTCCAGACGAAATGGTTCGAGGCCCAACTTGCCGACGCCGCGGCGCAGCCGGGCTACCGCTTCTCCGTCGTCTACTTCCATCGGCCGTGGGTGACGTGCGGTGACTCCGGCGACAACGCCGCGGCGCGCGCGCTGTTCGAGCCGATGTTTGCAAAATACAAGGTTCCCTTGGTCATCCAGGCGCACATGCACGGCTACGAGCGGTTCGAGCTCGGCGACATCACCTACCTAACGGCGGCGGGCGGCGGCGGCCTCATCGGCGATCCCAGCGCGAACGTCGCGCGCCCCTACTGCGACAAGCG
>CAXSGV010000279.1:7898-9058 GCA_964236615.1 uncultured Polyangiaceae bacterium
AGGCTCGGCAACGTCGACGAGAACATCACGCGCGCCGAGTGCAGTCAGCGCAAAGCCTCGGGTCCGTTCTTCCACGGCGTCGTGTTCGACGTCACGAAGGGCAAGCTTGCCGGCACGGTCATCGACGACAAGGGCGCCGTGCGCGACACGTTCGAGAAGGCGGTCCCCTGAAGACCTCGTTCTTTCGATCCGGCACCTTCTGGATCTTCATCGGGCTCCTGCTCGGGATCGTCTTCGGCGGCTTCTTGCCCGAGGACGCACACCCTGATTGCTACGACTTCTTCAAGTTCGTATCGAAGGCGTTCATCGGCCTCATCAAGGGGCTGATCGTCCCGCTCATCTTCTCGACGATCGTCGTCGGAATCGCGCAGACGGGCGACATCCGGGCCGTCGGTCGCATGGGCGGCAAGGCGCTGCTCTACTTCGAGGCAGTGACGACGCTCGCGCTCGTGATCGGCCTCGTGATCGCGAATACGGTGAAGCCGGGCGCCAAGCTCCCGATCGATCTCACCGCGCACCTCGCGGAGAAGGTTGCCAAGCCGCAGACGGGCTGGGACATCGCGCTGCACGCCATCCCGACGAACCTCGTGAAGCACGCGGGCGAGGGCGACATCCTTCCCGTCGTCATCTTCGCGACTCTCTTCGGTATCTCGCTCATGCGCATCGGCGATCGCGGGAAGCCCGTGCTCGCGTTCTTCGACGGCGTCGCGCAGACGATGTTCAAGTACACCGACTTCATCATGCGGCTCACCCCCATCGGGGTCTTTGGCGCGATGGCCTACAACGTCAGCCACATGGCGTCGGGCGCGCACGGCGGCAGCAAAGGCTGGCCCGCGGTGTTCGAGCTGCTCACGCAGTACGCGAAGCTCGTCGGCAGCTTGTACCTCGCGCTCGTGGTGCTCTTCACGGTCGTGTTCGTGCCGGTGATGCTGATCTTTCGCATCAACGTCGTCGCGTTCTTGCGCGCCATTCGCGATCCGGTGCTGACGGCGTTCTCGACCGCGAGCAGCGAAGCCGCGCTGCCGAAGCTGCTCGAAGAGCTCGTGAAGTTCGGAGTTCCGCGCCGCGTAGCCGGCTTCGTCGTACCCGCGGGCTACTCGTTCAACCTCGACGGATCGACCCTCTACCTCGTGCTCGCGTCGCTCACGATCGCGCAAGCG
>CAXSGV010000280.1:0-1760 GCA_964236615.1 uncultured Polyangiaceae bacterium
GGCACGGGCTCGGGCACGGGCACGGGCTCGGGCTCGGGCACGGGCTCGGAAGCAGAGACGGGGCCGGAGACCACCGCCGCGGGCTCGGGAGCAGAGAGGCGGCCAGAGACCACCGCCGCGGTGTTGAAGGTCGACGTGCCGAAGGACGCGCCCGCCTCGATCGTTCGTGGCGAGGCAGCGGGGCCACCACGCACGGTGTTTCTTCCCGGGATGTGCTCGAATGCGGGAGCCTACTTGTCCGGCTTCGCCGAAGCGGCGCACACGCACGGCGGCGTGATCGCAATCGATGGCGATCGGGCTTGCGCCGGCGTTCCCGGCTTTCACACCTTCTCGTGGGACGCGGGGCGTCAGCACGAACGCATCACCGCTGCGCTCGCCGCCGCGGATCCAGAAGCATCGCCCACAGCAGCAATCACGTTGATCGGTTACTCCCAGGGCGCGTCCATCGCAGAGCAGCTCGCGGAGAGGTGGCCTGCGCGGTACACGCGCATCGTGCTCATTGGGTCGCCGCGTGACGTCACGGCGTCGCGGCTGAAGACTTCGCGGGCGATCGCCACGATGTCGTGCTCGCGCGACGTGCCCGGTCGGATGCGCGAGGGCGCGCAGCACGTGGCGGCGCTCGGCGTCCCCGCGACGTATTTCGAAATGCCGGGATGCACCCACGGCAACCTCGCCGACGGCAACCGGGTCTTCACCGATCTCTTCGTCTGGCTCGAGGCGCACGGCTGAGTGATTCGCGGCGGCGCCGCGACGCGGTTGCGACACGTCGCATCCAAGCCCCCGGAATGCACGCGCGCGCGAGCCGGTGGGCGACTCGGATCGCGCTATTGGCCGTCGTTTTTGCGGTATTTTTCCCTCGCCACGCGCGCGCGAGCGAGCCGCAGCGCGCCCACGCGTTGCTCGCGACCACCGTCGAATGGCTCAAGCTCGTCCATTACCGCTCGTCGGTGTGGGGCGGGTGGAAGAGCGAGGTCGACGGCCCGACGTTCTATCTCTCCCCGCAAGGCCGGGGCGATCCCGAGGCGGAGCTCGAAGCGACCCTCGCTGCGCTCTCGGCGCCCGTCGTCGTAGGCCACGAAGAGGAGCACGCCGCGTGTCGCTTCCCGGCGCGACGCTCGTGGCTCCTCGAGGTGCTCGCACCCGCGGAGCGCGCGAAGCTCAAGTCACCTCTGTGCGTCGGCGTGACGCGCTTTCAGAAGCAGGTCGATGTCGAGACCATCGCGGTCGTGTACGTGGCCAATGCGCTGAGCAACCCTGCGAGCGCGCTCGGCCACACGTTCATGCGCCTTCGCAAGCGCCGTCCGCCGAGCACGCCGGCGTCCACGCCGCCCGAGGATCTCGATCACGCCGTCGACTTTTGGGCCGACGTCGACACGAAGAATCCCGTGCTGTACGCGTTCAAGGGGGTGAGTGGGCTCTTCCCCGGGTACTACCGCGCGCGGCCGTTCGCCGACGAGATGCGCAAGTACACGGACGAGGACTCACGCGACATGTGCGAATACGACCTCGCGCTCACGCCGCGTGAGATCGAGCTCTTCACACTCCACCTGTGGGAGGTGTTGAAGCCGCATATCGACTATTACTATTTGACTGGCAACTGCTCGTATTACGTACTTGCGGCAATCGAAGCAGCGGCGCCTAGGCTCGACATCCTCGGGAGCACGAAGCCGTACGTCATCCCTGTCGACACCATCAAGCCACTCACCAACACGCCCGGCCTCGTGCGGTCGGTGCGCTACCGGCCGTCGAGAACGAACCAG
>CAXSGV010000280.1:1770-8531 GCA_964236615.1 uncultured Polyangiaceae bacterium
ACGCGTGGGTCGTGCACGCCGAGTCGGCACGGCCGACGCCCTGGGAGAAGTCGCCCGAGCGCGGCCACGGCACCGCACGCTTGACCGTGGGCGCGGGCTCGTCGACCCAGTACGGCACTGGCTTCGCGAGCGCGGGCTTTCGCCTCGTACTTCACGACCTGCTCGACGCCGCGGACGGTGAGCCCGAGCTCGTACAGCTTCAGTTTCTCGATACCCACCTTCGCTACGATCTCGGAAGACGAAAGCTCACGCTCGACCAGCTCACGTTCGCCGAGGTGATGTCGCTTCGACCGCTGCGACCCGGCGACATGCACCTCTCGTGGCGCGTCCGCGCCGCGGGTACGCGTCTTCACGATCGCGGCTGCGTCGAGGCCGATTGCTTCGCACATGGTCTCGACGTCGCCGTCGGGGGGACGCTCGCCACGCACCGCGATCACCTCGCTGTCTTCTTGATGGCGGATACGTACGGCCTCATGTCGCCGCGGCTCGACGGCGTGGGGGGAAGCTTCGTGCGCGCTGGCCTCGGCGGTTACGGCGGCGTGCGCCTTCGCATGTGGCACCAGATGAACCTGCTCGTGACGGGAAGCTACGCGTACCTGCCCGGCTCGAATCTGAAGACGACCTATGAGCTGCGTTTTGGCTTTCGCCTTCCTCTCAGCGAGCACGCTGCGCTCGGCACCGACGCGGCGTTGCAGCCCGAGGCCTTCGAGGCGCAGCTGCGCTCGTTTCTCTACTTGTGATCGCGCCGACGACTCGCTGTCCGCCACCGAGCTTTCCATGGAGGGCTGCTCCGCGGTTGGGGTGTACTTTGTATTCCCCGTGAGTGAATCGACCGCCGTTTGCACATTCGTCCTCGACCCTCGAGGCTTCGTCCGCGCCACGATGCACGACGGTGCGGTGTTCGAGATCGAGGACGCGCGAGCAGCGCTCGACGCGACATGGCGCGTGGCCGGCGAAAAGCGCGTGCCCGTTCTCGTGGACATGCGTCTCGTGCGTTCGCAATCGCGCCCGGCGCGCGCTCACTTTCGTGGGCCCGAAGCAGCCGCGCGCCTCGAGAAAGTGGCTTTGCTCGTCGACTCACCTCTCAGCCGAGTGATGGCCAACTTCTTCATCGGGCTCGGCGAGCATTCGGTCCCAGCGCGCCTCTTTACGGACGAACGATCGGCGTGCGATTGGCTACTACCTCGAGGGTCATGAAGGAGCCCATCGATCCGCGGCTCGATCGGATACTCGAGGTCGTTTGCTCGATCGCTCGCCAGGACTTCTCGCGGCGTATCGAGGTAAACGGCAGTGACACGATCGACGCCATCGCCGCCGGCATCAACATGCTCGCCGAAGAGCTCGACGGCGAAGTTGCGTCTCGCCGTGAGCTCGAAGAAGCGCACGCCGCATTGAAGGACGCGCAGATGAAGCTGATTTACGCCGGCAAGCTCGCCTCGATTGGGCAGCTCGCGAGCGGCGTCGCCCACGAGGTCAACAACCCGGCCGCGTGGGTATCTCTGTCTTTGACGATGATGCAGCGGATGATGAAGCGCGCTCGCAACGAGCTCGCCGCGGACTCATCGGCCGCTGCGCTCGGGGAGCTGGCGGCGATGGAGCCACTCTTTGCCGACTGCATCGAGGGCATGCGCAGGATCACCGCCGTGATCGGAGACTTGCGGACGATCGCGCGAGCAGATGATCGGACAGTGGAGCTGATCTCCTTCGAAGAGGTCATCAACGCCTCGGTGAGCCTCGCGCGACCCATGCTGAAAACAGTCCAGGTGACGGTCGCGATTGGTGACACGCCCGGTGTGGTTGCCAATCGAGGACGCATCGCGCAGATCCTCACGAACCTGCTCGTGAACGCTGCCCAGGCGATCGCAAGTGCTCCGCCGAGCGACAGCCATGAGATCGCAATCTTGGTCACGAGCCACGACGCGGGGACGCTCCTCGCTGTCGAGGACACGGGGTGCGGAATTCCTGCCGACCACGCGGAAAAGGTCTTCGAGCCGTTCTTCACCACCAAGGCCCATTGTGATGGGACGGGCATCGGTCTCGCGATCGTCGCGCAAATTGCGGCGAGCTACGGTGGGCTGGCGCGCGTGGGTGATAGCGCCACGCGCGCCGCGCGGGTGGAGGTCTGGTTCCCGTCTTGTGAGACGGCGACCTCGTAACGCGTCAAGGCGAGCGTGGTGCGAGCACGTTCGCATGCACGCACCCGAAGGGCATCGCGGTCAGCGCCACACGAGCAGTGTATCGGCGTGGCGATCGCCGTCGATGTCGGCGAGCAGCGGCGTGACCATGCCGTCTTTGATCGTGAGCCCGAGCTCACCGCGCGCGTGAACGTCCTTCGCAAACGCGCTGCCGACGGAGCGCGCAGTCCACCAGTCGCCGCCGCGGCGTGAATAGACGATCGCGTCGGCGCGGCGATCGCCGTCGACATCCACAACGAAGCGGGCGGTCGATCCGATGCCGTGGCTCTGCGTCCAGAGCGTGGGCGGCGCGAAGGCGGTGCCCGTCGAGCGCGCGACCCACCAGGCGCCTTCGGCTTCGGTGAACGCAACGGCGTCGGCCCGACCATCGCCGTCGACGTCGGCGAGGAACACCTCGGTGCAGCCGCGCCCGTGGCTCCCGCTCCACTCCGCCCCCGCGATGAAGAGCGATCCGTTCGAGCGCGCGACGGACCACACACCGCTCGTGCGATCGACCGTGACCGCGTCGGCCTTGCCGTCGCCATCGACGTCGCCGAGGAACGCGTCGGTCGTGGGGGCGCCGTGACCGCTCGCAACGACGACGGGAGAGGCGAAATCCGCGCCGTTCGACGTAGCGAGCTGCCACGATCCATCGGCAAACACGGCGACCGCGTCCGATTTTCCGTCACCCGTGACGTCGCCGAGAAGGGGGCGTGCCGTCGCGCCGCCGTGGTCCGAACGCGCAAGCACCCACTGCGCGAAGTCGGCGCCGCTCGATCGCGCGACCCACCACTGGCCACTCGGGTCGTAGGCGACCGCGTCGGCGCGGCCGTCACCGTCGACGTCGGCGAGCAGCGGAGTCTCACGCCCGCCGCCATGACCGCTCGTCGCCAGATGATCATCGCCCGCGATCCACTCGCCCGACGTGCGCCCGTACACCGACTGCACGCCGAGGATGTCCATGCGGCTCAAACGTCCGCCGCCGGTCCACTTCGGATTGCAGTAGTTCATGATCGAGTCGACATCCCACGCGCCGATCGTGAGGTCGCCACGCAAGCCTTGCTCGGACGTGCACCACGAAGGTGTGTCCGATCGGTTTTGCTCGTGCGCAAAGCCGAGCGCGTGACCGAGCTCGTGGACGGCACCCGCGCGTATGCAGAATTCACGCGTCTTCTGACAACCGGGGCTCCACTTGGCGAACGTGAAGTTGAGAACCATGCCGCCGGGCTTGCCATCGAGCTTGTTGCCGAGCCCGTCGGTGTACGGGCCCACGTCCTCGGTGCGAATGCGAACACCGCGTGCGTTGGCCGTGCAGGCGCCGAAGCCGACGAAGTCGATCGCCGACACCGCGCTCCACGAAGTCCGCGCCGCGTCCTCGACCCACGCGCGCTCGGTCGCATTGGCGGCGCTCGCATCTTCGAAGCAGACGGGGATCGATTTCGTGGTCCAGAGAAACGACCGCGATGCGTAGAGCGCGTCGTCGGAAACGTCGCGCGCCGCGTCCGTTGCGCCGGTGCCCTCGGTGGCCTCCGTGCACGCGGGGGCGAACGCCGCGAAAAAGCCCATCGACAGGGCGAGCCCCACACGTAGCCGCATGTGGGCTCGTTCATGACACAACGGCGGCGAGCGAGCAACTGGACCCAAGGGAAACGCGTGGAGGATGATGGCGTCGTGCGGAGTGGCTCACTTCGGTGAACAAGCGTGGCTCCAGGTCACGCGCGATCCACCCCTCCAGTCGCCGCCCACGTGCGACGATCGCGGCTCGAATTGGCGGACTGCTCTGCGAGCGCACGTCGCCATGGGGTGGCGCGGACGTTGCACTTCCCTTTCCCGACATGTGGAAGTCCGTGGTGTCTGCGTTGGCGTTGGGCGCGGCTTGCGTGTTGGCGGCCTGCTCATCCAGTGATGGGGAGGACACGTCGTCGCCCACGTTCAACAGGGCGGATGCCGATGCGTCGGCGTCGGACGACACGACTAGCTACCCGCCGCAGCCACCTTATGTGGCCGACGACACGCCGCTCGCCGCGGACTACTCGATCTTCGATCACGGCAAGGACTGCTACGACCGCTTCCTGGTCGAGGTCCCGAGCTTCGACTGCGATGGCCCCGATTCGAGCCGTCTGAAGATCGAGGTCAACGGCGCCGAGGTGACGACGAGCGTGCCGAGCAAGTGCGACAAGCCTTCGCTCGTCGGGACGAACTACGCGTGCGTCCCTGGTTCGCGCGTGACGAAGTTCGAGACCGTGAACAAGTACGGCCATACGATCGCGACCGTCGTCGCGTGCCGCCGCTCGGCAGTGTCGTCGCTCGACAGTGGCAAGTTCGACAACATCGCCGTTCTGCAATCGGACCTTCAGAACAACGAGACGTGCTGGTACCAGATCCGCGCGAACAACAGCTTCGTCGGACGCGACATCCCTGCGCCCTATGCGGCGGGTCGCAAGAAGGGGGACGCCGCGGACAAGAAGGCCGTCGCGGTCTACGAGTCGCCCATCACGCTCACGACCGATCACAGCGAGTGTTACCGGTGCCACGACAACCAGGTGTGGTTGAGCACGCCGTGGATCAGCACGAAGAACCAGGTGCCTTCGCGCTCGGGCAAGATCCACGAGATTCCGCGGCCCGGCGGCCCCGATCCGACGTTCCTCGGCAAGGCATACCGCGGTTGGAATCTTCCGGCGGCGCGCCCGAAGCAGATCAAGATCGACAAGGCGGCGTTCGACAAGGCCGTGCCGCCCACCGCGTCGCAGCAATCGGCGATGCAGGCGGGGAAGATGGCGACGAGCGATGCGTGCACGTCGTGCCATTCGATTGCCAAGTCGGATCTCGCGACTGCCGGACAGGGCACGTGCAACCACTTCGCGCGCTACTGGATGGCGAGCCATCCCACGAGCTTCAACAGCGTCGTGCTCGGCGCGAAGCTGTCGAGCTTCGGAGATTCGTTTCCGCGCGACGCTTGGATGCCGCCGTCCGCCGCCACCACCTTCACGAGCGACGCCGCTTACCAAACATTCTACGAGCGTGCCTTCAAGGCGATCGAGGTCTGCTGCGACAACCCGTCAGCCCCGGGCTGCAAGCGCTGAGCGCTGCGTAAGGAGCGCAGAAGCATGAACGTCGGCTGCCGCGCGCTGGAAACCGATGATCTCGTGCAGGGTGCACGCATCCCCTTGCGTCTTCTTTACCCAACCCTTGCTGCCGGACAGCCGGAGCCCTTCGGCCCCTTCGAGCTCAGCGTCGCCATGAACGCGCCGGTCGATGGGCGCGACCTCCCGCTCGTCATCGTCTCGCATGGGACCGGCAGCACACCCTGGCTGCATCGCGATCTCGCGGCGCACCTCGCACGCGCGGGTTTCGTCGTCGTGTTGGTTCAGCATCCAGGCAACAACCGCGGCGACGACGGCCTCGCAGGCACTGTCGTCAATCTGCAGAACCGCCCTCGCCATCTTCGCCTCGCGATCGACGCCGCGCTCGCCGACGACGTGGTTGGCAAATCCATTGCGCCCCGCGCCGTGAGCGTCATCGGTCATTCGCTGGGCGGGTACACGGCGCTGGCGGTCGCGGGCGGCAAGCCTTCGTCGTTCGCGTGGGAGAAGCGAGATGGCGCCGTGGGGCCGTTCGACGTCGAGCACGACGCACGGGTGCGTGCGCTCGTGCTGCTCGCGCCCGCGACGGCGTGGTTCATGAACGGCGATGCGCTCGCGAACGTGGACGTGCCCATCCTCATGCGCACCGGCGCGAAGGATCCGCACACCGACGCGATGCATGGGAAGATCGTCGAGCGTGGGCTCCGCGATCGCGAGCGCCTCGACCACGAAGTGATTGCGAACGCGGGTCACTTCGCTTTCGTCAGCCCGTACCCCGCTGCGCTGGCGAGCCCGGCCATTCCGCCTTCTCAGGATCCCGAGGGCTTCGCCCGTGCGGCGTACCTGCCGTTCCTCTTCGCCGAAATCGTGACCTTCCTACGCGCTCGAACCGTGTCGCCGGCAAGCTCGCGGTAACGGGGTCAATGCATGGCCATCGCCGACGCGACGACGCGGTACTTGGTCGGCGGCGCGACGTCGAATACGCCCGACGTGATCTCGAAGCCCGTGGTTGCGCCCGGCGCGAGCTGCCGCTCGGTCGCGTAGCCGTCCGCGAGAGACACGATCTCGCCCGACGCGTCGACGCCGGTGACGACGACGTCGATGAACTGCACGGACTGCTTGAACGAGTTCTTCACGGTGCCCGTGATCTTGGTGAACGTGTTGTCTTTCCGCGGCACGAAGTCGACGACCTCGATGGGCACCGGCGCAGTGTCGTAGGAGCTCGGCGCGCGCGGCGTCACCACCGCGACCTCGGCGCGCACGAATGTGGGCGGGTTCATCGCGAGGACGAGAATGGGCGTCGTCTCCCCTGGCGCGAGCCGCTTCGTCTTCGCGTAGCCCGGCTGCTCGAGCACGCGGTGGCCGGTTGCATCGAAGAGACTCACGCGCGCCGCCGGATCGGCAATCGTCGTCGTGCCCGAGTTCTCGAAGATGACGAGCCAGAAAGTCGAGGTGCCGGAGGCTTGCTTGCGGAAGGACTTCACGCGCGCCTGGGGCGCAGGTG
>CAXSGV010000280.1:8541-9049 GCA_964236615.1 uncultured Polyangiaceae bacterium
GCCACCGTGGCTTACGCGCTGCACAACGGCCATGCGCAGGTGGCGCGTCACGCTCTGGCGCGGTCGCGGTCACCGCTGTGCCCCCGGTGGTCGGCCGCAGAATCGGACTGACGATCACGGGGCGCGGCGGCGGCGCCGACCGGCGCAAGACGAGAGCGCCCACGACGCCCCCACCCGCGAGAACGAGCAAGACGGCGGCCGCGATCCCGATCAGCGGGGCATGCGAGCTCGGTGAAGGTGCATAATGCACGTGCATCGCAGGCGGGCCGACGGGGCCGGCGGCCATCTCGCCGGGGGGCACATCGCGGACGAACATCGCCTGGCAATGCAGGCAGCGGTAGTGTGTTGCATCGAGGCGATCGACGCGAGGCGACTGGCATCGCGGGCACGCTACGGACACAAAGCTCATCGCCGGGAAACGCTACCAGACGTCGCGGTAGTCGGCCTCTGGCGCGAATGCCGTCAGCGGCAGGAACGCAGGTCGCCCTGGCGGCTGACGCACCGCTCG
>CAXSGV010000281.1:0-4628 GCA_964236615.1 uncultured Polyangiaceae bacterium
TTCCGCTCGTCGCGATTGGTGGCATCACCCACGCGCATGCGCACGAGGTCTGCCTCCACGCGGACGCGGTCGCGGTCATCGGCGCCCTCCTCGGAAGCGACGCCGGCGAGGTCCGCTCGCGCGCGTCGCAGCTCCAAACCGTGTTGTCCGGCGGTCATGCCGAAAGGGTTGCAACGTCATGAGCTTCCTCATCACGTCCGCGCTCGTTGCCGGGGGCGTCATCGCTGGTCGCTTCGTGGCACGCGCGATGCGCCGCGGCGCCGCTCCCCGCGAAGGGGACGACATGAAGAACGAAGAGAAGAAGAAGAACGACGAGCGCAAGAGCGACGAGGCCGACGAGGCCAAGGACAAAGACGCGGACGCTGCCACCGTCGCGGCGGCGAAGAAGAAGGGCAACAAGGCCAAGCCTGCCGAAGAAGAAGACGTGTTCGACGGCTTTCCCTGTCACCTCGGTGACGTCGTCATGGGCGTCGGCGGCGACGAAGCGTGGCTCGCGGGCGCACTCGTCCTCTCGGAGGAGACGCCGACGGCGGTGCTCTTCATCGCGCCCGATGCCGGCGGCGATCGCGCGCTGTGGATGCGTCGTTCGATGACCTCCGACATCCTCTGGCTGCGATCGATTCCGCAGGGCGAGCTCCACGTCGGCGCCGAGCCTCCTTCCTCGATCGAGCACGCGGGGGAGCGCTACGAGCGCGTGCGCCGCTTGCCCTTGAACGTCGAGCGGCATGGCACCGGCGCGCCCGACGTCGGCGATCAGGTGGTGGTTGCAGAATACAAGTCACTCCCTGGCACCAAGCTCCTCGTGATGGTCGGCCCTGGCGGAACGCGGGCCTGGCACGGGATGTCGCTCGAGCACGGGATGTACGACGTCATCGCGTCGGGCAAGTCGACGCTCGAAGACTGACGCTTGCCGATGTCGCGCGCCTCTAGGCGCTGCGCATCTTCACGATCATCGCTTCGACGACCAGTTGCGCAGAGGCGTTACCGTCGAGCTGCTGCGCGGCTTCGAGCGCGAGGCGGTAGCGCGTCGCGGCGACGTCGGCGAGGCGGTCCCCTGCGCTGGCGGATGCACGCGCGTCGATGGCGAGGCGACCTGCGAGCGCGAGGAGGCGCGCGGGGAGGGCGTCTTTGTGCTTCTTCGCGTCTTCGGCGAGCTCGAGACCGAGGCCGAGATCGGGCGCGGCGAGCGCGGCGATGGCGTGGGTCACGAAGCGATCGCGTTGCTCGCTCGCGTCGGGATCGGCGAGCTCGAGTGCAGTCTCCATGCTGCCCGAGGCGAGCGCGGCGATCTCCTTCGCGCGCGCAGGCTCGACGCCGTCTTTCGTGAGCAAGCTCTCGACGACGTCGTCGGGGAGGTTCGCGAAACGAACGCGCTGCGTGCGCGAGCGGATTGTGGGCAGAAGCGTGTCGGGCTGCGACGAGAGGAGAATGAAGTGCGTCCCGCGGCCGGGCTCCTCGAGCGTCTTCAGGAGAGCGTTGGCCGCCGACGCGTTGAGCTCCTCGGCGCGCCGAATGATGAAGACCTTCGCGCGCCCCTCGTGCGGAGGAAACGCGGCGCGCGCGAGGACCAGCGTGCGGACCTGGTGAATCGAGATGTCCTGCGTTTCATCGGTTTTTCGCCCGATTGCGGTGCCGTCGTAGAGACCGCGCTCGAGCACGACGACGTCCGGGTGAACGGGCCGCGCGTGACCTTCGCGCGGGACGGCGCGGACGCAGGCCGAGCACTCCCCGCACGCGTCGTCCTTCGCGGCCGTGTCCTCGCGGCGCTCGCACACGAGGGCCTGCGCCAGTCCGAACGCGACCTTCTCTTTGCCGACACCAGCCGCGCCTTCGAAGAGGTACGCGTGGTGAACGCGACCCTTGGCGAGAGCGCGCCGGATCGTCGCGACTGCAGTGTCCTGCGCGCGCACCTCCGACAGGAGAGAGGCTGAAGGCGGTTCGCTCAAGGCTGCGCGGTGACCTCGGCCGTGATGCGTCCCACGATCTCACCGTCGGCGACGAGCTCGACCGTCGTCGTGCCCTTCGATACGCCGAGGAACGCCCACTTGTTGCCGATGGCGCGCGTGCACTCCAGGATCTTCGGGTTCTGTGATCGGACCTCGCCGTTGAGCGGGTTGCCATCCGAGTTGTAAGGGATCACGTGGGCCGTGATCAGCGCGCCCTCGGTGACACGGACCGTGTTGAGCGACACCGTACCCGGCATGTCGCCCTGCGAGACATCCGTGATGTCGGTGCGGTCGTAGGTCGCCGCGCAACCGGTGGATAGCACCGCGAATGCGAGCGCAGCGCCGAGAAGGTACTTTGTCATCGTCATCGCGCTCATGGATTCACCGTGACTTCAATGGCGTCGGAAGTGATCTCGCCTGCTTTGACCGTGATGGTCGCCTTGCCGCCGAGCTTTGCCGTGACGCTCATCTTCGACGTTGGGTTGCCCTGATCGAGCGCCAGCACGGCGGGGTTCGAGATGATCCACGTGTACTCGATGGCGCCCGCGAGCGGCGTGCCGGTCGAGCTCACCGCGTGCGACGTGAACGAGAGCTGACGTCCGCGGTCCACCTGCACCTGCGGCGCGGGGACGTTGTTGCCGAGATCGATCAGCTTCACGGCGGCGACCGCTTTGATCTTGACCGGCAAGTAGTCGACGACGTTACCGTCGGTGCTCGCGCGCGCGACGATGCCGCCCGTGCCCTCCATGAGCGCGGTGAAGGACTCGTTGCTGCCGCTCAAGTACGCAAAGGAGATCGGCGCGAGCTTCGGGCTACCGACGTCCTCCGTCGATGACTTCGGCGTGTAGAGCAGCTTGAACTTGCCGCCCTCGGCGATCGCCTCCGGAAACTGCGTCGGGTCGGTGTTGAGGGTGGGGCAAGCGGCGTCGCTCGCGTCGATGCACTTGTAATTGAACGTTCCGTTTCCGAGCTCTCCCGTGCGCGTGGTGCCGGGCGCAGTGGAGCAGCCCGCGACGAGCATGCCTACGAGGCCGGCGGTCAGACGAAGGTTTCGCATGGGTTGCATCCTACGCGCGTCAGCAACGGCTGTGCCCGGCGATGTGGCGGGCTCCGACGCGGGAAAAATCCTCGGATTCTTCGCCGGTGTGACCGGCCCTTCAGTGCCATGCGACAGCGAAGTCATACGCCGCCAGGCCGCGCGCGACGCTCGAGCGCTAGCGCCGCGACTCGTCGTCGGTGTCGGTGTCTTCCATGAGGTTGACCATCTCGACGATGTCGGCAGGCAGCTTGAAGACGGGGAGCTTGAGGGACGTCTCCGACGCGAGCTCGGCTTGGAAGGCGGGGATCGGGTCGGGCTGCGGCGGCGGCGGCGGGCGCGTCGTCATCGTGCGGCGTGGCTCGGTCTTCCGGTAACGGATCGAAAAATCGATGAGCGCGCGGCGGAACGCCTGCGCGTTGGGGTACCGCTCGGCCGGTCGCTTCTTGAGCGCAGTCAGGACGATCGCCTCGAGCTCCACGGGGATGTGCGGCCGCAGCTGCCGCGGTGGCACCGGCTTGCGGTTCACGATGTCGAGCATGATCTGCACCGGCGTCTTGCCGTGGAAAGGTCGGTGACCCGTCAGCGTCTCGTAGACGACGACGCCGCAGGCCCAGAGATCGGCGCGCTCGTCGATGTCGCGCGGGCTCGAGATCTGCTCCGGCGAGACGTAGCCGACGGTGCCGACGACCACGCCGGTCTCGGTGAGGTTCGTCGCGGTGTGACCGAAGTACTGCGGGTGATCGGGGGTGTCCTCGTCGCCCTCGAGCAGCTTGGCGACGCCGAAGTCGATCAGCTTGGCGGTGACCTCTTTGACGTCGCCGGTCTTTCCGTCGAGGAGGAAGATGTTCTCCGGCTTGATGTCACGGTGGACGATCCCTTGCGCGTGCACCGCCTCGAGCACGCTGAGAATCTGCACGCAGATCGAAACGACGTCGGACATGGGCGGCAGCCTGCGCTCGCGCATCATGCGGCGCCGGAGGGTCTCGCCAGTGAGCTTCTCCATCACGAAGAAGGGCTCTCCGCTGTCGAGCTCGCCGACGTCGAAGATCTCGACGGCGTGCGGTCTCCCGAGGCGCGCGGCGGTGAGCGCCTCACGCTGAAAGCGCTTCAACGCCGTCGGGCTGTTCGCCGCGCGGTGCAAGACCTTCACCGCCACTGCGGAGCCACTCGTGAGATCGGCCGCCTCGAAAACCGCGCCCATGCCGCCGACGCCGAGGCGGCGGAGCACGCGGTACCGATCGTTCAGCGTCTTACCGACGAGATGACCGAGGTGGTCCGAGGGCATGATGCCCTCCCATTCTATACTCAGGCCCCAGTGAACGCCGCCGCCCGTTTTTCGAGGAAGGCCTTCATGCCTTCCTTCTGGTCGGCTGACGCAAAGAGCGCCGCGAAGGCGTCCGCCTCGAGCTCGCAGGCCGAAGCAAGCGGCACATCGGCGCCACGCAGCAGAACGCGCTTGCACTGCGCGATCGCCAGCGGCCCCTTGGAGGCGATCTTGGTCGCGACCGCTCGCACGCGATCGAGCAGCTCGGCGTGCGGGACGACCGCGTTGACGAGACCCATGGCGAGCGCGTCTTCGGCGCGGATGATGTCACCCGTCATGCAGAGCTCCTTGGCTTTCGCGACACCGACGCGGCGCGCGA
>CAXSGV010000281.1:4638-9045 GCA_964236615.1 uncultured Polyangiaceae bacterium
TGTTGTGTTTTGTTGAAGTTGGGAATAACACCGAGGTTCACTTCGGGCTGCCCGAGCTTGGCCTTGTCGCTCGCGTAAAGAAAATCGCATGCCAGCGCGAGCTCGCATCCGCCGCCGAGCGCGAAGCCGTTGATCGCGCCGATGACTGGGAAATGCGCCGCCTCGAGAGCGTGCATCACCGCGTGACCGAGCCCGGCGAACGCCCGGGCTTCGGTGGTGCTCATGGTGCTCATCGCGGCGATGTCGGCGCCCGCGACGAAAGCCTTGTCGCCAGCGCCAGTGAGGATGACCACGCGCACGCTCGGATCGGCCTCGAGCTCGCGGACGGCATCGCCGAGAGCCGTGACGACCTCGGCGTTGAGCGCGTTCATCTTCTCGGGTCGGTTAATCGTGCACAGCACGACGCCCGCGCCCGCCTTCTCGTCTTTCTCGACCAGAAGGACGCTCACTGCGCGCTCTCCTTCTTCACGCCGTTCTCGTAGACGTAGAAGCCGCGGCCGGATTTTTTGCCGAGCCAGCCCGCGGAGACGTAGTTCCGGAGCAGGGTCGGCGCGCGGTACTTGCTGTCGCCGAGATCGCGGTGAAGCACCTCGGCGATGAAGAGCACCGTATCGAGGCCGATGAGGTCGGAGAGCTCGAGCGGGCCCATCGGGTGGTTCAGGCCGAGCTTGGCGCCGGTGTCGATGTCCTCGGGCGTGCCGAGCCCCTCCTGCAGAACGAAGCACGCTTCGACGAGCATCGGGATCAGGATGCGGTTCACGAGGAAGCCGGGCGCGTCCTTGCTGGTGACGACGGTCTTGCCCATCTTCACGGCGAGCGCCTTGATGGTCTCGTAGGTCTCGGTCGACGTCTGCACCCCTCGCACGATCTCGACGAGCTTCATGAGCGGAGGCGGGTTCATGAAGTGCATACCGATGACGCGATCGGGGCGCGACGTGCCGCTCGCGAGCTTCGTGACCGAGATCGACGACGTGTTGGTCGCGAGCCAGCCTTGCGGCCCGAGCGCCTCGTCGCACTGCTTGAAGAGCTTCGTCTTCAGCTCGAGGTTTTCGGTCGCGGCCTCGATGACGAGGTCGGAGCCTTTGAAGTCCTGGGGACCGGCGACCGCCGTGATGCGACCGACGATGGCGTCCTTGTCAGCAGCCTGCATCTTCCCCTTGTCGACCTGCTTTCCGAGGATGGCTTCGATCTTCGCGCGGCCCTTCGTGGCGAGCTCGAGCGAGGCGTCCGCAAGCTTCACGTCGAATCCTGCGGTGGCCGCGACCTGCGCGATACCGCCACCCATTTGCCCGGCACCGAGTACGCCGATCACACGAATCTCTGACATCGCGTTTGCTCCTTGCTACTTCTTCGAGGGAGCCGGCCATGTACCACTTTCGCCGCGCGGACCGCCAGACAGCGCTTGTGACCGCGTTCGCCATTGCAGTCGGCGCCTTCGGTGGCGCGGGCTGCGTCACCGCTTCCGCGACCGACAAGGCCATGTCGCTCACGCGCCAGCACCGCGAGGACGAAGCCATCGCGACGCTGCGAAAGGATCTCGAAGCGCACCCGGATGACCTCGCGGCTCGGCGCCTCCTCGTGCGCCTGCTCGCGTTTCGCGGCGACCTCGCGGGCGCGCGCGCAGAGGTCGACGCGCTCGAGAAGCGGTTGCCGTCAGGGGATCCGACGCCGCTCGTCGAGCTGGGTCACGCGTACGAGCTCACGCACCACTTCGAGGAGGCGCTTGCTGCCTACGACGCCGCGTCGGCGATCGCGCCCACGTCGGCCGTCGGACCGCGCGAAGGGGGGATGCGCTGCGCGCGTTGGGGCGAGGTCGAAGAGGCGCGGCCTCGGCTCGAGGAGGCCGTTCGGCGAGGCGCGCGTGACGCCGAGATGTGGCACGCGCTAGGGCTCGTGCGGCTGCACCTCAAGGATCTCGCCGCAGCCGAAGAGGCCTACCGCGCGGGCGTCGCAGCCGCGTCGACCGAATCAGCTCACGGCGGTGAGATCGTCGCGGCCGAGAACCTCCTCGGGCTCGCGACCGTCGCAGTGCTGAAGGACGACGCGTCGGCTGCCCTCGCCGCGTACGACGCGCTTCTCGCGCAGCGTCCCCGGTTCGGTCCAGGCGAGCTCGGTCGCGCCTGGGCGCTGGCGAAGTTGGGCAAGAAGGACGACGCGCGCCGTGCGCTCGACCGGGCCGAGGAGCTCGGTGCGCCGCGCGCTGCGGTCGCGAAGCAACGCGCCCAGCTCGTTGATTAATTAATTGTAGATTACAACCGTCGCGCGAACGCCGCGACGCCTTGCTTTTTCAGCTCGGCCGCGGCCGCGCGTGCGCTCTGCTCGTTCAGGAAAGCGCCCGCCACCACATGGGTGTAGCCGTCTCGCTGGCCTGCTGCGTCCACGTCGATGACGTGCGCGACGGGGTGAATCGCGGGGTAGCCGCCGGCGGAGTAGAAGGAGCCCTTCAGCACGAGCGTGTCCGCGCGTTCGTTCGTCACGCTCGCGAAGCGCTCGGCGCTGGCGTGGCTCGTCACGGCGAGGAGCTGCAATGTGTAGGTGGGCCCGACGATCATCGTGCTCGCGCGCCGTGCGTCGACGACCCGTCGCGCGCCAAGGAGCTGGCCCGCCTTCCTGAAGAGCTCGCGGACGTCGCTGCCCGACCACGTGCCCTGGGCGATGGGGTCCGCGAGACCTTCCTCCTGCAGCCGGATCTGGCCATGCTCGGACACGAGCTCGACGTGCGGCGGAAGCATGGCGTCGGTCTTCGTCATCCACTCCGCGAGCAGGAGCGCTTGGTCGCTGCTCCAGGTGCCCTCGCTCGCCTGCGCAATGGAGACGTGCCCGACGGTCGCCGAGTAGCCATCCCAGCAGGCCTCCGCGGGGCGCGGGCTGCCCGCGAGGAAAGCGATGAACGAGGCGGCACCAAAGGCGAGGCGAAGAGGAGAAAAGTGTGAACGCATGACGCAGAAACGCGCGTCGTCGCGAACCGCTTCCCGTGGCCGCGAAGTCCCGCGCTAGGATGGTGCGGCTATGGAAAAAAAGAAGGCGCTGGCCGAGGTCGACGACCTCTTCGACGAGCTGGACACCCTGCTCAAGAACCCTGACGTCGGCGCCGCGCTGACGGAGGCGGGCGTGAACACGAGCTTCGCGATCGTCGCGGCCGATGGCCTGCGCGCGTACCTTCACGGCGACAAACAACGCGCGGCCGACGACCTCTCGACGGTGGCCGAAGAAATCTCCTCGCGCCTCGAGGCCGCAAAGTCCGCGAAGAAAGAGCTCTCGTGACGTACATCCCGACGCTGCGAACGGGCCGCGCGCACCCGCACCCCGAGCCGATCAGCGGCGCCGGCTACTCGGCCGTCGAGCTGATGCCTGCCGATCAGAGCGTCGTCATGCTCGATCAACGCAAGCTCCCCCGCATCGAGAAGTACGAGTTCATGAGCCGCGTCGAGCAGGTGGCGGACGCCGTCTCGACGTTGATGGTTCGCGGCGCGCCCGCCATCGGGATCGCGGTCGCTTATGGTCTCGTGCTCGGCGCCATCGCGTGCGACGGCAACAAGGACGCGTTCCTCGCGCACATGCAGCTGACCGACGGAATCTTCCGCCGCACGCGTCCCACCGCGGTGAATCTCTCGTGGGCGCTCGACCGGATGCGCACCGTCGTGGTCCAGGTCGCAGACCAAGCCCCCAAGGCACGCGTGGCCGCGCTCGGTGCAGAAGCGCGCGCGATCCACGCGGGCCAGGTCGAGGCGTGCAAGAAGATGGGCCAGCTCGGCGCGGCGAACGTCCCGGACAAAGCCACGATCCTCACGCACTGCAACGCAGGCGCGCTCGCGACCGGCGGGTACGGCTCGGCGCTCGGCGTGATTCGCGCGGCCAAGGAGGCCGGTAAGCGCGTGCGCGTGATCGCGACCGAGACGCGGCCGCTCCTCCAGGGGGCGAGGCTCACGGCGTGGGAGCTTCACAAGGACAACATCGCGGTCGAGATCGTGACCGACTCGATGGTGGGTCAGCTCTTCGCCGCGAAGAAGATCGACCTCGTCGTGGTCGGCGCCGATCGCATCGCGCGCAACGGCGACGTCGCGAACAAGATCGGCACCTACGGGATTGCGTGCCTCGCCCACATGCACGGCGTGCCGATGGACGTCGCCGCGCCGTTCAGCACCGTCGACATGTCTTGTCCCGACGGCGCAGGCATTCCCATCGAGACGCGCTCCGAGCGCGAGGTCACCCATATCTTCACCGGCGATGCCGAGATCCAGATCGCGCCCGACGGCGTCGGCGCTTACAACCCGGCCTTCGACGTGACCCCCGCGCGGTTGATTCGTGCAATCTACACAGGCCGGGGCGTGGCTTCGCCGGTGACCCCGGAGGCGCTCGCCAAGCTCGCGAAGCTCGCGTGATGCTACGCTGACTCTCCCTCTGGAG
>CAXSGV010000282.1:0-9014 GCA_964236615.1 uncultured Polyangiaceae bacterium
CGGAAGGGATGATGACCGTCTCGGTGCCCGGCGACGGCGGATCGAAGCGCAAACGCGCGGCGTAGTCGGTCATGCACGACAGCGCCTCGTTCGACAGATCGCACGCTGCGTAAGACTCGACTGCAGCGACGCGACCATCGGGGGCAAGGCTAAGGACGACAGCGACGTGGCCCTCTTGCGTGGGATCGCGCAAGAGTCCGTGGAGGTAGCAGCTGCGAAACGGTCCGCGCGTCGCGGCGGCCGCTCGCTCCGTCATCGAATGTTCGGGGTCGCCCGTCACGTCGACTGCGCGCGGCGATGGCGCCATTGCGTTCACCGACGCAAGGTCGGCCGGGGCGCTTGCGTTGGAGGGGCCGTTCCACGCCGGAATCGGCGGGATCCACTGCTGCCCGAGATCGCCCGTGGGTGGGCAGCTCACGAAGCGATCGTTGCCGTTGTCGTGGATCTCGAGCTCCGCGAGCTCGATGCTCGTCCCATGCCCGCTCTCGGGGACAACCGGCTCGGACGAAGCGCCGCCACACGCGAAGAGAGGCGTTGCCGCGAGGCTCGCGAGCGCCGCCGTCAGAGCGAAGAGAGGACGTCGGGGGCGATGAGCTACCAGCACGGAGCGAACTATAGGTTGCGCCGCAATCGGAAGCCCTTAGCTTTCTCGCCGTGGCATCGCGCGCTCGTCCCCAGGGTCCGACCCTCTTCGCCACCGCAGCGAAGAACGATCCGGCGCGGCAGGGGGAAGTGCCGCTCGCCGAACGCATGCGCCCGCGCACGATCGAAGAGGTCGTCGGGCAGGCCCACCTCTTTGGCTCGAACAAGCTACTCGCGCGCGCCATCGCCGCCGATCGCGTCCCTTCGATCATCCTCTGGGGTCCACCGGGCGTCGGCAAGACGACCCTCGGACGCATCGTCGCGGAGAAGACGAAGTCGCACTTCGTCCCATTCAGCGCGGTGCTCGGCAGCTTGCCGGAGCTGCGCGAGGTCATCGCCGCGGCGAAGGAGCGGCTCGATTACCGCGGCGAGCGCACCATCGTGTTCGTCGACGAGATCCATCGATTCAACAAGGGGCAGCAGGACGCTTTTCTGCCGCACGTCGAAGCGGGCACGATCACGCTGATCGGTGCCACCACCGAGAACCCGTCGTTCGCGGTGAACGCGGCGCTCCTCTCGCGCTGCAAGGTGTTTCGCCTCGAATCCCTCGACGAAGCTGCGCTCGTATCGCTCGTTCGTCGTGCGCTCACGGACGAGACGCGCGGGCTCGGAAAGCTCGGCCTCAGCGCCGAGGAAGACGCGCTCACCGCGATCGCGCGCCTCGCCCGCGGCGACGCGCGCCGCGCCTTGACCACGCTCGAGATCGTCGCGCAGTACGTCGCCGGTGCGCCGTCGAGCGAGGCACGCGTCGACGCGCTCCGCATCACCGCCGAGGACGTCACCGCGGGCCAGAGCCACGATCCGCTGCTCTACGACAAGAACGGCGAGGAGCATTACAACGTCGTCAGCGCGTTCATCAAGTCGATGCGCGGCTCCGATCCCGACGCCGCCGTCTACTGGATGATGCGCATGCTCGAAGCCGGCGACGATCCGCTCTTCGTCCTTCGCCGCATGCTCATCTTCGCGAGCGAGGACGTCGGCAACGCCGATCCGCGCGCGCTGCTGGTCGCCAACGCGGCGGACCAATCGTTTCGTCGCATGGGGATGCCCGAAGGCCTCTACCCACTCGCGCACCTCGCTTGCTACCTCGCGTGCGCACCGAAATCGAACGCCGTGAAGAACGCGTTCCATCGCGCACAGGCGTTGATCGCGGAGCACGGCGCGCTTCCAGTTCCGAAGAAGCTACGCAACGCGCCCACCTCGCTCATGAAAAACGAAGGCTACGGCGCCGGGTACAAATACGCGCACGACTACGAAGACGGCGTCGTCCCGGGCGAGACCTACCTGCCCGAAGCTATCGTCGGCGAAATCCTGTACGAGCCCACCGATCGCGGGGAAGAGTCGCGCATGAAGGCGCGCCTCGAATCGCTCCGCGAGGCGGCGCGCGCTCGCAAAGAGTGAGCGAGCTTCAGCCGACGTCAGCCGAGCGCCGTCACCCGAGGGCCGACAGCGCGGATTCGAGCTCGCCTTGAGCGTGCGAGTCGCCCTTCTTCTTGGCGGCGACGATGCCTTGCTCGAGCCATTCGCGCGCTTCGTCGAAGCGCGTGAGCTTCTCGAGCATCTGGCCGCACATCAGGTAAGTGGCGACGTAGTCGGGCGTCGACGTGCGCAGCGTGGTGAAGGTTTGCAGTGCCTCGTCGTAGCGCTCGAGGTTGCGGTATTCGAGCGCCAGGCCGTACCAGGCGAAGGGATCGGTCGAGCCCTCGGCGGTGATTTTTTCGAGGAAGGCGAGTCGCTTGCTCATGTTGTTCAGTTTCTCTCGACGATGCCGACGTAGGGCAAGTTGCGGAAACGCTCGGCGAAGTCGAGCCCGTAGCCGACGACGAACTTGTCCTCGATCGTGAAGCCCAAATAATCGACCTTCACCTCGACCTTCGCGCGCGCGGGCTTGTGCAGGAGCGAGCAGACCTTCACGCTCCGCGGCTGGCGCGTGCGGAACAGATCCATCAAGTGCGCGATGGTGAGGCCGGTGTCGACGATGTCCTCGACGAGGAGCACGTCCTCGTTGGCGATCGGCCGCGAGAGGTCTTGCGTGATCTGCACGACGCCGCTCGACTCGGTGCCTTCGCCGTACGAGCGCACGCCGAGGAAATCGATGCGCAAGGGGATGTCGATCGCGCGCGCGAGATCGGCTGCAAAGACGAAGCTTCCTTTGAGGACGACCACGAGAACGAGCGGGCGGCCCTCGTAGTCCTTGGTGATCTGCGCGCCGAGCTCTCTGACGCGTGCGGCGATGGACTCCGCCGAAATCATGGTGACGATGCGTTCCGTCATAGTGGGGCGCGACTATAGCGCGGAAGCGCGGACCACGAGGGTGTCACCGTCGGTGTCGACGACGACCGCGCCCACGCGGTCGGTGCGCCAGACGCGCGCGCCCGCGGACGCGAGCGTACCGAGCGTCGTCGGCACAGGATGACCAAAGCGGTTGCGAACGCCCGACGAAACGACGGCTTCCACCGGTGCCACTGCGGCGATGAACGCCGCGCTCGACGAGGTGCGGCTCCCGTGGTGACCGACCTTGAGCACGTCGGCGCGCAATTGATCATGACCCAGGCGAACGAGGTCGGCTTCTTCTTCGTGCTCCGCGTCGCCGACGAAGAGGAAGCTGCGTCGCCCGAACGAGATACGCACGACGAGCGAGTTGTCGTTGGGCCCGCGATCGGGCGAGGCTGCGGGACAGGGAGCGAGCACCTCGATGCGCGCGCCGCCGACCTCGTGCGCGCCGCACAGATCGGAAGGGCGAAGAACGCGCGCGCCACCAGCGCGCATGGTGGCGAGGAAGCTCGCGTAAGCGCCGCCCGTACCTTCGCGTTCGCCTTGCCCCGTGTCCCACGCTTCGGCGACGCGAACGCCGAGGAGGCCGCGCTCGAGCCCGCCGTAGTGATCGGGGTGCGGATGAGAGAGCACGACCGCGTGCAAAGCATCGCGACGCCGCGCGCGCAGAAGCGGCGCGATCACGCGCTCGCCGACGTCGACGGGACTGCCAACGATTCCGCCGGCGTCGATGAGCATCGCCGAGCCATCGGGCAGATCAATCACCGCCGCGTCGCCCCGGCCCACGTCGAGAAACGTGACGCGAAGAGCTCCGTGCGGTGCGCCTGCGCGCCGCGCGTGAACCTCGAGCACGAGCGTGATCGCCATCGCAGCGGCGAGGCTGAGGCGTCGTCGCGCGCCCGTGAGTAAGAACAGGCAAGCGCTTGCGACCGCGAGGACGGCGAGCTGTCCGTCGGTCGGCATGGGCACGGCGATCGCGAGCCACGGGACGTTCGCGAACCAGCGGGCAACACCACGCACGAGCACGAGCCCCCCGGAAGCCACGATGGCGCACCCCCGCTCGGCGCCGGGAAAAGGCGCGAGCAACGCGTGCAGTAAACACAGCGGCAACGCGATCGACTCGCCGAGCGGCACCGCGATCAGGTTGGCGACGATCGTTCCCGCAGGCAGCGTTGGCGCAAAGCGCGCGAGGATCGGCGCGCAAGGGATCGTCGCTGCGATGGTGGCGGCCGCGCTCTTGCTGATCGCATCGAGCACGCGGCGCCATCGGGGCGGGCGTGTGCCGTCGTTGATCGACGCCGGCCAGAACGCGCGGTGGATGGCCGACGAGCCCGCGACGAGACCCCCCGTCGCCGCACCAGACAGCACGGCCGACACGTCGTAGGCGACGAGCGGGTCGACGACGGCCATGAGCGCGATCGACCACCCGAGAGCGCGCACCGTCGTGGTCTTTCGTCCGAATGCGGCGGCAACGAGCATGACCGTCAGCATCCACGCGGCGCGAAGTGTCGAGCCGCTCGCGCCGGCGAGCTCCGCGTACGCCCAGGTGATCCCGACACCGATCGCGGCCGCGACACGGCCGACGTCGTGACGGCAGGCGATCGGCTCGAGCCGCACGAGCACCGCGCGGAGCAGGGCGACCAAGCCGAGCACCACGAGAACGAGATGCATCCCCGAAACCGCGAGCAGATGCGACAGGCCGCTCCGACGAAACGCGTCGTCGTCGTCGCGATCGAGATCCGCTTCGCCGAGCACCAGCGCGCGTGCCATGGGCGCGGTGTCCTCACGGAAGGTGGCGTCGATGCGCCTGCGCACGTGGGCGCGTGCGCGATCGATCGTGGAGACGATGCCGGTGCCGCGTGTGACGATTCGCACGGTGAGCGCGCCGCCGGAGCGAAGGACATCGCGGCGTGTCTCGCGCGGCACGGGATCGCCGAGCTCGCGGTTGTCGAACCGCTCGAGAGGCGCAAGCTGCGCGACGAAGGACACCAGGTCGCCGCGTGCAATCGCGTCGTCGACCTCACCGCCCGGGGAGTGCAAGACCACGCGGAACGGCGGCGCGCGGATCGCCACGCCTTCGCACGTGAGCGGCGCCGTGCGACCGACCTCGACCACGTAACGCAACGCTCCGCTCGCGCGCACCGGCGCGCCGACGACGATCCCATCGCCGGCGCAGCGCGCGGTTGCAGGCATCTGCGTGGCGATCGCGGCGCGCGAGGCCTCGTGGGCACCCATCGCACGGCCGCTGCGCCATGCGCCGACCGCGAGGGCAAGGACCGCGATCGTCGACGCGGTGACACTGCCGCGCAGCCCGTACCGGAGCAAAAGGAGGAACGCCAGCGCCGCAAATGCGAAGGCCCAGGGGGTCGCTTTCGCCAGCGGTCCGGCGGCGAGGGCGAGCCCGAAAACGAGGAAAATGTCCACGCCACCGCCAGAGCACCCGGCGTTCCAGCGCTGTTACCTCCTATAAACAGGGGAAATTCGCGTGTCAGCGCCACCGCGGCCACTGTCCGGGACAGTCGACGGACAGCCCTTGCACGAAGGCCGAGCCTAAATTAGGTTTCGCCCCCCAACATGGCAGACCCGAAGTCCGACTCGAAGTTCGCTCAGCTCATCACCTCCAAGAAGCTCGACGTGCGGCGCATCCTTGCCGCATCGCACAAGCTCGAGACGCTCCACCACGAGGATCGCGTCATCAAGCTTGCCAAGCGCAAGCCGAAGGAGGGCGAGGAGAAGGCCGAGAAAGAGACGCGCAAGCCGCGCTCGGGTCGTCCCGTCACGCAGCGCGCGATCAACGCAGCCCTCGCAGGCGGCAAGGTCCCCGGCCCGGTGAAGACGCGCATCCTCAAGGCCGTCAACCATGTCCTCGAGCAGAAGAAGCAGGAAAAGGTCGAGCTCAAGGCGCTCTTCTAGACTCTTCTTCCTCGACTCCAACGCAGCGCGTTGGAGCGCGGTGACACGGAGTAGGACGGCGCTCGTGGCTTTCGTCGGCCGCAGGAAATTGGGCCCTTTTGCGCGACGAGCGCAGCTTGGCGCGCATGCTCCTCTTCGCGCTCGCTGTTGGGATCACGCTTTTTGCTGTCGATGTGCGCGACTTCGCCAACCGGCGACGCGACCGTCCCTGAACATCCCGGTCTCCGGGCGCAACGAATCCGGGTGGTGGGTAGTGCAGCCGTCATCCAGCTTGGAGCGATCTACGGGTCGCCCCCCGACGTTGTCCGTTCTATGACGGACGGACGCACGGACAGACGCGCGGACGGTCGTACCGACGCGCGCGCCGAAGACGACGCCCAGATTGCCAAGGCGGCCGCGGGCGACACCACCGCCTTCCGTGCGATCTACACGCGTCACCGCGTCGACGTGGCGCGCCTCGTCTTCCGGATGCTTCCGCCCGAGCGCCGCTCGCTCGACGTCGATGACGTCGTGCAGGAGGTGTTCTTCCAGGTTTACCGAAGCCTGAAGGACTTTCGTGGCCAGTCGAAATTCTCGACCTGGCTGCACCGTGTCACGGTGAACGTCGTTTTGATGCATCGCCGCTCGGCCAAGAGCCGGCCCGTCCTCGCCGACGAGGCGCCCGCCGACCTCACGATCGATCGAACGGGCACGCTCCCCGACGAAGAGGCAGCGCGCCGCGAGCGCATGCGCGCCTTCAGCCGCATCCTCGAACGCCTTGCCGAGAAGAAGCGGCTCGTCTTCGTGCTGCACGAGCTCGAGGGGGTCGCGCCGACCGAGATTGCGAAGATCGTCGGCGCTCCGGTGCTCACGGTTCGGACGCGCCTCTTTTACGCGCGACGCGAGATCGAGGCGATGCTGGCCGACGAGCCGTCGCTCGCCACACTGAAGACGAGTGGAGAGAACGGAGAAGAACCGCGGTGAGCCAGAACCCGAAAGCACAGCTCGACGAGATCGTGCGCGAAGCGCGGGCCGATCTCACCTCGCGTGAGCACGGGCCACGGTCCGACTGGTCCAAAGTCGACAGCGCGCTCTTCGATCGCGTCGAGGCCTCTGTGGCCAGTGGCGCGCAGAAGACCGAAGCCGATCAGATCGCGGCGCGCCTCGTCGCCGAGTCGGGCGCGGGCGTATCGGGCGGCGGCTCGCGGTTTGCGCGGCGCGGTTGGATCGCCGTCGGTCTCATCGCCGCCGCGGCTTCGGTCGCTGTGGTCCTTCATCGTCCCGACACCGGGCACTCGGCGTCGCACGCGATCGGCGCGACGGAAGCAAACGAGCTCGCCGCCGAGCGACACGCCGGCTCGCTCATCTCGCGCGAAGGTGGAGGCGACATCCGCGTCGATGGCGCGCCGATTCAAGCGGAGAAAACGCTCGTCGTCGGTGACACCATCGACACCGGCAACGCACGAGCGAGCTTCGCGAGCGGCAGCGATTCGCAGAGGTCCGTTCTGTGGTCTCTCGAGGCCGCGACCCATGTCGCCGTTCGCCACGCTGAATCGCCGCTCGTGCTAGCCCTCGATCACGGCGCCGTCGAAGCGCAGGTCACCCCCGTGCCGAATGGCGAAGCGTTCGCGATCGATGTCGATCTTCCGAACGGGCCCGACGCGCGACGTCTCCGTATCGCCGTGCACGGCACTCACTTCCGCGTCGCGCGCGAAGGCACGCACGTCATCGTCGATCTGACGGAGGGAATCCTCTCGATCGGTACGCCGCCCCGCACCGGCTCGACCTACGGCACGCTCGTGAACGCGCCCGCCCACGTCGAGATCGATCTCACGAACCCCGTCGTGCACGTCGACCACGATCTCGCGCATGTCCGGCCGGCCGCGCCGGCGACGTCGCTCGCCACAGGCATCGGCGGAGCGCTCGCCAACCAGGGCGCGCCCGGTGATGCCACGCAGGCGCAGCCCACGCCGGCGTCCGCAGCGGGCGATCATTCGCACGACGCGCAGGGCACGCCGCAAGGCGTCGTGAGCAGCCCCGCCGCCGCCGGCTTGCCGCCGATCGCGCAAGGCGCGGCCGACGCCCACGCCGAGCAGACAGTCACGACCGCCGTGAAGGCGTGCGCGGTGAAGCACCTTCGTGCCGCCGACGTGCGCGTCACGGTGTCGTCGAAGCTCTCGCTCCGCGTCGGCGACGATGGGCTCGTCACGTTCGCGCGGTTCGATCCGCCGCTCGCGCCCGCCACGCAGTCCTGCGCCGCAGCGTCGATTTACAAGACGCGCTTCCCGCACGGCGGCGCGTTCGAGATTCCGATCGAAGTCGCTCCGACGCGGTAACCCGTCAGAGCGAGCTCGACGCTTCGAGCGCAGCCTTCAGATGGTTCCGCGCGCGCAACGCCCACGGCCCCTCGGGGTGATCCTTCAACCACGCTTCGAACGACTGCGCCGACGCGTCGAACCGCCCCATGCGGAACTGGGAGACGCCACGCGCGTAGGCCAGCGGGTACTCCGGATCGAGAGCGCCGAGGCGCTGCAGCTTGTCGAGGCGCCAGCCTTCGATCGCCAGCCGTTCGCCGGCTTCGAGAGCGTCGCACGCGGCCTTGTCTTTTGCCGCACGCCGCGCGCTGTCGATGGCTTGCTTGGCCGACTCGGGCGCGTGAGGATGCGCGAGGTAAAGCGTGTAGAGCGCACGCGTCTCGTCCAGCGTGAGCGCGAAGCGCGGGCGTGCGTTCACGCCGACGATCCCGTTCCACGCGAGCTTGAACGCGGCGCGGCGCTCCGGGTCCGAGAGAAGGACCTTGTGGTTTTTGCACCAGCCGACTTGCTCCATGCGGCGAATGAAGTTTCCGCCGATCGCGAGGAGCTCGGGCGACGGGTCGCCACCCGCCTCGTAGCGTTCGACCTCGAGGAGGAACGACTCGAGCTGAACGGCCCGGAGGCGGAGGAGATCGTCGGGCGGCTCGACGACGCGCACGAGGAGGCGTTCGATGTTCTCGCGGGCTTCGCGCATCGAAGCCGCGTCGTCGCCCCGGACCTCGCGTGTATTGTGCTCGCGCATCGCCGAGCCGAGCTCGCGCACCTCGTCAGGCAGCGGTTTTTGCCGCGCTTCGGCGGCCATGCGGCGGTCGTCGCCAAGCACACGGTCGAGCGCGCGCACGTCGATGCGGGGCAGCGTGTCCCACCAGTCGTCCTGCCGGAACGGCCAGC
>CAXSGV010000283.1:0-9000 GCA_964236615.1 uncultured Polyangiaceae bacterium
GTCATCGCTTTCGCTGCTCGATTCGCGCACCGAGATCCGTACGCTCGCGATGTCGCCCCCGTGCGCGACGAGCTCGCCTGGTTTACCCGAGCGAAAGCTCTTCGAGGTGGCGGCGACGTAGATCGCCTCGAGCAGGTTCGTCTTCCCCTGTCCGTTGTCGCCCGCGACCACGTTGAAGCGCGGGCTCGGCGTGAGATCGACCTGCTCGAGGTTGCGCATGGCGCGCACCGAGAGCGACTCGATCGACACGCGGGCTGCTCCACGTCGCTGTACGGTCAGATACGCATCGGCATCACGACGGCGAGGAAGTTCCTCTCGCCACCGGGACGAAGCACCGCGGGATCGAGCTCGCCCGAAAGGCCAAGCGCCACCTCGTCGTCCTCGAGCGCGCCAAGCACGTCGAGGAAGTACTTCGCGTTGAAGCCGATCGTGATGTTGGCGCCGCCGTACTCGACAGGCACCTCATCGAAGCCGTCGCCACTCTCGGGCGACTCGCTGGTGATGCGCATCGTGCCGTTCGAGATGCCGAGCTTCACGCCACCGGTGCGCTCGCTCGCGGCGATCGACACGGCGCGGAGCGCATCGGCGAAGGGTGCGCGCGGGACTTTGACCTTCTTGTCCGAGTTCTGCGGGATGACCTGCGCGTACGGAGGAAACTGCGCGTCGACGAGCTTCACGCTGAACGTGGTGCCACCGCCCTGGAAGAACGCGCTCGAGCCACTCTGCGTGATCTGCAGCTGCGGTTTGGAGTCCTTCGAGGCGGCGTCCTTGCCTACCTCGCTGAGGACCTCGTCGCACATCTTGCGGAGCTCCTGAATGGCCTTGAGCGGGATGAGCATCGTCGCCGACGCCTGACGGCCGGGGACCTGGACCTCCATCTTCGAGAGCCGGTGCCCGTCGGTCGTGACCATGCGCACGATATCGCCGTCCCACTCGAAAAGCGCCGAATTCAAGTGCGCACGCGTCTCGTCGGACGAGATCGAAAAATACGTCTTCGCGATCAGCTCGCGAAGCACCTCGACCTCGAGAGCCAGCGACGGTGCGCCTTCGGCTGCAACCGGCAACGGCGGGAAGTCGTCGCCCGGCATGCCACGGAGCGTGTAGCGCCGCGCGCTGCCCGAGGCCTTGAGCGTCGTCGTCGAGTTCTCCTGCGACGCTATGTGAATCGGCCCGTCGGGCATGTTGTTCACGCGCTCGAACAGGTCCTTGGCGGGCACGGCGACACTCCCGCCCTTGCTCACCTCGGCGGGGATGCGGCCCGAGATCGCCAGGTACAGATCCGTCGCTGCGAGACGCAACGCGTTCGGACCGTCGACGGCCAAGAGAACATTCGAGAGCACGGGCATCGTGCTCTTTCGCTCGGCGACGCCTTGCACGCGCTTGACGAGCTTCAACAGGTCCTTCTTGGCTACCGTGATTTCCATGTGTCTGAGCCTCGACTTCGCACGCGCGCTTGCTCGAGTCGAGGGTGAGATACTGCCCGGCCTGACTGCCCGGACGGCGCCCTCTTCTCTTCTCTTTCCAATTAGATGAGATCGATAGAGGTGTCGATAGGCCCTGTGGAAACAGGGGATAAACCAAAACCCGATGTAGATCTGTAGGGTTATCTAGGTGTCGCCCTGTGGGCGCAACCGTGGGGTGCCCGGGGACGTCCGTGTGCAAAGGTAGGAGGAGGGGTTGTCCGCAGGGTTGTCCCGGTCCCTGGTCCCCTCCTTACCGGCACGTTTCCCACATGACGATTCTTTCGGGTTTCGAGGGGCCGCGGGAGGAGCGAGTGGCATGCTCGCCCTCGGTGTTGCCGAGCGTTCAGCTCCTCGAGGTCGAAGAACCCCGCGTGACGCGACGGTTCCACGGCGCGTTCCATCCGCGAGTTTGGGTGCACGTGCTCGAGCTCGACGGCTGCTACGACGAGGAGCTGTTGCCGTATTTGGGCAAGGGGCGCCCTGTCGCGGGCCGCGCGCTGTGCGGCTTTTCCGTGAGTGGAAGGTCGTTCGTACGATTCGGCAGCGGGCGGCGCGTCACCATCGAGCCGGGCGACGGAGTCTTTTGCCAAGGCAGGAGCGCGTTCAGGTCGCGTGCGGAGTCGACCGATGCGCCAGCGATCTCGATCAACATCGATTGGGACGCGGACTACTTCGGCGCCGGCGCGCCCGCTTCACCGTCGCGTTTTTCGCTCGGTTCGAAGGCGGGCTTGTCGGAGCGGGTCGATGCGCTCCGCACGGAGATCGCGCGAGCGTGGGAGCACGCGGCCCTCGCCCCCAGCCTCGCCGCTTCCGTCAGCGATCTGCTGGCGTTTCTTCGCGCCTCTGGGCTTGCGGTTCCTGTGGTTCGTCCGGCCGATCTCGAGACGAGCTTCGACGCCGACGTGCAGCGCGCGAGTCGTGCGTTCGATCGCGCGTTTTCGCAGACGCGGGACCTCCCGATGCTGATCGACGTCGAGGCGAGCCTCGGGCTGTCGGCGCGCACCATCCAGCGTGCGATGCCGCGCGTGGTCCGAGCGTGGGGCCGCGCGCCGGTCACCTTTCGCGAGCTCCGCACGCAAGTACAGCTCGGTCGCGGATGTCTTCTCATGAGCCACCCGCAAGCGACGACAGAGCGCGTCGCCGATCTTCTCGGATTCTCGACGGCCAACGCGCTCTGCCGGAGCTTTGCCAAGAGCGGTCTGCCATCGCCGGGACGCGTCCGCGAGCGCCTCGCCGACCTCCTGCAAGTATCCTGAGCTCGCGTTCCGCCTACGTCGTTCGACGTGGCTCCAGGCTCGTGTCGCGAAAGGATCATCGCGCGCCCTCTCTGCGCTCGCTAGACCGCGCCGGGTGAGAAACATCCGTTTGCTGGTCCCGTGGATCGTCGCGCTCGTCGGTCTCGTTCCCCACGACGCTCCGTCGAGAGCCGTGACGCCGCAGAGCCCGCTTGCCAACTACCCGTCACCTCTCCACCCTCTCGACGCCGTCATGGCGAAGGACATCGGCGTCGCCGCCATGGCTCGCGCGCTCGTGGGGCGCGACGGCACGGTGCTCGATGGCAAAGGGCTTCGCCTCGGCGACTTCGATGCCGACACATTCGTATTCCATCCCGCTCTCTTTCGCGCCGACGGTGGCGCCTTCGCGTGGATCGACACGGACGGAGACGGCGCTTTCCAGCCGGGCGTGGACGCGGTGGACAGGAACGCGAATGGCGTCGCCGACGCAGCGGAGCTCGCGTCTGTCCTCTCGGTGAAGACGGTCGATCTTTCCTTCAAGGAGTTCGATCCGCACGTCGGTTTCGACGCGACGCTCGATTACGTGTTTCTCGATGACAACGGCGACGGCAAGCGCAACTTCGGCGCGGGCTTCACCGAGGAGACGCCCGCGTTCGGCGAGCCCCTCTTCGTCGCCGACGACGTGGACGGCGACGGAAAGCTCGGTCGGAACGAGCGTCTCCTCGAGCTCAAGACAAGCAAGTACGCGGCGATCTTCAGCGGAGGGAAGGAGTACACACGCGGAAACCCCACCACCGGGATCCTCGCTTATGGCACCGCGCGCTTCGGAGGTGACAAGCCGACGGCGTACGTCCCGGAGCACGGCACACTGGTCGGCTCGGTGATGGTCGGCGGAGCTGGGAGTCACCGGTACTTTGGTGTCGCGCCGGCAGCGGATCTGTATTTGGCAACATCCCAGACGGCGCCGGTCACAGGGCTAAAATGGCTCGCGAAGCAGAAACTCGACGCCGTCGGCGTCCCCTATGGATCGGTCGTCGGAGGCCCGGCCGACGGGACATCGCCGACCGAGCTTGCGGTGGAAGACATATTCAAGAGCGGCGCGTTCGTCTCCGTGTCTGTCGGGAACGATGGAGCCAACGGTTGCCATGCTTCACTCGAGGCGCCGGCGAAAGGCACTATCAAGTTTCATATCGACCTCAAGTCGACGACAGGCCTCTATTTGACTTTGCGCGTCGCCGAAGCCGACACGGATCTCTCTGCGACCTTGGTCACGCCCAACAAAGAAGAGATACCGCTCGTCGACGCGTACGTGCTTCCGAGCGGTGCAAAGGGGAACGCAGAGACGAACGTCTCGCCACGCGGAACGACGTCGCTCGACGCCTTCACCGTGGGGAACATGCCAGCGGGCACCTACGAGCTGCGCGTCACCTCGGGTGCGGCTGCCCCGCGGACGATCCACGCATTCACGCTCACGACCGCGACGATCGCAGCGACATTCCAGGAGAGCTCACCGGCGTACACGCTCGGGTACCCGGCGACCGCCGACGACAGCTTTGCTGCCGCGGGCTACGTGATTCACCCAGGAGCCGAATACGGAACGCCAGGGGCGGTGAGCGGTGAGCTCGCGACGTTCTCGGCGCACGGCCCTCGCATCGACGGCGCCCATGTCCTCGGAGTCGCGGCCCCTGTCAATCCGATCGGGGCGACGTTCATCGGCACGAAGATGGACACTGTCGCCTACCGGGCGTGGCCAGGGACCTCGAACGCAGCCCCCGAAGTCGCGGCGGCGGCGGGGCTCCTCCGCCAGATCTTCCCCAACGAGAGTGCGCGCGACATTGGGCAGCGCATCGCCACGCATGCGCGCCGCGACGCGTTCGTCACGAACGACGTCGACACGTGGGGGGCGGGGAAGCTCGATCTCGCGGCCGCGGCCGGGCTCTCGCCATCTTCGGGCGCCGCGCCCCACGTTTCGCTCGAGCTCCCGCCGACGGCTGGACCGAAGGGCTCCTTCGTCGCTCACCTCGTCGTCGACGACGCGGTGAAGGCGAAGCTCGAGGCGCGCTGGGATTTCGATTACGACGGGACATGGGACACCGACTGGATCGCGGCCGGCGATGCGACCGTCCCGACGAAGGAAGCGTTCCCGCTCGCGGTCAAAGTGGAGGTGCACGACGAGCAGGGGAATCTCGTCGGCGCGGCAGGCATGGTTGCACGCGGCGAGGGGCCTTCGCGGTCGAGCGAGGGGTGCAGCGCCGCGCCCGGCGGCGAGCGACGCCCGGTGGTGGCCTCTTGGCTCCCCGTCGTCGCAGCGCTGCTTCTCCTAGCTCGAAAGCGAGCGTCTCGTCGCGACCACCGTCAGAGCGTGCGCGCGATGCCGTCGAGGAGCTGACGGCGTGCGCGCTCGTAGGTCTTAGGACCCACGTCGCCTGCGATGCGCCCGCGCTCGAGAGACTCGAGCTCGGTGAGAAGTCGCAGGCGCTCGGCCTTCCCCATCGCGCGTAGCTCCTTGGCGGAGCGTTTGCGGGTCGCGCTCGCGGCGTAGACGAGCCCGACGAACATGCCCGCGCCGGCGATGCACGTGGCGATGACGCGCGCGGGACCGGCCGTCGGAAGATCGCGCAAGCTGACCTTCAACCTGGAGACGGGGGCATCCTCGCGACGCATCTCGCGGTCGGCGACGAGGATGCGCGTGCCTTGTCCGTCGGTGTCGGGCAAGGGCTCGGGAAAGCCTTCCACCTGAAGCCGCATGTTGTGCGACGCCGCAGCCATCACGCGCGCCGCCGCCATGTGAGGCGGCGTGCCGATCTCCATCTCGACGTCCTTCGACCCGCCGTACGGGAGCTGCCAGCGGAACTCGATCGAGTGGCGCCCCGGACCGAACGTTCCTTTGAGCCGCCCGCCCTTGCCCGGGACAGGCTCGACGGTCGCGTTCGACATCTTGTCGTTCGACGTGAGCGCGGTGAAATCGTCGGGCAGGTGGAGGATCACGTCGTCGTCGGGAACCCACGTGACGCGACCGAAGTTGAAGAGGTTGACCGCTTCCTGGATCTGGATCCGATCGTCCTTGATTTCGACGTAGATCATCGACTGCATGACGACGAGCGTCTGCTCGATGTCGTGCGCCACGGGGAACGCGTGGAGGATGACCTTCATCCCCTTCGTGACGCTCAGCTGAAACGGTGCGGCCGAGAAGACGGCGCCGTCCTTCTCGTGCAGAACGGAGTAGGCGAGCAGACTGCCGATCTCGAGCCCCTCGAAGCGAGCGATGCCGGCGTCGGAGGCCGTGCGCGCTACGCGCTTTTTGCTCTCGCCCTTCGCGATCGAGTTGTTGATGATCGACAGCGTTACGAGCCCTTTCGGGATCGGCTTGTCGTTGTCGTCGCGGAGCTCGACCTCCACGGTCCCTGGCGCAAGCTTCGCGTCTTCTTCTTCTACGTCCTCAGGAGGTTGGTAGCCCTCGGAACCACCGGCACCGCTGCCGCCGCCGTGCGAATGGGGATCGCTGCCGCCATGGGGAGCGCCACCGCCGGAGCTCGGGTGACCGGGCGGCATCTCCTCGGCGTCGGGATCGAGCGGTTGCTGCGCGCTCGCGTGGGCCGAGACGAGCGCCGCGGCAGCCGCGAAGAGCGCGAGGACGGAGCTGCGAGCGCGATCACGACGCCGAGACATGGCTCTCCTCTTTCACGGCGAGCGAGCCGCCGCATTTCTTACAGAACGTGGCGTCCGGCTCGTTCGACGTCGTGCACTTGGCGCACTCGAGGCGCCCACTCTGGATCGACGAGCCGCCGGTGACGACGGTGACGACGGGGGCCTCGAGCGACTTTGCGTCCGGAGCCCGATCCACCTCTTCGCGCGTTGCATCGACGGGGTCGCCGGCGACGCCATCCAACAGGCCCTTCCTCCGCAGGTGCTCGAGCGCGATCTGCTGGGCGCGCGCAAGCTTCGGCGCGACCTCGCCGTCGAGAGCCCGGATGATCGATTTGGCTTCGTCGCGGTAACGCGACGCGACCTCGTCGAAGTCGGCGTCGTCGAGCTTGCCGATCGAGCGCTCATGCTCGAGATCCTTGATCGCGCGCAGGATCGTGGCCTTGCGCGACACGAGATCACTCGGTGCCATCGAGCGACCCGCGAGCGCCTCGAGATCCGCGGGCAACGGAGCGTCGCCGCCGAGAGTGCGAAGGCTCGCCCAGAGTAACGTGATGGTTCCAAGCAGCGTGCCGCCCGCAAGGACGAGGATCGACGGACCAGCGCTCACGAAGACGGCTGTTCCGATCGCAGCCGCCACGGTGATCGCTGGAATGGCGATCGCGATCGTACGTCCGAGCGCGCGCTCTTGCTCGTCGGGGTCGGCCTCTTGCGCCGTCACCACCGGGGTCGGTGGGACGGGCTCGGCGACGGTCTCCGGCTCCACGGCGTCGTCAGCCATCGAGGTCCTTGAGCTCCTCGTCGAGACGTCGATCGTAGTCATCGTCGGTCTTCTTGCCTTTGGACGAGCCTGCGCCCGGTCCGCCCGGTGGCTTCTTCCAGCGACGCAGCATCATCACGACACCGGCGCCGCCGGCCACGATCGCGACGAGCGGCACGGCGTAGATCGCGCGCATCGCCCCTTCGTTGCGCGGCACCGAGATGGCCTCGGAGCCGTACTCTTTCTGGTACGCGAGAATGATCTGGTCCTTCGTTTGGCCGGCAGCGAGCTGCGCACGGAGATCGGCGCGCGCGTCGTCGGCCGTGGGGCACGCGCAGGTCGAGAGAAGATCGCGGGCGCATCCTCCGCACATGCAGCGGAGGTTGTTGAAGAGATCTTTCTCGACCGGGTTGTCGATCTTCACCGTGCCCGAGTGAAGGCTCGACGTGCCGCTCGTTTGAGCGAACGCGGCCGTCGGCATGATGGCGATGAGGAGGCCCATCGTGACGCTCACGGCCACGGAAGCGGAGCCTCGAGCGAACTGCCACACGCGCGACTCGTCGGGTTGGAGCTCGGGGAACATGCAGACGAAGCTGCCGAAGATGAGGACGAGGCAGCCGATCCAGATCCACACGACGAGCGGGTTGATGTGGACCTGGAGCGAAGCCGTCTTCGTTTGCGGGTTGATCGTGCCAACGACGAGGTAGAGGTCGTCGCGCAGCGAGTGCATCATCGCGACCTCGGTGGTCGGCGACTCCGCCATCTTCTTGTAGATGAACTTCGCGGGCGAGAGCTGGCCGCGCGCCTTGCCCTTCTCGGTCACGCGGACGTCGGCGAAGACCATGCGCTTCGTGTTGTCGACCTCCATACGCGGGCCGACGTACTCGAGCGTGTAGTCCTCGACCACGAACGTCTGACCAGGCGAAAGGGTGGTCTCCTTGTCGACTGTCCACGATTTCCCAGTGAAGCCGAGCATCGCGAGCACGATGCCGAAGTGGACGATGTACCCGCCGTAGCGTCGGCGCGAGGCGCGCTCGAGCGACACCATCGTGTAGATGAAGCCCGGGACGAGCCCCAGGTACCAGAGGAAGGCGGGGGTCCGCTCACTGGCGCCGCTCTTCGAGCGCGCGCGGAAGAGCATGTAGAACTCCTGCACGATCACCGCGAGGTTGAAGATGCAGAGTGAGAAGCCGAGCAGCGGCGTGAACGCGTTGAACGCGCGCAGCGCCGAGCCGAGCGCGCCGCCGTAGATGGCCTCGCTCCACACGATGGCGGGGAAGCCAATTTTCGGTCCGAGCAACGCGTGGAAGAGGCCGCCAGCGACGAGCGCGATGAGCGGTGCGCGGAAGGCTTGGCGCAGCGCAGCGTCGCTCGTCTTCTTCCAGCCGAAGAGAGTGCCGACACCCATGGTGCCGAAGATGAGGAGCCCGATCGGCTGCACCCACGCGTTGTAGTAGGGGGGGCCGACCGTCACCTTCTCGTTCCAGAAGGCCTCGCTGATCATCGGGAACGTCGTCGCGACGAGCACGAAGAGCATGAAGCCGAGGAGGCTCCAGTTGTTCAGCATGAACGTGAACTCGCGCGAGGCGAACGAGTCGATCTCGGGGCGCTCCGACGAGAGATCGACCCCCTGGGTCATGCGGCGGAAGACGATCTCGAGGCCGGTGAACACGGCGGCGCCAGCGCAGACCGCGACGAGCAGCGCGCGGTACATCTCGGGGATGCCGAGGCGGCTGATCGCATAGCAGCCGGGGGCGATGATGAAGATGATCGTCCAGCCGGTGGCGACGGCGGCCTTACGGAGACGCGCGTCGGGCTTGATGTTCCGGAGCTCCGGCCAGCGGAACATGATGAGCGTGAACACCGTCGCCGCGAGGCCGAGCAGGAAGTAGACGAA
>CAXSGV010000284.1:0-5908 GCA_964236615.1 uncultured Polyangiaceae bacterium
CTCGACGGCGCGTGGCTCGCAGTCTCGGCCACCGACGACGCGGAAGTGCAGCGCGCGATTTTCGACGACGCGGAGACCCGGCGTCTTTTCGTTCTCGCGATCGACGATCCCCGGCACGGCTCGGCGATGTCCGGTGCGGTGGTGCGGCGACCACCGTTCGTGATCGCGATTTCGTCGTCGGCCGAGGTCCCTGCGCTCACGCGACTCGTGCGCGAGGTCATCGAGCGCGCGCTTCCCGAGGATCGCTGGATCGCTGCGGCCAAGGAGCTGCGGGCGCGGTGGAAGCGCGACAAGACACCGATGGCCTCGCGCTTCGGTGAGCTCCTCCGCGACTTCACACAGCGCGTGAACGACGACGTCGAGAAGTAGTCAGCCCGTGAGCGAGCCGGCGAGCGTCGTGGATGTTCCCACGACCGGGCTTGCAACCGCCCGCGCCACGACTTCACCGACGATCACGAGCGCAGGGGCTTCGAGCTTCGCGTCGCGCACGAGCTCGGCGATGGTCGCGAGCGTTCCGTAGACCGCGCGCTGACCGGGAAGCGTTGCGTTGCTGACGACCGCGACGGGCGTGCGCGGCGATCGACCCGAGGAGACGAGAGTCGCCGCGCGCTCCGAGAGCTTGCCGAGCCCCATGTAGAAGACGAGCGTGCCCGACGAAGGGATGCCGGCGAGCAGCTCCCCTTCACGGTCGTCGCTCGAGCCATGCGCCGTGGCCAGCGTGACCGACGTGGAGACCTCCCGGTGGGTCAGCGGGATGTGCAGGCTCGCGGCTGCGCCGAGCGCCGCCGAGATCCCAGGCACGACACCGAACGGGATACCCGCGGCCGCGAGCTCCTCGGCTTCTTCGCCTCCGCGACCGAAGACGAACGGATCGCCGCCTTTCAAGCGCACGACCACGCGCCCCGCGAGCGCGCGACGCACGACGAGCGGGTGGAGCTTGCCTTCGTGATGACGGTAGCCGTTGGCGCGCTGACCCACCGGAATGAGCTCGGCCTCGGGCGCCGCGATCGCGAGGATCTCTTTCGACACCAGCTCGTCGTAGGCGACGACGTCAGCCGACGCGAGGAGCCGGTGCGCGCGCACCGTGAGCAGCTCGGGATCGCCCGGCCCGGCACCCACGAGCCACACCTTGCCCGGTGCCGTACGGAGCTTCGTTTTTACGAACACGCCTCCAGTATAGTGTCGGCGCTTCCACCGTCAACGTTCGCCCGCGACGGGAGCGCGCGTGCTCGCGACGAGCTCAGCGCTCGTAAACGATGACGTTGTGGTAGCGCGCGTCCGAGCCGCCGGGGTTCTCGTAGGCATGCGGTCCGTCGGCGGGGAACGACACCGAATCGCCCGCCGCAAGATCGTGAACCTCGCCCGAGACGCGCAAGCGGAGGACTCCGCTGAGAACGACCACGAGCTCGTGCGTGCCGGGCGCGTGCGGCTCCGACGCGTGGGCCGAACGAGCACCGAGCTTGAGCTCGTAGAGCTCGACGAGCGGCGACGTTCCCGCGGGCGCGAGTGGCCGGCTCTCCAGCTTACCGTCGATGGAACGAAGCACTTGCGAGTCCGTGCGACGCAGGATCGAGGTGCCGCCCTTGGCCTCGCCAATGAGCTCGGCGAAGGGGACGCCGAGGCCGACGGCGATCTTCCACAAGAGGCCGACGGTGGGGTTCGACTTGTGCGTTTCGATCTGCGAGAGCGCGGCCCGGCTGACACCCGAAGCTTGCGCGAGCTCGTCGAGCGACATCCCGCGAGCCTTGCGTCGCTGACGCAGGTTTTCGGCGACGCGGCCAGCGAGCGCCAGCTGCGCACTTTCGTGCGGCCAATGGCATCTCCAGGATAATGAACGCTTAGCTACAATACCGACAAACTCCACCCAAGCGACGGTGGAAAGCTAGCACACGGTACGTAACCCGGAACTGGAAGTGGTGACTTGATGTCCGTCGAACAGCCGTACTTGCCGCGCTTCTCCAACCCCAAGGACATCGAGTCCTTCGTCGAGAAGCTCGAGGCCTTCGAGCGTGGTGAGATGGGCCCCGATCAGTTCCGTGCGTTTCGTCTGCTCCGCGGCGTCTACGGCCAGCGTCAAGACGACGTCCAGATGATCCGCGTGAAGCTGCCGTTCGGGATCCTCGGCGAGCCCCAGCTCAACGCGCTCGCCGACATCGCGGACAAGTATGCACCCTCCGGCATCGGCCACGTCACGACCCGGCAGAACGTCCAGTTCCACTTCGTGAAGATCAAAGACGCCGAAGCCATCATGCACATCCTCGACGGCGTCGGCATCACGACGCGCGACGCGTGTGGCAACTCGGTCCGCACCGTCACGGCGTGCGAGGTGGCGGAGGTCTGTGGCGACGCCCCCTTCGACGTGAGCCCGTACGCCGAGGCGATGACGCGCTACTTCCTCGGCCACCCTCTGTCGGGCACGCTGCCCCGCAAATTCAAGATCGCGTTCAGTGGATGCGAGAGCGATTGCTCCTTTGCGGCCATCAACGATCTCGGCTTCGTCGCTCTCTCGCGCGACGGGAAGCCGGGCTTCAAGGTCTTCGCGGCGGGTGGTCTGTCCACGTCACCGCAGGCCGCAGTCGTCCTTCATGACTTCGTTCCTGCGACCGAGATCGGCCGCGTGGGCGAGGCCATCCTTCGCCTGTTCGACTCGATGGGCAACCGCGAGAACAAGCACCGCGCGCGCCTCAAGTACGTGCTCCGCAAGCTCGGCGAGCCCAAGTTCCGCGAGGCCTACGAAAAGATCCGCGGCGAGGTCGACGCCGAGGCCAAGGGCGAGATCAAGCTCCCCCCCGCGCCCGCACGGAAGCCCGCAGGCGCCCTTCCGGAGGCCGCGAAAGCTGTCCGCGCGCAAGGCTACCTCCCGTGGCGCGCGTCGTCGGTGACCGATCAGCGCGACGATGGTTACGCCGCCGTCTACATCCGCCTCTTCCTCGGCGACATGACGAGCGCGGTGATGCGCGCCATCGGTCGCTTGGCGACCCGCTACGGCGACGGCACCGTGCGCACCACGATCGATCAGAACATCGTCCTCCCGTGGGTCCACAAGGACAACCTCGCTGCGCTCCACACGGAGCTCGAGCCCCTCGGGCTCGCGAAGCTCGATCTTCGCACCGCGCGTGACGTCCTCTCCTGCCCCGGCGCATCGTCGTGCAACCTCGCGGTCACCGCCTCGCGCTCGCTTGGCGCCGCAATCACCGAACGCCTCGACGCGCCCGATGCCAGCGCTCTCGCGGCAATGGCCGGCACGAGCATCAAAATCTCGGGCTGCCCTCACAGCTGCGGTCAGCACCACGTGGCCGACATCGGGTTCCACGGCGCGGCGCGCACCGTCCCGGGCTCCGGCATCACGGTCCCCGTCTACCAGCTTCACCTCGGCGGCGGCGTCGACGAGCGTGGCGCGCGCTTCGGCCGCCAGGTCGTGAAGATCATCGCGCGGCGTGTACCGGAAGCCGTCGTGCTCCTCATGAAGCTCTACGAATCGGATCGCACCGAAGGCGAGGTCGCGAGCGCGTTCTTCCTTCGCGTCGATCCGAAGCGCGTCACCGCGGCGCTCGCGCCGGTTCTCGGTGGGCCCGAGCCGGGCGACACCTCGGACATCGGCGAAACGCAAGGCTTCGTCGTCGACACCAAAGACGGCGAGTGCGCTGCCTAGCGACCCGCCGTCCTGCCGCTCACGGTCCCGCGGCTACTTCACCTTCGCGAAGTACTCGGCGCTGTGGCCGCGCTTCTTCTTCTTGGGCGTGACGCATTCCTCGTCGGCGTTCCAGACGATCTTCCCCGTCTCGAGCTCCTTCAAGTAGCGCTCGATCGCGCCCTTGAAGGAGTCGTCGAGCAGCACGAAGTCCGACTCTGAAACCATCGTGATGAGCTGTCCTGACTTCCCATCGGAAGCGGGCGCGAGGTCCAGGTACGTGTTGTCCCCGTCCCAGTAGGGCGTGCCGGCGATCGGGATGCGCTTCGGGTGCCAGAGGTAGCTCTGCACGTAGCTCTCGAGGTCCGACTCCTCGTCGTCGTCGTCCTCTTCCTCGTCGTCGTCTTCCTCATCGTCGTCGTCATCATCGTCGTCGTCGTCGTCATCCTCGTCGTCATCATCGTCGTCGTCGTCGTCATCATCGTCGGCATCCGCCGCGTAGTTGACGCCGCCTTCGTCGTTGTCGAGATCGCGCTCTTCCGTCCACTGCGCGACGATCGCGTCGAGCGGAGCGAGCCGCGCGCAGCCGATCATCCACTGGAACGTCGCCTCGTCCTCTTGGCCGTCGTGCAGGAGCATCGACGTGCGGAGGTCGGCGGGGAACTTGAGCTTCATCGTTTTCTCGGCGGCGGCGATTGCCTTCTCCTTCGCCGGCGGACGGAGATTCAGCGACTGCCCATTCTTCACGGCAATCGCTTCGAGACGCTTCCAGAGACTTTCCATGTTGCCCCTATGTAACCCACCGACCGGAACGCGGGGGAACGTATCGCCGAATTGAGATCGTATCGTCCGCCCCTGGCCACTCGACGACGACAGCTCTTCCTGATGGCTGGTGGGGGAGACTCGGGGCGCGCGCTAGATCTTCACGAGCGGTGCCGACGCGAGCCAGGCGCCGAGATCTTCGAGCGCACGTGCCGCCATTCTGGCGTAGCGCTCACGCTTCTTGAGCTTTCGATCGCCGAGCGGCGGCATGCACGCCCACGTGATGTTCGATGGCTGGTAGCGCGGCTGCGGTCGCGCGAGGTGCGTGCGGATTCCGCCGAGCGCGGTGGTCTCGGGTGGTGGGGTGAACGGAACGCCGGAGAGCGTCTGCGCCAGACCGATCGCGCACACGAGCCCGCCTGCGCAGCTCTCGACGTAGCCTTCGACGCCGGTGATTTGCCCCGCGAGGTAGAGACCCGGGCACGCGCGAAGCTGCATCGTCTCGTCGAGCAGCTCGGGCGCATTGACGAACGTGTTCCGGTGCACGCTTCCGAAGCGGAGGATCTCGCACGACTCGAGCCCCGGGATCATGCGGAAGACGCGCGCCTGTTCGCCGTACGTCATGCGCGTCTGGAAACCGACGAGGTTGTACGCCGTCGCGGCGACGTCCTCGGCGCGCAGCTGCACGACGCCGAAGGGCCTACGTCCGGTCTTGGGATCGGTGAGGCCGACGGGCTTCATCGGTCCGAAGGCGAGCGTCATCTCGCCGCGCGACGCCATGATCTCGATCGGCAGACAGCCCTCGAAATAGCGGACGTCCTCGAACGAGCGCGGCTCGACCTTGTTTGCGGCAACGACCGCGGCGACGAATGCCTTGTACTCCGCCTCGTCGAAGGGGCAATTCACGTAGGCCTCGTCGCCGAGCGCGGTCGCGTCGAGGCGTGGCGGAGGCGCCGAAGGATCGACGGGCGTGTCCTCTTCGCCCTCCGCGACAGGACCACCCTTCCCCCATCGTGACTGCTTGAAGACCTTGTCCCAGTCGATCGAGTCGGCTGCGACGATCGGCGCGATCGCGTCGTAGTACGCGAGCTGCTTCGCGCCGATCTTCGCCGCGAGATCGCTGGCGAGCTCGTCGCCCGTGAGCGGCCCCGTCGCGAGGATCACCGGTGAGTCGGGGCTCGCGGGTGGAACCATGGTCACGATGCTGTGCTCGAGCTTGATGCGCGCGTGACCGGTGATCCGTGCGGTGACCTCTTTCGCGAAGACCTCGCGATCGACTGCGAGCGCGCCGCCGGCGGGGACCTTGGCGATCTCGGCGCACCCGAGCGGGTTGGGGTTCTTCCTCGCCCGGATGTTCCGCGAGACGCACCACGCGACCGTGTTGGAGAACTGGGGCAAGCTGTGGATGTGGCACAGCCTGATGATCTTCCTGCTCTGCCTGCTGACGCAAGTCATGTCGTGGCAAGGGGTGTCGTCGCACCTGTACTACCTGTTCACCTGGGGCGGGGGGCTGGC
>CAXSGV010000284.1:5918-8998 GCA_964236615.1 uncultured Polyangiaceae bacterium
CCGAGGATGAGCGAGCCCGCGCGACGGAGCTCCTCCTTCAGGAGACCAACCGCATTCTCGAGCGCAGCGCCGCGCATCGAGTTGGAGCACACGAGCTCGCAAAGCTCGTCGGTCGTCTGCGCGGGCGTTCGCCTGAGTGGCTTCTGCTCGATCAGCGTGACGTCGATCCCGCGCTCCGCGAGCTGCCACGCAGCTTCGCATCCGGCGAGACCTGCTCCGACGACGGTGACGTGCTTCATCCGCGACGTCATAGTCCGGATCTCGCTTCAGTGCGTGACGTTCGGCCCGGTGTACTTCTTCGCGATGCGAAGAAGATCGTCGAAGCTGAATGGCTTCACGATGACGTCGACGACGCCGAAGGCGGACCGTGAAAATGCGACCGAGTGCGCGCTCATCACGACGACCGGCACCTTGGAGAGCTCGGGGTCGCGCATGCGGACGTCGAGGAACTCGGCGCCGGTCATGACGGGCATGTGCATGTCGAGAAAGACGAGGCTCGGCGGACCGCCCTTGCGGATCTCTTCGAGCGCCTCCTTCCCATTGGCTGCCCAGCCGACTTCGTAGCCGGCGGCGGCAAGGAGGTCGACGATCACCTCGAGCAGGTCGGCATCGTCGTCGACGACGAGAACGTTTTTCGGCTTGTCACCGGCGACGCGCAGCTTGGAGTTGTCCCCCATCGGCGAACATCTTGGCCCATCGTCTCGCACAGGAGAAGAGCACTTTCGCGTGGGCGGTTCGCAGCGCTTGTGGTGCGCTAAGCTCACCCACTGACTGGAGAGCTCACGCGATGGCAATCGATACCGTGGTCGTACTTCGCGCGCCCGCGCTCGCGAAGAAGAGCAGCACGCTCGATGTGCTACGTCCGCTCGACGACGGCGCGCTCGTCCGCCTTCCGCTCCACTACCGCGACCTCGAGGCGGACAAGGTGCTCGCCTCCTATGTCTTGCGGCGCGAGCTCGGGGACGCCGCCGCCGACGCCGTGTCCGACGCGCGCGGCATCTTCCTCTACCCCGACGTGGCCGTTCCCCGTGGCGACGACGCCGACTCCATCGTGCACGAGCTCACGGCTGCCGGTGGCGGCATGTGGGTCGCGCCGATGTCACCGGAAGCGGTCGCAACCTACGAGGCCAAGATGATCGCCGAGCTTCCGTCGCGCGTCGCCGAAGTCCTCGATCAGGTGAAGGTCTTCCAGGAGCTGGCGGCCGCGGACGCGAGCGGCGACGCGCAGGCCATCGCTGCTGCCGAAGCCAGGCTGTCGCCCGAGATCCGCACGCAACGCGAGGCTTACCGCGAGGCGGCGCTCGAGGCCGCGAAGGCCAAGACGAAGTAGCTGCAAGTCAGCGGGCCGTGCGCGCGTCGAGCATCGTGACCGCCGCGCCGGTCTGCTCGGGCGTCAGCAGCGCGCCCACGACGCCGCCAGCATCCTGCTTCACGAGGAGCAATGCGTCGAGGTCGATGCGCGCGACCCATTGGCGACCGGCGTCGACGACGAAGCCGACCGCGCGGCCGTTGGCGAGCGCGGTCGTGACCGCGATTCCATGCGGATCGCCGAGGTTGGTCCACACCGCGGCGGGCGACGGACGGGGCGGCATGTGCCCGAGGACCTGCGCGCCCGCGGTGCTACCACCGGCGAAGCTCGCGACGGCGATCTCGTCGGACGCCTCTTCTTCGAAGAACGCGAGGTGCTGGAGCGGCTCGATCGCGACGCCTTCGAAGCCTTGGGAATCGAGCTGGCGACGCGTCGCGGTAACGGTCTTTTTTGCCTTGTCGAACACGGCGGTGTTGAGGTCGAGCACATTTTGAAAACCGCCGAGCTCGCTCGGGATCACGACGATGTTGGTCGTCGGGTCGACGGCGGCAGAGTCGGGCTCGGAACCGAGCGGCGCGCGGGGATCGGGCGCTGCGGGATCTTGGTAGAGGTAAACCGTGTCGTCCGAGAGGTCGATGAGCGTGAGGCCATCGGTCATGAGCTGGCCGTCGAGGGCCTTGTAGTCACCGCAGAACGCGGGCGGCCCAGCCACGTTGCTCGAGGTCGAGCACTGGTAGAAGGGCGCGACGATGCGCTGGTGGGTCGCGTCGAACGCAAAGTTCTCGGACGGCGGCGCTTCGATCACCTTCGTGAGCGTCATCGTCTGCAGATCGACGAGCGCGAAGCCGTTCCACACGCTGAGGATCGCCCGGTGATTGACCGAGTCGATCGCGATGCCGGTGACGTGACCTCCGCCGCCGGAGAAGCCGGACTTGCCGAAGGTCGCGTCGAGCTCGATCGTCTTCACGACAGCGTCGGTCTTCGGATCGATGAACCAGACTTTGCGGTTGTCGATCGAAGCCGCGACCACGATGGTGGCGTCGCCGGCGGTGGTCGACGCCACGTCGGCGCTCCCGAGGTCGATGTCGTGGATGAGGGCGGGCGCACCAACGACGCCGTTCCCGGCGACCCCGACGTCCACCACTGCGATGACGCCGTGGCCGGTCGCCCCGGTGATGTCGAGCGGCAGGTACATCTTCTGCGTGGTGCCGACGGTGACGATCCCGAACGCCCCGGTGCCGCTTGGCCCGAGCGGCGGCGCAGCGTCGGCGACGTCGGCGGCGTCGACGCCGGCATCGATGGGCGCGTCGACGGTGGCATCGATGATGCCCGGCATCACCAGCTTCTCGGTCTGGCTTCCACAGGCGGTGGCGACGGCGAACGGCAACGCGCACGCAAGGACGAGGAGCGGGAGGAGAGGTCGCATGACGGGTCGCGCGAGCCGCGCTTTCGTGGAGCTTAGCGCATGGCTCTCGCTCACGCGGCTCTCACACGATCGCATAGTTGAAGCGAAGCGCCGCGCCCTCGAGCTCGGGCTGAATCGCCGGATCGGCGAGCGCACGATGAAACTCGGGCGAGGGCGGGAGCGAAGACGCCGCGCGTTCCCACACGGCGTGCGCAGGCCTGTTCGCGTCCATCGACGAGCAGTAGAGGATGCCTTCGACGTTCGGGTAGGCCTCGTAGATTGCCTGCGCCCACAGCCGCGCGCGCGTACGTGCACCGGAGTGCAGCGCCGTCGACGCTCCCACGCGCGTCGGCCACGCGCGTGGGA
>CAXSGV010000285.1:0-3545 GCA_964236615.1 uncultured Polyangiaceae bacterium
CTTGCGCGGACTCGAACCGTGCCGCCGCGATCTCCGGCCACGGTGTGAGCACGACGCCCTCGCAGCCCACCCCACGCTCGTCGATCCACAACGAGATCGATGCGTCGCGCGCGATGGCGTCTTTGCGCGCCTGCGGCCAGCGTGGGTCGAGCGGGACGTAGGCGACGCCACACCGCCACGCGCCCAGGATGGCCGCGAGGAGCTGGGGCGAGCGGCCGAGATCGATCGCCACGCGCCCGCCTGCCACCGCGCCCGCGGCCACGAGCGCACCCGCGACGCCGGTGGCGAGCCGATCAAGCCCGCCGTAATCGAGCGCATCACCTACGCCCTCGAGCGGCTCGATCGCCCTTGCCTCGGGGAACGCGCGCGCCGATCGCTCGAACGCCACGTGCACGAGCGGCGATTCAGGCGCAAGCGGGCCCACGAGCGCCGCAATCTGCAGCGGTGGCGCGAGGTCGAGCGCGAGCGCCGTCGCGGGCGCGTCGACGAGCGCGCGAACGGTGTCGACGAGCACGTCGAGCAGACGCTCGACCGTCTTGCTCTCGAAGAGGTCGGCGCGATGCTCCAGTCCGAGGTCGATCGACCCATCGGGCCGCCCCGACGCCGCGAACGTGAGGTCGAACGGTGACGCCGACGGAGCAATCGCGACCGGATCGAAGGTGACGCCCGCGACCGCGACGCTCTCGGCGGGCGGCGCGTAGCTCATGAGAAAGAGCGTCTGGAACAGGGGCGTGCGCTCGAGGTCGCGCGCGGGCGCCACAGCACGGACGACCTCCTCGAAGGGAGCGTCGGCGTGCGCGAACGCATCGAGGACCGTCGCGTTCACGCGCGCGATGAGCTCGCCGACAGTGACGTCCGGCTCGAGCCGTGTCCGCAGGACGAGCGTGTTGACGAACAACCCAACCAGCTCGCGCGTGGCGTGGTGGTCGCGGCCTGCGATTGCGGTTCCCACGCGGACGTCGAGCGACCCCGCAAACCGGGCCAGTACCAGATCGAGCGCCGCCAAGAGTCCGACGAAGAGCGTGACGCCCTCGCGCGCGACGCGCGCGCGCAGGCCCGCCGCCGTAACGGCATCGACGACGCGAGCGACGTATCCAGCGCGTGCCGCGACGTCGCGATCGTGCCGCGCGCGATCGGGAAGGATCTCGAACGGCTCGGAGCCCGCTAGCGTGGCGACGTACCACGACGTGTCGGCCGCGACCTTTTCCGCGAGGCGCACACGCCGGTCGTGGGCCCAGTCGTAGTAGTCGAGGGTCGGCTCCGGCAGCGCGTGCGGCCTCGCTGCAACGCACGCCTCGTACGCACGCGCTACGTCGCGCGCGAGCAGTGGCATCGACCACGCGTCCGCCGCGATGTGGTGGACTACGACGATGAGGACGTGGTCGATAGGGCCTGTGCACAGAAGCTCCGCGCGGAGGAGGCAACCTGCGCTCAGATCGAAGGGAAGACTCACGACGCGCTCGATTTCGCTCGCAACGGCCGAGGGCGCGGTCGGGCGTGCGGTCATCTCGATGCGAGGCGCCTCCGCGACTCGCGCAACGAGCACGTCCTCGAGGACGAACGCTGTCCGGAGCGGTGCGTGGCGCTGCACCGCGGCCTCGAGAGCGCGCGCGAGAGCGTCGACGTCGAGACGACCGTGGAGGTGGAGGGCTACGGGAAGGTGCCACGTCGCGGCGTCAGGCTCGAGTCGCGCGAGGATCCACATCCGCTCCTGCGCGGGAGACGCCAGCGTTCGCGCGGCCGCCGGACGGCGTACGACGTCGTGGTCGCGCGCCAGCGCACGCAGTGCGTCGATACGCGCTGCAAGGCCACCGACTGTCGGCGCCTCGAACACGGCGCGTAGTGGAAGGGCAACATCGAACACCTCACCGAGACGAAAGACGAGCTCCGTGGCGAGAAGCGAGTGGCCACCGAGCGCGAAGAAGCTCGTGTGCCGGGCGACGGTCTCCAGGCGCAAGACCTGGGCGATCGTCCGGGTGACGAGAGCCTCGGTGGGCGTCTCCGGCAGAAGGCCGACGTCGGCGGTGGCGGTCGTCGTGCGACGTCGCGCCGCGATGGACGGCAGCGAGCGTCGGTCGACTTTGCCGTTGGGCGTGAGCGGCAGGGCCAAGAGCGGCTCGATCCACGCTGGAACCATCGGCTCGGGGACGCGCTCACGGAGAAAGGCGAGGAGCGCTTCCTCGGTCGGCAGAGGTTCGCCCTTTTCATGCACGACGTGGGCGACGAGCCACCCGTCACCGTCGTCTCCGTCGAGCTCCACGGAAGCCACCGCCGCCTGCACGGCCGGGTGCGCTTCGAGGTGCGCCTCGATCTCACCGAGCTCGATACGGTGGCCTCGCAGCTTGACCTGGGTGTCCCCTCGCCCTTCGAAGACGAGCACGCCATCGACGCGCCACCGTGCGCGATCGCCCGAGCGGTAAGCGCGCCCCGGCCGGGCCCACGCCGCATCGACGAAAGGATCGGCGAGCCCGCGCGGGACGACATAGCCCTCGGCAACGCCGAGCCCGGCAAGCCAGAGCTCGCCCGTTGCGCCCACGCTGAGCGGGCGCCCTTGGTCGTCGACGACCTCCGCCCGCGTGTTCGCGATCGGTCGTCCGATCGCGATGTAACCACCACGTGCAACCTCGTCGGCGGTGACGCGTAGCGCGGTCGACCAGATCGTCGTCTCGGTCGGGCCGTACACGTTCCAGAGCTCCTTGCATCGCGGGAGGAGCTCGCCCGCCAGCGTGGACGTCAGCGCTTCACCGCCGCACAGAACGCGCACGGTCGAGAGCGCACGCGACTTCGAGGCCGCGAGCAGCATGCGGAACGTCGCGGGTGTCGCCTGCAAGACAGTGGGCGCGCGCTGCTCGATGACGCCGGCGAGCTTGATTCCATCGCGGGCTTCGTCCGCTGCCGCGAGCACCACCGTTCCGCCGGTGGCGAGCGGTGCCCACAGTTCGAGCCCGGCGATGTCGAACGAGAGCGGAGTCACGGCGAGCCACCGATCGGCGACGCCGAGGCCGAGCAGTTCCGCGAAAGCGAGCACGACGTTCGCCAGCGTAGCATGCCCAATCGCGACGCCCTTCGGAATGCCCGTCGAGCCCGACGTGAAGAGCACGTACGCCACCCCCTCCGGCGTCGCCGCGTTCATCGCGGAGCTCGCGTCGGCCGGCGGAAAAGAGGGCAATCCATCGTCGCGAAGGACGACGCGCACACCGGCGTCGGCGATCATCGCGTCGCGACGCGCAGCTGGAAGATCTGCCGCGAGCGGCACATACGCTGCGTCGAGCGAGAGGATCGCGAGCAGCGCCGCAACGAGTCGCGGCGTTCGCTGAAGCGTCACGCCCACGCGATCCCCTGACGCCACGCCACGGGCCGAGAGCGAGCGCGCAATCGACGCCGCGTCGCGCAGGACCGTGGCATAAGTGAAGCGTTCGCTCCCCTGCTCGATGGCGACCGCATCGGGTCGCTCGCGCGCGCGCGCGATGACGAGCGCCACGATCGTTTGCGAATCGAAACCCGCCCGCGCTGTCTGGTTCGAGCCGCTCAGCGCAGTCGAAAAG
>CAXSGV010000285.1:3555-5717 GCA_964236615.1 uncultured Polyangiaceae bacterium
ACCCTCGAGGCGTGCGATGGGAGCGTCGTCACCTGCGTCGACGAGCGTCTCGAGGACGGACCGCCACGATGCAACGAAGCCGTCGATCGTCTCCGCGTCGTAGCGATCACGACGGAACTCAGCGACGACCTCCAGCGCGCCCATGTCGTGTGGGCCAATGCCGAACGAGAGATCGAGCTTCGCCCACGGTGTCTCGACGTCGATCGGCGCAACCTCGAGGCCACGCAACGCAAACGCGCCGTCGGTACCGGCGCTCGTCTGCGTCGAGAAGAGCACTTGGAACACGGGGTTGTGCCCGAGATCGCGCGGGGTTCCGGTAGCGTCGACGAGTCGCTCGAACGGAAGCGCGCGGTCGGCGAACGCATCGAGGGTCACGCCGCGCACCTGCGTGAGTAGCTCGCCCACCGTGCCGGCCGCACCGGCATCGATGCGCACGACGAGGGTACCTAGGAAGTTGCCGACGACGTCTTCGAGGTCGGCGTGGGGGCGATCGGCGGCGGGCGTCCCGATCACGAGGTCGCGCTCCCCCGTCCAACGACTGAGCGCGACGGCGAACGCCGCAAGGTGAATCATGAAGGGCGTGGCGTGATGCGCGTCGGCGAGCGCACGCACTTTCGCCACGAGAGCAGCAGGAACGATCTCGCGGCTCCGCCCCGCCGGCGCCCACGGCTCGTCCGGTCCTCGACGGTCGAGGGGCATGGGCAGCACCGGCTTCGCCCCCGCGAGGCGAGCGCGCACGCGTGCGACGAGCTCTCTACCGCGTGCTCCCGAGAGCTGACGGCGTTGCCACGCCGCGAAGTCCACGACGCCGTACTCCGTCGGCGTGAGCACGGCGCCGGCGTACGCGCGGGCAAGATCGCGCGCGATGATCTCGAGCGACCATGCGTCGGCGATGACGTGGTGGAGGGTGAGCACGATCACGTGGTCCAGAGCGCCGACGCGCGCAACGCGCACCCGCACGAGGGGACCGCGGTCGAGCGGCATCGGCTCGCGGACGGCGTCGTGAACGAAGCGGTCGAGCGCGTCGGCCTCCACCACGTGCTCCGAGAGCACCCCGGTCAGCGACGCTGCAACACGGGCTTCGAGACCGGCTTCGCTCGCGTGAAAGGTCGTGCGCAAAGCCTCGTGACGAGACACGACCGCGTCGACGGCGCCCGCGAACGCCACGGTGTCGAGCGCGCCACGAAGCCGGAACGTGCTCGCGAGCACGTACGCAGAGGTTCCGGGCGCGAGCTGTTCGAGAAACCACAAACGCTCCTCCGCGAACGAAGCAAGAGCACCGCCGCGAGGAGCTCGAGCGAGCGGAAGCGGCGCCGCATCCTCGGCGGACGCTTCGCCGAGCCGCTGCGCCAGGGCGCGCGCGAACAGGGCCGGCGTCGGATTCTCGAAGACCAGACGCAGCGGCGGGTCGACGCCGATCGCATCACGAAGTCGCGCCGCGGCTTGGAGGGCGACGAGCGAGTGGCCCCCGAGCTCGAAGAAGTCGTCGTCGCGCCCGACGCGCTCGACGCGAAGAAGGGTCGACCACACGGCTGCGACGGTGCGCTCGAGATCCGTTTCGGGCGCCGTGTAGCTCCGGGCACCCGCCTCCGCGCTCGCATCCGGCGCAGGGAGTCGCGCGCGATCGATTTTTCCGCTCGGCGTGCGCGGCATTTCGTGAAGCACGACGAGCGCGCTGGGCACCATCGCGCGCGGGAGCACCTCGCGCGCTCGCGCAAGAATCGCCGAGCGTTCCGCGGCGCTGTCTGGCGCGAGCACGACGTAGCCGACGAGTCGATCGCCCGTCTCGTCCGCTACGACCTTCGCGGCGGCTTCGGCGACGGCGCGGTGCTCGAGCAGCGCCGACTCGACGTCACCGAGCTCGATCCGAACGCCCGCGACCTTCACGCGATCGTCGTAGCGGCCGAGGTACTCGAGCGCGCCATCGGCGCGACGACGAACGCGATCACCGGTGCGGTACCAGCGCGTCGGTGCACCCGTGCCTGCCGGGTCCGCCAGCGGAAAAGCAACCACAATCTGCACAAAATCACCTACGTATTCAACAACAAGACCAAAACCCCCAACCCAAAACCCACGACACCTCCCAACACACCAACACCCACCACAGATACAACAACGTACACCACAAACATCGCCAACCTATACAACATAATAAAACTATC
>CAXSGV010000285.1:5727-8986 GCA_964236615.1 uncultured Polyangiaceae bacterium
CGGCCGCGGTCTGCGCAGGGTCGCCTGCGTATTCGACGGCGAGGCCGAGGCCCCCAACCCAGAGCTCGCCCGCGACGCCGATCGGTACGCCCGCGCCGGCATCGTCGGTGACGATCGTCGCCATCCCCGCAAGGGCGCGGCCGATAGGCACACGGCTTCGCCCACCATCGGCGAGCAACGTCGTCGACGGCGGGGGTAGCGCGTGAATCGTCGCGCAGACCGTCGTCTCCGTCGGACCGTACGCATTGAAAATTCGGCGATGAGGCGCGGCCCACACGCGCGCGGTCTCTTCGAACAACGGCTCGCCGGCGGACACGAGAACGCGCAGATCGGGGAACCCGTCGTGATCGGAGGGCCGGACGATCCGAAGAAGTGTGGGCGGTAGGGTCACGACCGAGATGCGCCGCGCGCGCAGCGTGGCCGCCAGCGCCTCGTGTGGCGCGACGTCCGCGTCGCCGAGATCGAGCGTCGCGCCACGAACGAGCGCCATGCCGATTTCGGATACGGCGGCGTCGAAGGCGAAGGACGCGAACGCGAGCACGCGATCGTCGGCGCGTACGTCGAAGGCTTCGGCTTGCGCGAGCGCGAGGTTTGCAAGTCCGGCGTGGTGCACGACGACGCCCTTTGGCTGCCCCGTCGAGCCGGAGGTGAAGAGCACGTACGCCGGCGCATCGGGCCCGAGCCGCACGTGCGGCGGGTTCGTGCTCCTGGTCGTGCCAAGCCGACGCACGCTGCCCGCGAAGACCGGGAGGTCATCCTCGTTTGCTTCGTCGACGATGGCGACGCCGACGTTGCCTCGCTCGAGGATGCGCGCCTTGCGCTCGAGTGGCAGCGATGGCTCGATCGGTACGAACGCCGCACCGGCGAAGAGCGTTGCGAGCACCGCGACCACGCGGTCGATCGAAGGCCCCATCGCGATCGCCACGCGCGCGCCTTCCACGGCGCCCGCCGATCGGAGCTCGGCGGCGGCCCCGAGCGCTCGCGCGATCAGCTCGGCGTACGTCAGCGTGGCGTGACCATGCCGGATCGCAATGGCGTCCGGACGGCGCTTCGCCACTTCGGCAACGAGCTCCTGGAGCGGCACCGTTCCGCCCGCCCCAACCGCGCTGTCGACCACCGCGGGGCCAAGCGTCAACGCTGCGAGGGGCGTCTCTTCGTCCTCGACCGCCGATGCGAGGAGACCGGCGTACTGGCGCGCGAGGGCCGCCATGGTGCCGTGATCGAAGAGGTCGGCCGCGTAGGTGAACGAGACGCGGTAGCCACCGTTCGGGGGCTCCTCGACGGTCACGACGAGATCGAAGCGCACCGAGGTGCTCGGAACGACGACGGCCGACAGCGCGAGGCTCGACACAGCGTCCGGCCGCGCGCCGCCGCCAGCATCGCAGAGCTGCTCGAAAGGAACGTTCTGGTGAACGAAGTTCACCTGGAAGAGTGGTGCGTGACTGAGCGTGCGCGTCGGTCGCGTCGCCTCGACGACCTGTTCGAACGGCACGTCCTGCCGCGCGTACGCCTCGAGCGTCGCGCTGCGAATTGCGGCGACCAGCTCACCGAACGAAGCGTCCTGGTCCGGCGTCGCGCGCACGACGAGCACATTGACGAAGAATCCGACGAGGTCCTCGATCTCACGATGGGTGCGGCCGGCCACCGACACACCGATCGATACGTCCCCTTGGCTCGACCACCGCAGGAGCAGCGCGTGCAGCGCGGCGAGGAGCACCATCGACGTGGTCGCACCGAGCGTGCGCGCCAGGCGCCCTACCGCGCGGGCACGCTCTGGCTCGAGGTCGAGCACGAGGTCCCCTGCGGCGTATGACGGCACGAGCGGCCGCGCCCTATCCGACGGGAGGTCGATGACCGGTGGCGCCCCCGCGAGATGGTCACGAAACCATGCGAGACGCTCGTCGAGCAAAGGCCCCGCGAGCGAGCGACGCTGCCAGACGGCGTAGTCGGGGTAGTCGACAGCAAGGAGAGGAAGCGCGGCGTCTTCACCCGCGTAGCTCGCGACGAGGTCGCGCACGAGGACCGCGAGCGACCAGCCGTCGGCGACGATGTGATGCACGCACAAGAGCAGCACGTGCTCGGCGCCGAGACGAAACAGCGTCGCGCGCAGGAGCGGCGCGATCGCCAGATCGAATGGCCGAGCAAGGACGTCGCGCGCGTGGTGCATCCACGTCGCCTCGCGATCGCCCGGCGTCGTGGTCACGTCGACGATCTCGAACGGCACGGCACAATTCGCGAGCGCGCGCTGGCGCGGCTCGCCGTCGGGGCCCGCGACGAAATACGACCGCAGCGCCTCGTGCCGCGCGAGAACCCGCTCGAACGCACGCGCCAATGCGGCTTCGTCGAGTGTGTTGTGGATGCGCGCCGCGAAAGGGATCGTGTAGAGCCCGCCGTCGAGCGTCCGCGCTTCGACCGAAGCCTCGAGACGATCGAGGAACCACAGACGCCGCTGAGCAAACGAGAGCGGAAGCCCGTCTGGCTCGCGAGGAACACGCACGAGCGGGACGAGCGCGGACGACTGCGGCGTCTGCGCGCGGAGCCAAGCCGTCAACCTCGCGGGCGTTGGGTTTTCGAAGAGCGCACGCAGCGGGACGTCTCGCCCCGAAAACGTTCGGAGCCGCGACGCCACCTGCGTTACGAGCAGCGAGTGCGCGCCGAGCGCGAAGACGTCATCGTCAGCGCCGAGCGCTTCGCGCCGAAGGACGCGCGCCCACGCATCGGTGACAAGGCGCTCCAGCGGATCGTCGACACGCACGGGCGTGCGCTCCGCGGCGGTGCCTTCCGGCGCACGCAACGGCGGCGGAAGCTGGGCGCGGTCGATCTTCCCGTTCACCGTGAGCGGCATGCGGTCGAGCACGACGATCGCCGACGGAACCATCGGCTCGGGGAGGCGCGCGCGCAGCGAGTCACGTACCGTCGTCGCAAGCGAGGCAAGCTTTGACGCGTCGAGATCGGGTCGCGGCACCAGGTAGGCGACGAGCCGCCGCTCGCCTTCGTCCTCGCGAAGGATCACCGTGCACGCGACGGCGTCGCCCTGCGCAAGCGCCGCGGACTCGATCTCTCCGGGCTCGATGCGGTGCCCGCGCACCTTGATCTGATCGTCGGCCCGGCCGAGGTACTCGAGCTCGCCCTCGGCAACGAAGCGCCCCACGTCGCCGGAGCGGTACAAGCGCTCGCCGCCGATGGTGACGAACCGCGCCGCGTCGAGCTCCTCGCGCGCGTGGTAGCCCGCCGCGACGCCTGCGCCCCCGACCCAAAT
>CAXSGV010000286.1:0-7486 GCA_964236615.1 uncultured Polyangiaceae bacterium
AACAACCCCGATCCCAAACGCGACGCACGCGTCGAGGGGCTCGTCCGGGCGTGCAAGCTGTTCGCGACCGAAGAGAAGCGCGCGATCGAAGAGCGTACGCCGCTCGCGTGGGAGGATCCCCTCGAGCGCATCACGGGCATCGGCGCGGCTTCCAGTGAGGAGCTCGCTGCGCGCGGCGTCACCACGATTGCCGATCTCGTGTGGACTTTGCCGCAGGCCTACGACGATCTCCGGCAGCCGCTCGGCGTCGCGGAGGCCATCGAGCTCGCGCTCGCGGCCGGTGAGCCGAAGCGCGTCGTCGTCGCCGGACGGATGGAGAGCGCGTCGGTCGTGCCGATGCGCGGTCGTCGCTCGATCCGGGTGATCGTGGCACCCTCGGCGTCGGAGCCGCAGAAGGGCGGAAAGAAGATCCATGCGTGGTGGTTCTTCATGGCGCACGGCGTGCTCTCGATGGCGAAGGCCGGCGGACCTTGCCTCATCGTCGGCAAGCTTCGCGCAGAGCCCGGCAAGCCCGCGCGCACGATGCACGCCGAGCTCTTCGTGGATCGACCCGACGCGCGCGTGGTGCGCCCACGCTACCCGCGCCTCGGGATTGCCGAGGCCACGCTGCGGAAATCGATCGCATCGGCGCTCGACCGTATCGATGGCGTGCCCGACCCGGTGCCGCGCAAGATCGCCGCACGCGAGAAGCTCCCGCCGATCGGCGATGTGCTCTCCGGCGTGCACGGTCGCGGCGGTACGCTCGGGGATCTTCCCACGGAGCCCCTGTGGCGCGCCGCGCGAGAGCGCCTCGCGTGGGCCGAAGCCTTCACACGCGCACGCGAGCGCATCCTGGCCGAGGCTCGGCAAGGCGACGCCGAGGCCATCGCGCTCCCCATCGATCGCGGCGCCATCGCGCGCCTCCAAGCCGAGCTCGGCTTCGCGCTGACCGCCGGCCAGAAGCGCGCGATCTCGGCCATCGCCAAGGATCTCGCGCAGAGCAAACCGATGCGTCGCCTGTTGCTCGGGGACGTCGGCACTGGCAAGACCGCCGTCGCCCTCGCGGCCGCTGCGCAGGCCGTTGCGGCCGGAACGCAGGTGGCGATCCTTGCCCCGACCAGTGTGCTCGCCGAGCAATACATGGAAGCAGTCGGTCCCCTCGCGCGCGCGAGCAAAGCGGCGATCGCGCTCGTCGCCGCCGGCGGTCGCGTCGCCGATCGCCGCCGCGCAGAGGCCGGCATCGCGAACGGATCGATTGCGATTGCCATCGGCACGCACGCGCTCCTGCGCGAGAGCCTCGTCTTTCAGAAGCTCGGTCTCGTGGTCGTCGACGAGCAACACCGTCTCGGCGTCGCGCAGCGCCTCTCGCTCGTCGCGAAGGGGAGCAGCGAGGGCAGGGGACCCGGCGCGCGCCCGCACCTCCTCACGTTGAGCGCGACACCGATTCCGCGCACGCTTGCCTTGGCGCTTCGTGGCGAGCTCGCGACCTCGACGCTCGACGAGCGCCCACTGGGTCGCCCGCCGGTGAAGACGGTGCTGTGGCCGCGCGTGAAGCTCGAGGCGGTCGTGAAGCAGCTGCGCGCCGTCTGCGAGCGGGGCGAACGCGCCTTCTTCATCTCGCCCCGCATCGCGATCGACGAAGAGGACGACGACACCGACCCGTCGCTCGCCGCCATCGCGCGCGCCGAAGAGCTCGCCGGGATGCTCGCGCCCTTCGCCGTTGGTCTGCTCCACGGCAGCATGAAGCCCGCGGCGAAGATCGAAGCCATGCGCGCCTTTCGCGACGGCAAGACACGCGTGCTCGTCGCCACGACCGTCGTCGAGGTCGGCGTCGACGTGCCCGAAGCCACGCTGATGGTGATCGACGGCGCCGATCGCTTCGGGCTCGCGCAGCTCCACCAGATGCGCGGCCGCGTCGGCCGTGGCGATCGCCCAGGCGCATGTGTGCTCCTTCACGATCTCCCGTTGAGCGACGTCGCAAAGCGCCGTCTCGATGCACTCTGCATGTACTCGAGCGGTGAGGAGATCGCGCGCGCCGACCTCGCGCTCCGCGGGGCAGGCGACCTCGGTGGAACGCGCCAGTCGGGCATGGAGGAAGAGCTCCTCTATCTCGACGAGGCCGAATCCCCTCCGTGGCTCGAGCGCATCGACGCCGACGCTCGCCGCATCCACGCGAGCGACCCCGATCTCGCGCACCCCGACCACCGCGCCCTCCGCCTGGTTTCCCGCCGACTGGCAACCGCGATCGCCGTCCGCGAAGAGGCCGGCTGACTTCTCTTCGCTGTCAGGCGTCGTCCTCGGCGAGGACGACGAGGCGATCCTTCGGTTTGGGCACGAACGGCGTTCGACGGAGCTGCGCGTTCGGGTTGAGGCGGAGACCGTATTTGTTCGCCGCGCTTTCCTCGTACACCTGAATGCCGAGCGCGACCTCGCCGCGGGCTTTGGCCGCTATGACGAGGTGCTCGAACGTGATCGGCTGCCCGAGCGGGCAGTAGAGGCTCAAGTCCTTGATGTAGATCTCGCTGCCGTCGGACTGGAAGAGATCTTCGAGGATGGGCCGGATGCGCGGCTCGTAGGTGATCTGCGCGAGCACCATGCTCACCATCTCGTTCGAGATCACGACGTCTTTGATGTCGGTCGTCGCCGCGAGCTCCCGGTTCTTCGGGTCGAGGATCTCACTGCACACCTCTTGGGAAGTGATGCCCGCGCGCTGACGGAAGTCGCGCAAGAGCAAGAGCGCGATGATCGCGCGCGTGTCGGACTCTTCGACGCCGCCGCCACCGGTCGCGTCGCCGAGCACCATGACCGTCGGGTAGCGCTGCGGCTGCAGCTGCTCGAGTAGCTTGCGGCTCGTGAACTCGCCGACGAGGTGGTGGACCGCGATGTTCTTCGGCGCGGCACACTTCTCGTTGAGCAACGCGATGCGCTCGTCTTGCGGCGTGGCGTTGACGAGCGTGACGCTCGAGCCGGCGCCGACGTAGCTGTCGAACTCCTCGATGATGGGGAAGATCTTGTTGTTCCAACCGAGGATCAAGAGATGCTCGACCGGTTTGTCCGCGGGCGCGCTCGCCGCCGGAATGTTTGCGGGGATCTGCCCTTGGTAGGGCTGAAAGAGCACGTTCGCGTCCTCGGCGAGCAGGAGCACCGACTCGTCGGGCTGGATGATGTGCTCGCTGGGTGGGTTGAGGAGGTGGCCGCCGGTCGCCTTCGCCACGCCGACAGCAAGCGCGTTGGGGAAATCGAGCAGGATGTCGCCAAAGCGACGACCGACGACGGGCATCTGCTTCACGTGGATCTCGTTGCCCTCGAAGCGCAGCAGCTCGTCGTAGACAATCGAGAGGCCGCTGATTCGCGACGTCTGCAAGATGATCTTGGAGATGATCTCGTTCGTCTTCACCACGTGGGCGCGGCCGGCGCTCGCGATGAGCGCGATCTCCTGGCTCTGCGCCAGCATGACCTCGGCGGTCACGCGCATTTGGTCGACGCGCCCCTTTCCGTCGGGGTGGTTGTAGAGTGCAAGCAGCGTCTTGATGATGCGGCCATCCGCCTTGTTCGGATCGTCGACGTCGGCGTCATCGACGAGGACGACGATGGCCCGCGCGCGCTCGAACGAGACGCGCGCGAGGTCGTTCAGGCTGAGCGAGCTACCCGAGCGCACCACGAGCTTGATGCGACTCTGGTGGACGAGCTTGTCGCGCAGCTTGGTCTCCATTTCGATCTTGTCGCCATCGGCCATGACCACGACGATGATCTTCTTGGGGACGTAAGCCTCCGCGAGCTGATCGATGACGGAGTAGATCTTCTCGGACCAGCCGAGGATCAGAAAGTGATTGTCCTCCATCACCGGCGAGCCACCGCGCTTGATGGCCTCGAGCCGCTCTTGGAAATTTCCGGAGAGCGACGAGATGAGGAGGCCGGCGACGACGACGCCGACGATGGTGCAGACCGTGGAGATGACGCGATTGAGCTGACCACCGTCGCCGAACCAGGCCTTGTCGAGGATCGTCACCGATTTGTCGGCCTCGGGCTCGGGACCAATCCCGAGTGGCAGCGAGACGATGGTGAACACGACCACGACGGCCATCGTCAGCACGAAGAGGAAGAGCAGCTGACGGCCGGCGCCACCGCTCAAGAACTCATCGGAGCGGTACTTGAACTTCGCTCGAAACCCACGCTCGATCATTGCTCGGCCCCTCCAGGGCGGCGCGGATACTCCCACGAGACCGACGAAGGCGAGCAGGCTTCATCCGACATCGTTCGACGCAGATCCAATCTGAGGTCGGAGCGATCCATGTAGCGAGCCGCTCTCGGCGGAATGATCGCGGCGATCCACGCGATTGCTCGGCACATCGACGTGTGCCGCGATGTCGTCTTCACGTGAGCGCGCGATGGCTCACGCGTTGCACCACAAGGCTCTCGCGAGGCCACCACCATGAAGACGATCCTCCAGGTATCTCTCGTCGCGCTCCTCGCGGCGGGATGCACTGTGCAGCCGTCGAACAGCCGACTCACCGGGGGCACCGACGATCCCACCGCAGGCTTCGCCAAGGGGGGTGGCGGTAGCGACGACGGCTCCTCGAGCGGATCGGGCGGGGGCGGCGCGGGCACTGGCTCGACGGGCGGCGGTGGTGGTGGCGGGTCGACCGGCGGCGGCACGACGCCAACCACTCCGCAGGCGCAAGCAACGCTCGCGAAGGGCCTGACGATCAGCGAAATCGCCGTCTTTCAAGGGGTCAAAGTCTCGGTCGCGAAGGCGGGCGTGAAGGTGGCGCCCGCTGCACGCAAGATGCCGATCGTCGCCAGGCGCGACGGCCTCGTTCGCGTCTACGTCACGCCGAACGCGGGATGGACGCCGCACGCCGTCACCGCCGAGCTCCATCTCGTCGGCGCGACGGCGTTCCCGGTCCTCAAGGACACGAAGACGATCAGCGCCGTGTCGGCCGACGGCGTGCCCACGAGCACGTTCAACTTCGACGTGCCCGGTACGAGCTTGCCTGCGGGCGCGAAGTACTTCGTCCAGCTCCTCGACGCGACCGTCGCGGCGGTGCCGACGAACGTGGCGAACACGGCGCAGTACCCGATGGATGGAACGGTCGACACCGTCGACACGGTCACGGGCAGCGACAAGCTCAAGATCACGATCGTACCCGTGCAGTACAACGGCGATGGCTCGGGCCGGCTCCCGAGCACATCACCCGCCGTGCTCGACGCGCTGAAAAAGAAGACGCTCGAGCTCTATCCGGTGCCGGATGTCGAGCTCACCGTGCACGCGCCGGTCGCGTTCGCGGGCACCATCAGCGCCAACGGATCGCAGGGTTGGGACAACGTCGTCACGGGCATCGCGCAGCTCCGCGCGCAGGATGCCGTGGCGGCCGATGTCTACTATTACGGCGTGTTCGCGCCCGCGGTGTCCTTTGCGGCCTACTGCCCGAACGGCTGCGTGCTCGGGCTCGCGAGCGGCATTCCGGCGGCGACCGACGCCACGCAGCGGGCGGCCGCCGGTGTGCTGTTCGGCGACGAGAACACGATCGCGACGATGCCGCACGAGCTCGGCCACACGCACGGCCGATCGCACGCGCCCTGCGGCGGCGCGGCCGGCGCCGATCCGGCTTACCCCTACGCGGGCGGCAAAATCGGAACGTGGGGCTACAGCATCGTGACCAAGATGCTCTTCGACCCCGCGGTCTACGCCGATCAAATGGGCTACTGCCGCCCCGAGTGGCAGAGCGACTATTCGTTCAACGCGCTCTTCCAGCGCGGCAAGATCGTCAGCAATGCGAACATCGTCTTCGCCGACGATCCCTCGGGCGACAGCGAGCCTGGCTCGTACCGGTTCGCGACCGTGCACCCCGACGGCTCGCTCACGTGGCACGCGGGCGCGCCGGTGCGCATGAAGCACCTCGATGGTCACCGCAGGCCCGTTCACTTCGACGCGCCCGACGGCACCGAAATGGGCTCGGGAATGGCGCACTTTTACCCGTTCGATCACATCGAGGGCGGCTTCCTCGTCGTGCCCGAGGGCCCTAGCGGCTTCCACAAGGTGCGCTTCGATGAGATGGGCCCGAACTTCAAGGCGGAGATGACTCGCCCCTGAGGTATAGCGCGGGCCGTGTCCGGCCCTCGCTTCGGCAGACTCATCAGCACGCTCGGCGAAACGGGCGCCGTGCTGTTCGCGTGGCTGTGTGCGATCGCGGCGGAGCACCTTGCGGTGGGTCTCGGCTGGCGGGAATTGATCGCCGGCAGCTGGGAGATGAGCGCAGCCCGCACGCTCGTCACGCCAATCGCGCTTGCGTTGCTCGTGCCCGCGGCGTTCGTCGTGCGCGCGCTCGCTGCAATCGCGCAACGGACGCCGACCTCCGCCGTTGCACGCCTCACCCTGGCTAGCGTAGGCGCGGTCGCTGGCGGCGCCGTCGCGTTTGGCGTCTCGACGGGCCGGCACATGGGGAGCCTCGCGTTGCGCGCGCCCTTCGTCGTGGGGGTCGCCGCGGTCGCAGGCTTCGTCGTCTACGTGGCGGCACCGCCTCTCACGCGTCGGGCCGCCGTCCATCCATCGAGCGTCGCATGGCTCGGCGCGCTGCTCGCCATCGCGGCGTGGCTCGCGGACGACTTCGTGCTCCCGCGTCTGTACCCGGCCTTTCACACGGCGCTGTTCGCGGTCGTGCTCTTTGGATCGGCGGCCGTGGCCTTGCCGATCGCGCACAGCGAATCACGCGTCGTGCGCGCGCTCACCGTCGCGACGCTCGTGTTCTCGTTCGAGTGCGCGCTGCTCGTGCCGCGGGCGGCGCGCAAGCTGCGCAGCATCGGCAACCTTCGGCTCGTCTTGCTCGAGCACGCGCCGTTGATGGGGCGCGCGGTGCTCGTGGCCGCCGTCGTCGCGCCACCGGAGGAGCTCGATCAAGCGGGTGGGGGAGTCGCCCTCGCGTCACCTGGTGAGATCCCGCGCGCGCTCGACTGGTCGGGGCGCGACGTCGTGCTTTTATCCATCGACGCGCTCCGTGCCGATCACGTGGGTGCCTACGGCTACCGCCGCGGGACGACACCGAACATCGACGCGCTCGCGGCGCGCGGGGTGGTGTTCGAGAACGCGTACTGCCCGACGCCGCACACCTCGTATTCCGTCACGTCGATGATGACGGGAAAGTACATGCGTCCTCTCCTCGCGCTCGATCTCGGCGCGGACTCCGAGACATGGGCTGCGCTGCTTCGCCGTTACGATTACCGCACTGCCGCGTTCTATCCGCCGGCCGTCTTCTTCATCGATGCTTCGCGCTTCAGTGACTTCGAGCGGCGGGGCCTCGACTTCGAGTACCGCAAGGTCGAGTTCGCGCCGGCGGCTCTGCGCGCGTCCCAGGTCGCGGCCTACCTGGGCACGCTGCCCGTCGATCGGCCGCTCTTCTTGTGGGTGCACTTGTTCGAGCCGCACGAGCCGTACGAGATGCACGCCGAGCACCCGTATGGCCGGGGCGGGGAGTCGTCGGCGATGGACGCCTACGACAGCGAGATTGCC
>CAXSGV010000286.1:7550-8918 GCA_964236615.1 uncultured Polyangiaceae bacterium
GAAGCCGCAAGGCCACCGTCATCGTGACGGCCGATCACGGCGAGGAGTTCGGTGAGCACGGCGGGCGCTACCACGGCACGACCGTCTACGAAGAGCAGGTGCGCGTGCCGCTCGTGATCGCCGGGCCGGATATCCCAGCGCACCGCGTGATCACGCCCGTTCAGACGATCGATCTGCTGCCGACGACGCTGTCTGCGCTCGGCATCCCTCGGCCCGCGCGCGTTCGGGGTAGGGACCTCGGGCCTCGCATTGCCGGCGCCGAGCCGAAGCCGGCCGCAGCCGACGACAGCGTCGCGTTCGCGGAGACGGACGACTACACGCTCGTCGCCAAAAACGAGCTGCGCCTCGTGTGTGCGCGCAAGGCCGGCGCCTGCGCGCTCTACGATGCGAAGCGCGATCCTGGTGAGAAAACCGATCTCTCGCCGTCCCACGCGCGCGAGGTCGCCGAGCTGCGTCGGCTCACGGTGCAGATCGCCGCAGAGCACGGACGCTTCGAGCGCGGCAAGGCGCAAGACTGGCCCGAGGCGCTGCGCCGCGGAATGCAGGGGGAAATCGACGCGGCGGAGGAGGTCGCAGCGCTCCTCGACGACGCACGGCTCGATGTGCGCCGAAAGGCGGCCGAGGTCACGTTCGATCTCCACGCACCGGCTACGGCGCCGCACGCGCGCCGTGCGCTCGCTTCGACCGAGGACGCCGAGGTACGCAGCCACGTCGCGCTCGCGCTCGCGCGCATGCCGGGGGAGGCCATTCCGCCCGAGGCCGAGCGCCTGCTCACCGAGGGCGATCCTGCGTGGAAGCGAAAAGCGGCGCTCGCGCTCGCCGAGCGCGGCGACGCGCGTGGAGGTCCAGTGCTCGCTGCGTGGTGGGCCGAGGAGGGTCGGCGCCTCCCATTCGATCGCGCGAAGGAGCTGCTTGCCGCGTTGGCCGCCGTCAAGGAGAAATCTGCCGTTTCATCTCTCGTTTCGACGCTCGGCGACGTGCGGCTGCGCCCGTACGTGGCCGACGCTCTCGGGTCCATCGGCGATCCCACCGCGCGCGGGCCGCTCCTCGAGGCGTTCAGGCGGGAGCGCTACTCGACGACGCGCGGCCACGAAGCGCGCGCGCTCCTCTTGCTCGGGGCGCGGGCCGAGCTGCGTGAGCCGCTCGCACGCTTCGCCGGCATGCCCGAGCCCATGTTCGACGCCATCCGGGTGGCGCACGCAGCCGGCCTCCTGGGCAGCGCGCAAGCGCCGCCGCGGTCGCGCGCTCTTCGGTTGCTCGTGCTCACGAACAAGCCGGGGCAGGCGGTTTCAGGCAGCGTCGGGGGGCAAAAGTTGGGGGAAGGGACCTCGGACGGCGACGTCGTCGTCTTCGAGATCGCCCCTCTCG
>CAXSGV010000287.1:0-8874 GCA_964236615.1 uncultured Polyangiaceae bacterium
CGCTGCGGCCGTCCCCGTCGTCGCGAGCCCCCCTTCGAGCCCCGCCATCGCACCGGTACGACGAGGACGAGTTCTGGTCGTCGATGACGAGCCCTTCGTCGCGGCGGCTCTGCGCCGCGTCCTGGCTCGCGAGCATGATGTCGTCACGGTCGGCAATGGCGAGGAGGCGATCGAGGAGCTCGAGCGAGATGCCGGCTTCGACGTGATCTTCTGCGACCTCATGATGCCCGTCATGAACGGGACCGCCCTCTTCGAACGCTTGGAGGCGACCATGCCGGATCACGCCAAAAAGATCGTGTTCGTCACGGGCGGCGCGTTCACCCCCCTCACCCAATCGTTCCTCGCGAGCGTGTCGAATCAGCGCATCGAAAAGCCATTCGATGCAGCGACGATCAGGACGATCGTTCGCAGCTTCATGGGGTGACGCTCGCGACTGTGAGCGAAGCTACGCTCGCAACGCGGAACGTCGGCCGCGCTCCTTCACGGTCGCCCAGACGACGAGGCCGACGAGCACGGCACCGAGGATCGCCGACGAGCCGATCGTCCCGAACCCGAGCCCACCTTTGTCTTTCGTCTTCGTGAGCACGTCGCCCACCGTCGCCCCGAAGGGGCGGGTCAGCACGAAGGCGATCCAGAAGAGCGCCACACGCGAGACCTTCGTGAAGAAGGCGAGGGCGAGGACGATTGCCAGCAGGCTCCCGATGAGGAGCGCGCCGCCCATGAACCCGAGGCCCGAGCTGTCGGACAAGAAGTCACCGAGCGCCGTGCCGAGCGTGTTCGAGAACAGAATCGCGATCCAGTAGAAGAGCTCGGCCTTTCGTGACCGAACGTGATCGACCGAAAGGGTGCCTGTCGTGTACCGCCACAGCGCGAACACGCAGATCAAAATCGTGACCAGGATCGCGGAGCCCTTCGCGTAACCGAGGCCAAGCGTCCGGTCCATGTAGTCGGACATCGTCGTGCCCGCGGTGCTCGTCGTCAGGATGACCAACCAGTAGAGCGGAGGGTGGTACCGGCTCGCGAGCAGCTGTACGACGAGGCTCGCGAAAAACGCCGAAATCAAGATTATCGAGCTGATGGCGTAGCCGACGTTCAAGGTCATCGACACCAGATCGCCTGCGGTCTCGCCGAGCGTCGTCGCGCAGATTTTCATCACCCAGAATGCCACGGTGATCTCGGGCAATTTGCTCTCGGCAAGGTCATCGCGTGGGGACATCGGGCGTTCGATGCTCGGCGTGCGGGCTCAGTCGCGGAGCCGCGTCCGCGAAGTGGCGCGTTCGCATCGACGTTCTCGCGTCCCGAGTCCAGCGTGTAGGCTGGTCGGAAGCGCATGAAGGTCTTGGGGGTTGCGGGCGGACACAAGCGAATCGACGAAGACAGCGGCCCACGCACGGGGATCTATTCGCACGACGGTGCGGCCGTGCTCGTCGACGACGGCGTGGTCATCGCCGCCTGCGAGCAGGAGCGCGTCGATCGCATCAAGCACTCCGACAAAGCGCCCATCGAGGCCATCCAGCGGACTCTCGAGCTCGCGGATATCGACATGAACGGCATCGACCGCATCGCGTACTACGCGTCCGAAGAAGGTCTCGATCGCGCGCTCAAGATGGCGCGGGTGCGCGCGGGCGAGGGTGCGGGCCGAGGGGCGCGTTCGTTGGTGGCGCAGCTGATCGGCGACGGTCTCGGCACGAAGATCGACGAACAGAAGATCGACTTCGTGAAACACCACGTCGCGCACGCGGCGAGCGCCTTCTGGATGTCCGGTCAGGACGACGCGTTGATCGTCACGATCGACGGCATCGGCGAGGACGAGAGCGGCCTCATCGCGACGGGTCACGGCAGCGCGATCGAAGTCCGGCGATCGATCGCTCCCGAGGCGTCGCTCGGTCAGTTCTACTGCAACGTCATCGCGTTCCTCGGGTACGGCCTCTTCGACGAGTACAAGGTCATGGGGCTGGCGCCGTTCGGCGATCCGGCGCGCTTTTCCGACCTCTTCGCGACCTTCTACTCCCTCGAGCCCGAAGGCGAGTACCGACTCCATAGCGAGCGCATCCTCGCCCTCGCCGACCTCGGGCCTCCGCGACGACGCGGCGAGCCGTTCACGCAGCTCCACAAGGACATCGCGGCCGCGCTCCAACGCGCTCTGAGCGCATGTATCTTCCACATGATCGCGCACGCACGCGCGGCGACGGGTCTGCGGAATCTCTGCCTCGCAGGGGGTGTGGCGCACAATTGCACCGTCAACGGCGAGCTTCTGCGATCGCGTCTGTTCGACGACATCTTCGTGCAGCCCGCAGCGCACGACGCCGGCTGTGCGCTCGGCGCGGCGCTCGTCGTGCACGCGCGGTCGCGGCCGGTCCGGACATCACGTCTCGATCATGTCTATTGGGGTACGGCGACCCACGCCGACGACGCACGCGCGGCAGCAACGCGCTGGTCGCGGTTCGTCACGGCCACGCCACGGACCGACATCGTCGCTCACGCGGCGGAGCGCATGGCCGCGGGTGACGTGATCGGTTGGGTGCAAGGCCGCGCGGAGTTCGGACCGCGCGCGCTCGGCAACCGAAGCATCCTCGCGGACCCACGACCTGCGCGAAACAAAGAGGTCATCAACGCGATGGTCAAGAAGCGCGAAGGCTATCGGCCGTTCGCTCCATCGGTGACGATCGAGGACGCGAGCAGGTGGTTCGAGGTCGACGCGGGGCAGGCCTTTCCGTTCATGAATTTCGTCGTCGGCGTTCGCGCCGAGCACCGCGAGACGCTCGGCGCCGTCACCCATGTCGACGGCTCGGCGCGCATCCAGACCGTGTCGCGTGAACAGAACCCACGTTACTGGGAGCTACTGCGCGCGTTTCAGGCGATCACCGGCGTGCCCGTGCTTCTAAACAAGTAGTTCAACAACCACGCGGAGCCCATCGTCGACTCCGCCGAAGACGCGATCGTCTGTTTTCTCACGACCGATCTCCACGCCCTCGCGCTTGGCGACCTCTGGATCGAGAAGCGGCGCGTCGATGAGTCGACTTGGGCCGAGCTGGTGCCGACGCTCGTGCCGCACGTGCGCCTCGAGCAGCTCGTCACCGTCTCGCATGCGGGCACGAAGCACGACACGCGCTCGCGTGTCGTCCCCAACTACGACCCTGACGAGGAGCTCGCGGTCGGCAACGAGACGTTCGCGGCGCTCGCGCGCGCCGACGGCAAGCGGTCGCTCGCAACGCTCACCCGCGAAGCTGGGCTTGCGGCCGATGCGAGCAGCGCCGTGCTTCGCGAGGTTCTGCGCTTGTGGGAACGGCGCGTCGTGAAGCTCACGGCCGAAATGAGCTCCGAGACCGGTCATGGCTGACCCTCGCGATCCCTCGTCTCGTCGCGTGACGAGCAAGCGCGTGCCCGGCGGAGTGGTGCACGCGCTCCCGGCAGACCTGCGTGAAGCGCTGCTCGGGAACCTCACCGCGCTCGCGGCCTGGGGCGACATCACGCCGTTGGCGCGCAACGAGTTCATCTGTTGGGTCGAGGACGCAAAGCAGGAGACGACGCGGCAGCGCCGCGTTCGCCGGACGCAGGAGGAGCTCGAAGCAGGCCAACGTCGCCCGTGCTGCTGGCCCGGCTGCAAGCACCGCGAGCGCACCGGCGCGTGAACGGCGCGCTCTTGGATCTTCTTCCCTAGAGCGCGGCCGGGGGCGGAGCGTCCGGCGGAGGATTTGCACCCGGCGGCGGTGAGGCAGGCGGGGCCGGAGCGATGGGCGGCGGCGCAGCATCGACCGCGGGCGGCGCGGGCGATGGAGGCTGCGGCTCGGGCTCTGGACAGGGGCACGTCTTCGGCTTCTCGGGAGCGGCTGCGTCGCTGAACGCGTAGATCAGGTTCAGCGTCGTGGAGGTATCGAGCTGCTCTTTCCCGGGCAGCGGCGCGTGATCGTAACGAGCGCTGAAGCCGACGCCGACCGCGAGGCCGCCGCCGATCTTCGCCGCGAAGAGGGCATCGAAGTTGAGGCGGTTCCGCGTGGTCTCGACGACGCTCTGGAGGTACTCGACACCGCCCGAGAGCGTGACTTCCTTGTTGAATGCGTACCGCGCACCGAGAAAGAGTCGCATCGAGTGATCGACGGCGGTCTTCTTGAGGAGCGTCGGCTGCCCCGACGCGTCGAGCACGGGGTTCTTCGCGTCATCGAGGATCGTACGGTCTTGATTGCGGCGTATATCGTACTGAAAGTCGTAGCCGGCTTCGCCCCACACCGAGCTCGACTGCTCCTTCTTGAAGAGGTACTTCACGCCCGGGTCGAGGTTGAGCCGGAAGTCGAGCCCCTGGAAGCGATCGCGGCGGCCCGTGGCGATGAGGAACCCCGACATGCGCTCGATGAAGTACCGGTCGTAGCGCAGCCTTCCCTGCACGTTGGCGGTCGTCATCTGCACCTCCTTACCGGCGGGCGCGCCCTGTCCGTAATTCGCGAGCAGCGCTGCGCCGACGCCGTTGTCGCCGAAACGCGAGTCGTAGGCGCCGTTTGCGGTCGCCGCGAAGAGGCGCGAGTTACCGGTTGTGAGGAGCGCACCGGCGGAGAGCGCGACCGACGTGCCTTCGACAGGCTTCTCGATCTTCGGCGCGTCGCCAGGCGCCGTCGGCGCGGCGACTGCGGCTTTCGCGTCGGGCGGCGGCGCGCCGCGTGGAGTGGACGGAGGCTCGTCGGCGCGTGCGACCGATGGTGTGGTGACGGCGATCACGCCTGCTGCAGCGACGAGCAAAGTCCAAGACGAACGAGCGATCATGACGCCCTATAGCCGATTCGGCGTTCCGCGAATCACGCTTTCGCCGCTCGTAACGCCTCAGTCGATGACTGGGAGGCCCCAATCTAGGCGACGCGTCACAGCGTCGCCCCATGGATCGTCGAGCGCGACGATGTGCGTCCGCTGAACGGTTTTCACCAATGTTTGCCGATGCCGAGGTGATGGCGAAACGCGAGCGATGGCGTGAGGCTCGTCGTGCGCCGCGCGCTGTCCTCGAGAGCAAAGAGGTAGGTCTCGGCTGACACGACGCCGAGGACGTAGAACCCGGCGGTGACATCGAGCGTGACCGCGGTGCCGACGCTCGCCTTTGCAGCAATCGTATCGCGGCTCGGCGCGTTGCCGGCGGTCACGAAAGTCTGACGCAACCATGAAGCTCCGAGTGTCAGCCCGATGTCGACCGACACGATGGGGAGATCCCACACGTGCGCGAGGCGTACGTCGCCACCGTAGTCGCTCACCTTTGCGTGAATCCCCGTCTGGTCGAAGGCGCCGAAGCACGCGTCGACCCTCGGTGTGAGGCTCAAGGCGGCGAACGTGAACGCGTACGCGACGAACGCCCCGTTGCACGGTTTCGCCTCGTTGCGCAGTTGCGTGCGAAACGTGTATCCCGCGAGGGGTCCGTTGACCGCGTGCAGGTCCGAGCCGCCCTTACGAACCAAGCGCGCGTACTCGACGCGATGAAGGAGGTCGTCGCGCACATCCACCGTTTGGCCGTCCGCTACGCTCAGCTCGCCTTCGAGGACGTGGTCTGGCGCGCGCCCGCGGATGAAATAGCGATCGGGTTTCAAGTACATGCGCCGTGCCGCCGCATGAACCGTCACTTCGCCGAGGACCGATCCGTTCGCAGAGCCACGGAACACGAGGTACGAACGCGCGGCCGGAAACGTGAGAATGCTGCGCGCCGATCCGCGCTGAGGCTCGGTGAGCACCACCCTTCCTTGGCCACCGAGCTCGTACCGAAAGGCCGGGTGTTGCGTGCCCGCCCACGTACGGCTCGTTGCGCGTACCGTCGCTTCGTACGCATAGCGATAGGCCTCGTCGAGCTGCACGCGGCCGTCGCCGTCGCTGTCCGCGGCGCCGCGAAGGCCGGAGACGAAGTAGTGCGTGAAGAAGGAGCCACCGAGCTCGTCGGACTCCTGCGCGTCCTCGTTCATCGAGCTGGAGGTCAGGAAGACGACGCCTTGTCCTTCCAGCTGCTCACCGACCCGAATCGAAAAAGGTGGCGCGGGGGTGCCGCCTTTGACACGGGCAAGCGCACCCGAGCGGCAGGCGTCGACGAGGAGCGCGCGAAACTGCGCTGCGGACCCGCGCACCAAGAGCTCGAGCTCCGTGAGATCGAGCCGTGACGCGCCGAGGTGGAGCGCGGTGCCGTCGGCGTGGCCAGAGTAGTAGACGAAGAAGACGATCTGCGTGCCCGGACGCGACGCACTTGCGCGAACGCGATCGTTCATCGAGATGAGCGCGCGGCGGACGGCGTCGGCGTTCTCGTCGCGCAACACCACGACGTTGCCGGCCTGAAATCCGCCCATCTGCGTGAGCACGTCGCGCACACGGTCCGCGTCGGAGCCGGCAAAGCGCAGCGGGCCGTCTTGCGCGTCGCCACGATCGTTGCCAATGAGCACTGCGAAGCGTTCCACGTCGGCGCGCGCCGACCGGGTGACGACGAGAACGACGAGCAAGAAGACGATCGCGAGCCACGTCCGAATCACGGGGCTACCTTCACGAAGGCGTGCCGATCGACGGTGCACTCTGGAACGTCCGGCGGTCGCGAGGGGTCGGCCTGAAGTCGGGCGCGAATGGGACCGACGGGCACGGCGACGGAGCAAAAAAACGCGTAGATCGCCTCCGGTCCGAGGGTCGCGTCGAGGACGGTGCTCTGCGGAAGTACGAGCTCCACGCCGGGCTCGACGCGAGCCGCATGCTCGCCATCCGCGTAATACACCTCGGCGCGGCCCGCGCCGTCGACACTGACGATCGCGAGGTAGCTCTGCTCGCGCGCGGTGTACGAGAATTCGACGGCGTCCCCTGGCGCGAGGCGATCGCCCTCGACGCCGGTGCGAACGACCTCCCCATGACGGACGTGAAATGCGACGTGTGCTGCGCCCTTGACGCGTTCGATCGTTCCGACGTCCTCGCTCGGCGGCGTACGACGTCCTCGCACGAACAGAAGGAGGATCGCCGCCATCGCCAGACCCGCAGCGGCGCGCGGTAGCCAGCGCTGCACGCGACGATCGGCAGACGGGCTCGGGCGTCGCTTCGCCTGCTCAGCGACGGCGGGCGGCAATGCCACCGAGAAGGATGCGCGTTGCGCGTGGAGCTCGTCGCGCCGACGTGCACAGCGGGTGCACGTCACCACATGCGCCTCGACGGCCGCTGCCTCTTCGGCGGAAGCCTCACCCGACGTGCACCGATCGAACAAGAGGTCCGATGCACAATGTTCACCGCGCGTCCGCTGGGGAATCACGAGTGCTCGCTTTCCGAAACCGCGAGAGCGATGCGCTCGACGAGGTCGCCGACGTGACGCCTCGAGCGGCCGATGATCTTCGCAATCTCTTCGTGCGTCATCTCGTCGCCGTAATAATAGACGGCGACCTCGGCGAGGTTTCCCGGCAACCGTGCCAGCAGCTGTCGAAGCGATGCCGCGTCCTCCGTGTGCGTCCCGTACGAAGCGGAGGGCAGCGACTCACCGCGTTCGGCGAGAATGCGCGATCGGGTGCGCTCGTTGCGTAGTCGATTGAGGCACATATGGGTGGTTGCGGCGTAGAGCCAGGTCGTGAGCGCGCTGGAGCCCGAGAACTGCGACGGGTCGTTGATCAGATTCAAAAAGACCTCCTGGACTACCTCTTTCGCGTCGGCGTCGCTTCCAAGGAGCCGCGCAGCGCGGCGCATGACGTGATGACCATGCGACCGGTACGCAGCTTCGATGAAGGAGAGCGACGACGACGCAGTCATGAAGGCGTGCGGCTCATTCCACCCAGAGATCCCAAATGCTCTTGCCGAGAATGACGGTCACCGGATCGGAGAATCCCTGAGGGTTGTCAGGGTGGGACCACGGGACCTTGCACTCTTGGCTGGGGTTCCGCATCGTCGTTTGAAGATCCGAGCAACGCCGATCCTCCGCCCGCTCAGCGGCCGAGGCGGGCTCCGAGAAATGCGTGCACCGTTCGTTGGTCGGCGCGCGATCGGTGCATCGCGCATAGTCCCAGTCCTGTTGGGCTTGCACGACCGCATCGGGGATACCGACGGCGTGAAGGCACAGCCCTGCCCAGCGGCATTGATCGTAGGCGGCCTCGGCCTGCGGCGTGCCGGGATCGTTCTTCGCCAGGTGGTAGCCCTTCGTGGGCGGTACGTGGAAGATGGCGGCAATCGTCGCGGCGTCCCCCTCGGGGGACGACGTCTCTGCGTCAGCCGCAAGGTCATGGTCGAAGTAGACGACGAGATGGGCCACGTCTGTCCCGACGACGTCGTTCGGATGAACATTCGCGTCGTCGGTCGCGCCCCCGATCGCGACGATCATGCCCACCCACGCCCCCGTAGGTTGGTAGTCGGGCGCCACCGAGCCGACGTTCGTCTGGAGCTCGCCCTCCTTCGGCGGCGGCGCGAAGACGTCGAGGGTAAAGCTCGCGGGGAAAGCTCCGTCGACCGAAGCCCGCGAGCCGACGATCTTCGTCGTGTACCCCGCCTGCGACGTATGCGACGTCATCCACACAATCGCGGCATCCACGTGCGCAGGTGCTGGCCCCTGCGTGACGACGGAGCCCTTGAAGGTCGCGAGCGGCTCACCACGGTAGTTGGGGTCGGCCTGAGCGGCACATCCGAGACCCACCGGCAGTGAGGCGAGCCCAATCACCATCAGGGATGCAGCGAGGGAACAGCAGAGACGATTCGACATGCGACTAACTCGACTTTCTTTCGAGCCGACCGGTCCTTCCGGTGGCTGCTCCCTTTGGGAACGCGAGAAGCCCGTTTGGGCACGGTGACGTCGACATTCCTCGCCCCGGCTCATTTCGCCACCGCCGGGAATGCGCAAAGCAACGACGCGGCCGTCTCTGGCCGTGGCGGGCGCCGGGAACACCTTGACGTCGACATCAGCCATGACGT
>CAXSGV010000288.1:0-8835 GCA_964236615.1 uncultured Polyangiaceae bacterium
GGTCACGTGTCGGCGCTCATTCACCTCGCTGCCGTCGGAAGCAAAGGCGATGACGGCACGCGCCTCGAAGCGGTCATGGCGCTCGGCCGCATCGGCGGCGACGAGGCCATCGCCTACCTCAAGACGCTCGCCTTCGAAGCCAAGAGCGCGTCCGAAGCCGTACGCAAGGCTGCGTACCGATCGCTGCGCCGGGCCCAGCGCCGCCTCGCCAAGACCGAAGAGAGACTCAGCAGCAGCCATCTCGAGGAGTCCGTCGAATGAGCCAGGAAGGCGCGCGCACCGTCAAGGTTCACTACGCGGGCAGGAGCGAGCTCGTCACGACGTCCGCGTCGTCGAACGTCGTGCTCGCGCTCGACGACAGCCGCGGCGACGTGGGCGTTCGCGGTCGCATCAAGGATCCTGGTCTCTTCCGCGACGCGGTGATGACCGCTGCTGCCATTCTCCGCAGCGACCTTCGCTACAAGGGGAAGGACCGCACCGCGTACCTCGCTTACCTCATGAAGAAGGGGAAAAAAGCGAGCGCGGCGATCTGGGAGGCCCAGAAGGCGTACCTCGATCACGCCTTCGCCGATGACCAGACGGTGAAGGTGATCGACCCGATCCTCACCGTGCACCCCGACCAGGTTTCGCTCGAGGTCTTCTCGCGCGACGAGAGCGCGTACGCGCGGCTCGCGATTTCGAATGAGGTCTTCGACGCGCGCGAAGCGGCGCACGGCACCACCTTCGTCAGCCTCGACGACGCGGTCCTCGGCGAGATCGATCGCCTCCGCGCCTACCGCCCCGTCGAGCTCGACGCGAGCACGCGCCCGCGCGCCGGAAGCTCCATGAGCACCAGTGCGCGCGCGGACAAGAACACCGACGCCGGCACCTCGCGCGACGTCGACGTCCCCTATGCCTGGCTCCGCGGCTTCTTGCAGGTGCAGTCCGCGGCCACGTTGCCATCGGTCACCTGCGAGCTCACGCCGGTCGATCTCTACAACCTCCTCTTCGTGCTGAAGACGCGAAAGGCGAAGAAATCGCCACGCGGCGTGCGCTTCGAGCTGATCGGCGGCGCGCGTCCTCGCCTCGTGGTCGAACCGTGGGACGTCGTCCTCGAGTGTCACGGCCCCGTGCACACCGGCCCGCCGCTCGTCATCCGCACCTTCGGTCGCCAGCGCCTGCTCGCGCTCGCGCGCATCCTCCCCTACCTCGAGACCGTGAAGGTCCAGCTGCTCGGCCCTGGCCTTCCCGTGTTCTGGGTGCTCGGCCTCAAGTCTCCGATGGGTGGACGCGTCACGCTCACCGCCGCGTTCACCGGGTGGACCGAGAGCAGCTGGGCAAGCGCCGCCTCGTTCGACGCGCTCATGCCGAGCCTCCGCAGCCCCGAGCTCGGCGCGCTCGCCGACTCGATTGGCGAGCTGCTGATGAAGAAGGGTCCGCAGACCTTCGTCGCCATCGTCGAGTCCACGGGGAAACCCAAAGACACCGTGCGCGGCGCGTTGCAGCTCGAGTGCCTTCGCGGTCGCGTGGTCTACGATCTCGCCGACGGCGTGTACCGCCCGCGCGACCTTCTTCCGAGCGGCATCGACGAAGGCAAAATTCGCTTCGGCTCCCCGCGCGAGGCCAAGGCCCACCGCCTGCTCGGTGACGGGCCCGAAGTGGACCGCCTGACAGCTGCAGGCCAGGTCAACGTCACGAAGATCCACGATCTCGGTGGCACCGGCGTCGAGATCCACGGCGAGGTCGTCGACAAGGAGGCGCACCGCAGCTTCCTGCCGCATTTCACGAGCGACCTCGAAGGCCGCGTGAAGGACGCCTGGTGCAGCTGCGCGACGTTCCGGCGCTCCGGCATGCGCGAGGGTCCGTGCGAGCACATGATCGCTCTACGCATCGCCTACGGCCGCAAGCGGGCAGAAGAAGAGGCGCTTCGCAAGACGCCCGAGGGTCGAAAAACGATCCGCGCCGAGACACGCACCTACGTCCGTCGCGATCGCCAGGGCGTCGAGGTCAGCTACCGCCTCTCGCTCGACGATCGCGTGGTGTACGTCGAGTGGAAGTCGACGCCGCCCGCACGCGCGCTCGCGCCCACGAGTCGCTCGGCCGTCGAAGCGGCGCTCGATCCGACACGGCACCAACGTATTTGGTTTGACAGTGACCACGAGGCGCGCGACGCATACTTCCGTCGCATCGAAGCGCTGGTCGCAGAGGGCTACGTGGACGCCGACACGGCGATTGCGTGATCCGGAGCAGTAGGCCGAAGTAGGCAGCGAACGAGAGACCAGCAAGCAGACGAGGAAGGGACGATCACCCGCGCGCCAGCGGATTCAACTTTCGAGATGTCAGGAGAGGCTACGAGCGCACCAGCCTATGCGACTCGATCGCAGGGGCGGCGTTGCGCCGCCCTGGTCAACACGCCGTACACTCTCCGCAAGGTAGCCTGTTCTTGGTTCTCTTCGCAGGGGGCGGCCCCTGATGCTCTAGAGAGCTGAGACAACCTCGCGAACGCCGTTTCTCTAGAGCATCAGGGGCCGCCCCCTGCGGAGAACCGGTGAGGCTACCGTGCCCCAGGTGAGAAGGTGAGGCGCTCGTAGCCTCTCTTGACACTCTCGAAAGTTGAATCGGCAGTTTTTCCGGCTTTACCACTGGCAAGTGTGTGATCGCCCTTCTCGATCTCGAGAAGGCGCGCGATGAGCTCGAATCTCGAAGACAGCGTTCAAGCGACGGGGCTCGTCCTCGGGCCCATTCCGATCGCCGACGCTGAGCGTGCGGCCCGCGAAGCGGTGTCTCCTAAAGGCACGCTCGAGCGCGAGGACATCGAGCGCGCCCAGCGTGCCGTCGCCGAGAGCACGCAGCGCTGGAAGTCGATCAGCGAGGCTGGCGGGATCGACGCTTGGATCAAAGCCGAGCTCACGACGAAGGGGCTTTCGACTGAAGGGCTCACGCCCGGCGCGGCGCAGTACAAAGAGAAGAAGAAGGCCGAGGCGCAGGAGCGCCGGAACCTCCGTCGGCTCGCGTGGCACGCCTACCACGCGACCCACGTCACGCACCTCGGCCTCGGCATCCACTGGGACGACAACACGCGCCCCAAGGACAAGCTCGACGTCGAGCAGCGCGAGGCACGCGCCAAGGCCAACGGCCTCCCCGACATCGCCGACGCCAATGGCCTCGCAGCGGCGCTCGGCGTCACCATCTCGCGCCTTCGCTGGTGGGCCTTCCAGCGCGACGTCGACACCGGCACGCACTACCGCATCTGGTCGATCCCCAAACGCGACGGCACCTCGCGCACCATCACCGCCCCGAAAAAGGCGCTGAAGCAGGCGCAGCGCTGGGCACTCCGCGCGTACTGGGAAAAGCTCCCCGTGCACGCCGCCGCACACGGCTTCCTCGCGAACCGGTCGATCGTCACGAACGCCGCCGAGCACGCGGGCGCGCACACGATCGTGAAGATCGACATCAAGGACTTCTTCCCGACGGTCAACTGGCGCCGGGTACGCGGTCTGCTCCGCAAGGGTGGGGCGCCCGAGTCCGTCGCCACGATCCTCGCCCTCCTGTCGACCGCGTCACCACGCCGCGAGGCCGAGTTCCGCGGCCGACGCATGTTCATCGCGAGCGGCCCTCGCGTGCTCCCGCAGGGCGCGCCCACCTCACCTGCGATCACCAACGCGATCTGCCTCCGGATGGATCGCCGGCTCAGCGGTCTCGCGAAGAAGCTCGGCTTCCACTACACGCGTTACGCCGACGACCTCACCTTCTCCTGGCGCACGCCGGCGACGACGGCCGACGCGAAGGCAGATCCGCGCAAGCCGCCCCACGCGCCCGTGGGTACGCTGCTCCGCGCGAGCCGGCAGATCCTCTCGGCCGAGGGCTTCTCCGTTCACGTGAAGAAGACGAGCGTCATGCGCGGCGGTATGCGCCAGCGCGTCACGGGCCTCATCGTCAACGCGGCGAAGGACGCTGCGCCCGCGAGGGTCCCGCGCGACGTCGTACGCCGTCTTCGCGCCGCCATTCACAACCGCGAGAAGGGCAAGACGACCGACGCCACCACGGAGTCGCTCGCTCAGCTCAAAGGCATGGCGGCGTTCGTGCACATGGCCGACGCCGTGAGGGGCCGCGCGTTCCTCGATCGGATCGCCGCGCTCGAAGTCCGCGCTGCTGCCGCACCAAGCCCCTGATAACCACTTAGTGAAGTGGGCTTAATAAGTGCGATCTCGCCACATTAGTGGCGTCGCCCTGGTGCAAGGAAGCACCATCCCACAAACGCGTACCCCACCCTGTGCAGAGTGCACGCACATATATAAGCGTGTAAAATACCCGCAATTTCGATCGCGATTTCGGCCTGCGGTGGCTAAGAGGGGCTGGCGCGGTGCATGCAGATGCACTTTGTACACACCCGGGAGGTCACAAGCCATGGATAGCTACCACGTACTCGCCGCACACATTCTTCGCGCCCTCGCCGTCTCGCAGGAGGACGAAGACTCGTTCAGCACCCCGACGCTCGAGAGCCTCACCGAGGACCTCGAGGTCCGCCGCGCCGACGTGCGCACGGCGCTGTCGGAGCTTCACCGCGAAGGCCTCGTCGATGTCGCGCGCATGCGCCTCACGATGACGGGCCTCGCCCTCGCGACCGCGTTCACGCGCGCGAAGCTCGCACCGATCCGCCGCAACGTTCCGGCCGACCGCGCCAGCTACGCCGCCTGAGTCGTCACGCTGCCGATTCGACGTTCGCGATCCGGAAGAGGCGCCGGAATCAAGGACACCGAATACGTCAGCGCCAGACTCCGGCACTGATTCCCCAACCGAAGTATTCGCGGGCGACGTCGACAACGCCGCCGATGTGGAACGCGGTCTCCTCGTCGTCGAAGAGGTCGAACACGCGCCACTTCAGAACCTTCACATCGAACCCGGCCGTGCCGTGGATCCGCTCGCTCGAGCCCGTGAAACGCGTGGGCTCGAGGTAGCTGCCACCCCGCGCGCGAAGGCGGCTCGGGATCACCTCGGCTTCGAGGCCAACGCGCGGCGATGCCGACACCGTGAGGCCGGAGCGATCGACGGTCTGCGAGAGGAACGACTCGAAGCCGACCGCTTGCCGTGTCTTGCCGCTGAGGAGCACGCTCATCGTGATCAAGAACCGCGACTGCGGCAGCTTCCAGTAGCGGCGCCGGAGAATGCGCCAGGCAACGGACTCGTCTTTCTCGCGCTGCCCCTTCACGACCTGACGCTCGGCGTCGATCTCGGCTTTGGAGACGCCGCGCACGTCGTGCCACCCGAGGTTGATCGGGCGCGGTCCGAGCTGGAACGCGACGCCCGTCTCGAGCTCGGCGGGGAGCTCGATCTCGTTCGGCAAGTAGAGCGCGTTGATGCGGGTGTCGCCGACGGCGTCTGGTTTGGTGCGGCTCGTGGAGTCCGCCGAGCCGCGCACCGGTGCCCGCGTCGTGATACCGAACCGCGCGGGGAGGTTCTTCGGCGCCCACACGATGCCGAGCTCGGGACCGACGCCGACCATCGTGAGGAGCTCTTTCTCGTTGGTGCCGCTCGTGCCGTCGGCCGCGTTCGTTTGGAGCACGCCGAGCAGCGCTCCGCGCACCCCCGCGCCCACGACCAGCTGGTCGTCGAGGAACGAGTACGCCGTGAGGACGTGACCCGTGAGGAGCCGCAAGCGAAGGTTCGGAATGGCGGCAGCCTTCTCCGACTTGTCGAGATCGTACTGCTGCAGGTTGAGCGTGACGCCCACGCCCCACGGCCCGTACTGGATCTGGCCGCCGCCCGTGAGGAAGACGAAGTTGTCGTAGGCAAAGCCGCGCGTGCCGTTGTTGTCGAAGTCCGTACCCGACACCGACGAGGGGAACGTGACGCCCGCCGTCACGTCCCAGTCGACCTTGTCGTGCGACCACGGGTTGCGCACCGCTGGCGCGGCAGCGTTGAAGTTCATGCCTTCCGCACCCTGCGCAAGCGGAGCGTAGGCACCCGCAAGGCCCGTGATGCGACTGCTTGCTAGGACCGGACCCTGGAACAGGTCGACGGCGTAGCCCGACGTCGTGATCGGTTGCCCCTGCGGTGCGAGGGGCCCGGCAGCGTGCGCGCGCGTGCTTCCGAAGAGGGCTGCCGCGAACGTCAGGAAGAGAGCGAGCTCACGCATCGGCGGCACCGGTCATCCGACAATAACCGGTTCTGGCGTGTTCTCGATCGTGGTCTCATCCGAAAGAGAAGTGCACGTCGTCGTTCTTTTCTACGCCTTCGCGATTCTCGCTGGCGCCATCGCCGGGCCTTCGCGTGGGCGCGCCGTGGCCGCGATTGCGCTCTCGGCCGCTGCCGCCGCCCTGCCGTGGCTCTTGCCGACGTCGTGGGTCTTCTTCCGCGCCGCGTATGGCGTCGCAGGCTTCATCTGCATTGCAGGGGTGCTCGACGTGGTTCGACGTCGACGAACGTGGACGACGACGGAGCGCGTGCTCCGCGTGATCTTCTTCATCGACTTGCAGTCCGCCAAACCCACGCGCCGCCACCTCGACGTGCAGCTCATGATCGTGACGATGATCTACGAAGCCATCGGGCTGATGGGTCTCTGGGCGGTGGTGGTGCTGGCGCCTGCCGCCCATGGCTTGCCTCACTGGGCGCTCCGTTGGGGTGGCGGGATGCTCTTCTGTTACGTCGCTCCCGACGTCGCGCGCGCGGTGTTGATCTTCGCCGGGCGCGCGATCGGGCTCGAGCCGCCCGAGATCCATCGCATGCCGATCCTGTCGACCACCGTCAGCGAATTCTGGGGCACACGCTGGAACCGTCCCGTCGGCGCGTGGCTCAAGTTCCACGGTTACGAGCCTCTCGCGTCGCGCGGCTCACCGATGCTCGGCGTGGTGGCGGCGTTCGCGCTGAGCGCTGCGCTTCATGGGTGGTTCACCTGGATCGCGGTCGGCGGACTTCTCGCGCTCGTGATGCTCTCGTTCTTCGTGTTGCAAGGCCTCCTCGTCGTGTTCGAACGCACGCTCGGGATCGCGCGGCACACGCGCAACTGGGGGCGCGCCTGGACGGTCTCGGTGATGGTCCTGAGCTCGCCGCTGTTCGTCGAACCCATGCTGCGCTGCATCGGCATCTAAGGCACAGCCGTGGAGAGCGATCCGCACAACCTCATCGGGCAAACGATCGCCGGAAAGTACCGGGTCGACGCTCTCCTTGGCGAAGGCGCGATGGGGAGCGTCTACAAAGCTCAACAGGTCACGCTTCAAAAGACCGTCGCCATCAAGGTGATGAACCCGACGCTCACGGCGCAGCCGGCGTTCACGGCGCGATTCCTCCGCGAGGCGATGGCCGCCTCGCGAGTCGACCACCCCAACTCGATGCGCGTGCTCGACTACGGCGAGGAGCCCGACGGCCTCCTCTACATTGTCATGGAGTACCTCGCGGGGCGCGATCTCTTCACCCTCGTGAAGGAGGACGGGCGCCTGCCCACTGCTCGCATCGCCGACATCATGATGCAGGCGTGCGCAGCGATCTCTGTCGCGCACGAGACGGGCGTCGTGCACCGCGATCTCAAGCCCGAGAACATCATGGTGCTCGACGGCGTCGACGACGAGGGCAACGTCACCGATGTCGTGAAGGTCTGCGACTTCGGCATCGCCAAGCTCGTCGACGAGCGCGCCGACGAGCGACCCTCCGGGACCCCGCGCACGCGCAACGAGCAAGCGAAGCTCACCTTGGAAGGCCTCGTCGTCGGGACGCCCGCGTACGTCTCACCGGAGCAAGCGACAGGCGTGCTGCAAGACGCGCGCAGCGACGTCTACTCGCTCGGCGTGATCTTGTTCGAGCTCCTCACCGGCCGCGTCCCCTTCCATGGTGAGAGCGCTGTCGCGGTGATGATGCAGCACGTGATCGAGGATCCGCCGCTTCCACGCGAGCTCGCCCCGGGGGTCGATTCGCGCCTCGAGTCCATCTGCCTGAAGGCGATGCAGAAGAACCCCGCTGACCGTTACCAGCTCGTGCGCGAAATGCGGGCCGACCTCCGCGCGGTCGTCGGTCGAAGCGGCTACCCACGGCCGGTGCTCGAGCTGCCGTTGCAGCGCTCGTCACCAAAGCTGTCGGCGATCGCAGCGCTCGAAATGGCACCGCCGACGCGCAGGTCCCGAATCGTATCCTTCGTCGTGCTCGCGCTCGTGCTCGCGCTCGGCACACTCGATGGCGCGCGCTGGTACAAGAACCGCGTCGGGCCCACCCTTCTCGCCGAGACCATGCCTCGTCCGTCCGCGCTCGCCACGGCGGAGCCCACCCTCGCTCCGACCACGACGCCGCTCGAGGCCGCAAGCACCCCCATCCCTTCGGAGCCCGCGGCGGCCACGTCGCCCGCCGACGCCGGCGTGCTCGACCTGCTCGACGCAACGCCGCTCGATTCCGGCGCGCTCGACGGATCCGCGCTCGATGCCGGCCCGACCCGTGACGCGCCGATCACGACGACAACGGGAGCAACCGCCGACGTCTATACGCCGGCGAGCGCGCGCGTTTCTGTCTTGAGCGCGCGCGCGTTCGGCACCGACTCCGGCAACGTGCTCAAAGTCCTCAGCGCCTCCCAGATGGGCCAGTGCTACGCCACGAGCCTCGCTGGCGTGACCGCGCGCCCGCAGCCCGTGCGGCGCACCATGCACCTCACCACGGACGAGAGCGCGCGCATCGAATCGGTCACGCTCGGCGGAATGTCTCCGATGCCCCAGGCCGAAAGCTGCATTCTACAGCTTCTTCGCGGCCGGCCCATCGAGGCGCCCGAGGGCGGCAGCGTCACCGCCGACGTCGATCTGGCTTTCCTGCCAGAGTGACCTGCCAGAGTGACCTGCCCGAGTGAGTGATCAGCCGCCGCCGCCGGAGTCGCCAGGAAGG
>CAXSGV010000289.1:0-4235 GCA_964236615.1 uncultured Polyangiaceae bacterium
CCTGCCGCCCCTCGATTCTTCTGATCGCGCGCCGCGACACGCTCGAGAAAGTGGCCGAAGAGCGCCCCGAGGTCGGCGTCGAGCTCGCTGCGCACTGCCGCCGCCGCATGGTCACGAACCTCGTGCGCACGTCGCGTGTCCTCATCGCAGTCAACCCCGTCGATCGCCCGGCGCTCGTCGATCGCTTCGAGACGTGCGTCTTCGAGAAGGGCGAGAAGCTCATCACGCAGGGCGAAGAGGCCACCGGCCTTCACCTCATCGCCTCGGGCGAGGTCGCCGTCGTCGGCCACGAGGCAGCCGGCGACTCGCTCGTCATCTCGACGCTGGGTGCGGGCGAGGTCGTCGGCGAGGTGGCTCTCGTTCTGAGGCGGCGTGCGGGCGCTGATGTCGTCGCAGTCCACCCGACGGTGACGCTCCACTTGCCGCGCGAGGACTTCCTCACGCTCATCAAGGATCATCCGGCGATCCTGCAGAGCCTCTACATGTCCGCATACCAGCGCGACGAAGAGACCAGCGCCGTGATCGCAAACTCCACGACCAGCGTCGCCGACATCGACTACGTGCTCATTTGATGATCGCGATCTGATGGCGGCAGGCAGCTCGGTCAACGATCCGCTTCCGAGCGAGCGGGTCCTTGGAACTTTTACGGTGCAAGAGGCGCGGCAAGCCAAGCGCCTGACCATCGTGCTCGCGATCATCGCGATGTTCTTCGGGCTCGAGCTCGCGGGCGCGCTGTTCGCGCGGAGCAATGTCCTCAAAGCCGACGCGCTTCATCTGTTGATGGATGTCTTCGCGCTTGCGATGAGCCTCGTTGCGATGCGGCTCGCGGTGCGGCGGCCCACGCCGCGGTTCACGTTTGGGCTGCGGCGCGCGGAGCCCGTGGCGGCGATCTTCAACGCGATGCTCGTGCTCGGGGCGACGATCGAGATCGTTCGCGATGGAATCGAGCAGCTTCGTGGGAGCGGCGGCGAGCCTCCGCACGCGGGGCTCATGCTCATCGTGTCGATTGGGGCGCTCGGCGTGAATGGGCTGTCGGCGTGGTTGCTGCACGACGTGATTGGGCACGCGGGGCACTCGCATGGTGGCCAGGCGGGGCACTCGCATGGCGGGCATTCGCATGGAGGCCACGCAGAAAAGGACGGGCACGGGCACGGGCACGGGCACGAGGAGCTAGAGCACGGTGATGCCCATGCCGACCATGAGCCCGCGCCGCAGGCGAAGCAGGATGGGCACCAGCTCAATTTGCGGAGCGCGCGACTTCATCTTTTGGGCGACACGCTCGGGTCGCTCGCTGCGCTGATTGCGGCGATTGCCATCCGGATGGGTGGGCCGGCTTCGATCGATGCGGTGGCGAGCTTTGCGGTCGCTCTGATCTTGGTGCTTGGCGCGTTCGGGTTGCTGCGCGACGCGACGCTCGTGTTGCTCGAGGCTTCGCCCAAGCACCTCCCGGTCGACGCCGTGCGGAAGGTGATGGAGGCGTTTCCGAAGGTCGTCGCCGTGCATGACATGCACGTGTGGACGCTCGGCGCCGGGCACGACGCGATCACCGTGCACGTTCGCATCAGCGAGCCGGATCCGGACATCGGACGGCTGCTCGCGAAGAAGCTCCGCGACACCTTCAGCGCCGAGTACGTCACGGTGCAAGTCGAGGTCGACGGCGAAGCGTGCGCTGCGCCGCCGTCTCTCTTCTCTTCGAACGGCTGACCGTCAGAAGGTCGTGAAGATTGGCGCGACCTCGCCTTCGCTGCCGGCGGGAGCGGCGATGCCCAGCATGTAGCTGAGGGTTGGCGCGATATCGACTTGCTCGCGGACGCCCATGCGCGTGACACGGATGCCTTTGCCGGAGAGGAGCACCGGGACCTCGGAGTCGTAGCGGTAGAAGGTGCCGTGCGTGGAGCCGACGTCCTTCTCCCCGTATTTGCCCCAGAAGTAATAGGGCAGCGTCCACATCACGACGTCGCCGCCGCGTGGCGCGTGGTACGAGCGCGCGATCGACGTGCCGAGGACCGTACGCGGCATGTCACCGTGGACCAGCTGCGTGCGCGTGAAGTAACCGCCGAAGCCTTTGATGGCGGCGGCGGCTTGCCCCGCAACCTTCTCGACCGCCTCGGGATCGAGCTTCTTTGCGGCGATCGCCGCCCGATTCAAGAAGATGTGGGGATCCTCGAGCGCCACGACCCATTTTTCGACCTTCACGTCGGCTTTCGGATCGGCCTTCGGATCCGGCTTTCCGTCGGCCTTGCCGCCGGCGGCGACCCCGGGTGCCGTGGGAGGCGCAGGAACGACGGCTTGCACGGCGGCGGGCGCTGCGGCGCCGACGGGACCGAACGCCTTTACGAGCGCGGCTTCGACGGCGTCGCTGATCACCTTCTTTTTGATGCGTCCCGCTTCGAAGCCCATCGCGGCCATCTGCTCGGGCACTGGGGTCGCGCCGTGATCGGCGGTCACGAGCACGACGACGTTGTCTTCGCCGACACGCCCGAAGATCCAGTCGAGAAAGACGCCGAGCTGCGCGTCGAGCTTGACGACGAGGTCCTCGACCTCCTGGCTACCGGGACCGAAGGTGTGGCCCGCGAGATCGATCGCCGACAGCGAGATGGCGAGAACATCGGGTACGCCCCGCGCGCCGAGCTGCTCGTTTTCGACGGCCGCCTTCGCGAAGTCGAACTCGAGCTCGTTGGCGAAGGGTGTTTGAACGTAGGCCTCGTAGTAGTCGGGACCGACCGCGGTGAGCTTGCCCGTCACCTTGTGGGGAAAGACCTTGCCGAGCCCCTTCGAGTCGCCTTCCGACACGGCGTCGTCCGCGCCCGAGATCGTGTACGCGCCGTCGGGGAGGGACTTCTCCCAGGATTTCCCGAAGGAGCCGTCGGCAACCTTCTTCGTGTTCCAACCGGCGACCCAGTTCGGCAAGGCGGACGCGTAATACGTCGACGTCGTCATCTCGCCGTTGTCGTCGTTCATGAAGTAAGCCTTGCCGAGACGGCCACCCAGCAAGATCGCGCCGCGGCCCTTCGTCGCCAGCGCGACGGTCTTCGACTGCCGTCCCGTGGCCATCGAGAGCTCGTCACCGAGCGTCGAGCCGATGAAGTTCTTCGGCGACACATCCATGTCGAGCTCGGTCTTCTTCACCCCGATGACCTCGGAGTCAGCGTCGAAGACCATCGCTTCGGAGCGTTGCTTCTCCGGGTTGAAGAACTTGTTGGTCGTGATCCCGTTCACGTACGGATAGCTGCCGGAGAGGACCAGCGCGTGGCCGGGTCCCGTGTATGTCGCGTACTGGCCGTAGTGGCCGGTCCAGCTCGCGCCACGGCGGGCGAGTCGTTTGAACCCCGTCTCGCCAAAGTAGCTCTCGAACCGCGTCAGGTAGTCCGCACGAAACTGATCGATCACGATCGCGACGATTAGCTTCGGGCGGTTGCCCGCCGAGAGTCCCGCCGGTGCGAAAACGGAAGGGCCGCCTTTGCCCTGAGCGTCAGCGCCGGCATCGGCAGGTGAGGGTGTGGAGCTCGGGTTGCAGGCGACGGCGCCGGCGAGGAGAGCACTGCAGAGTATTTGCCTTTGCATGTCGGGGCTCAGTTGTTCGGGATGATTTGGAAGTCGGTGCGGCGATTCTGCTCTCGCCCTTCGTTGGTCGCGTTGTCGCCTGTCGGCTTGTCGGGGCCGTTGCCGACGGTCACGAAGCGGCTCTTGTCGAACCCGTGCTTGGTCGTCAGGTACTCGACGAGCGCGTCGGCGCGCCGCTTCGATAGCGTCACGTTCGCCTCACGAGCGCCTTGGTTGTCGGTGTTGCCCTCGACGCGGACGTAGGCATTCCCGAACTGCGCAACGACCTCGGCGAAAACGTCGACGACCTTCTTCGCGTTCGGATCGAGCTTGTCGCTGCCGCTCGGGAAGAAGACGCTGACGCTCTTCGTGAGGAGCGCCGCTGTCTCTTTCTTGGGGCCGCCCTCGAACTTGAAATTCTCGACGACCTTCTCCGAAACGTAATCCTGGCGCACCGCCTCGAGCGCCTTGAGGTTGCGCGTGCTCGCCGCGGGGAGCGACGACTTGATGACACCTTCCGATTGCCAGACACGCGACGCGTCGTCGTAGAGGCTGTTGTACGGGGCGTCCTCGCGCTCGAGCCCGAAGAACACGCGGTTGTCGGCGAAGTTCGTCGGCTTGATCTTCGAGAGCACGCCGCGCGTCTCGTCCTCGGTCTGCTTGAACGACTTGGCGATGGTCGCGATCGAGCC
>CAXSGV010000289.1:4245-6573 GCA_964236615.1 uncultured Polyangiaceae bacterium
GACGCGGAACGCTCTCTCGAACTGCACGTGGCTGCGCTCGAGATCTTTCACGCCTTCGAACCAGGCCCGGACGATCTTCGGCATGTCGGCCTCGTGCGACTTCAGGAAGTCGGCGCGCGCGAACAGGACGTCGGCGATGAGGTTGGTCGCGGTCGCCGTGCTCACGAGCAACCGGCCCTTGTCGTTGGCGGCCGCTTGCGAGAGGTGTGGCTCCCAGATCGCGACCGCGTCGACCTCACCGCGCTGGAACATCTCGCCCGCGAGCGGCGTCTTCGTGGCGTAGACGATGTTGGACTTGAGCTTGTCGACTTCCGCGGTCGTGAGGTTCGACTTCTTCAGCAGGTTGAGCAGGAAGTAGTGGGTTGGCGTGTTGCGCGTCGTGACGATCTTCGCGTTCTTCAGCGCTTCAATCGAGCGGATGTTCGGCTTCGAAACGATGCCGAGGTTGCCGCGGCTCCAGTCGACCATGAGGAAAGCCTGAAGGTCGACGCCCTTCTCTTTGTAGATGGGCGCGAGGTTCGCGAGGTAGTCGACGGTGAGGAGCATGATGTCGACGTCGCCGGAGTCGAAGGCTTCGAGTCGCTCCTTCGAGCCGCGGATCAACTTGATCTCGACGTCGAGGCCGGCGGCCTTGAACTTCGACTTCGGGCCAGGCAAAGCGCCGTCGTTCGCGGCGAGGCCGGGGTATGCGCCGCCGAAGTCGTTCACGCCGATCACGATGCGGTTCGGATCGCGCTTCTCTTTTTTCGCAGTCGGTCCCGTTCCGGCGCCCGCGTCGACGTCCGCGTCTGCGCTCGTGTCGCCGTCGGCGCCCTTTATCTTTCCGCGGTAGTTCCAGAGGATGAAGGTCGTCGTGGCGAGAATCACAAACGCGATCATGATCTTGGCGGCGGGGGTAAGCCTCATGGCGCGGGAGCATAGAGCGGCTGCTCATCCATGGGTACGTTCGCGTCGGCCGACCGACTTCACTTGGGGTTTAAACGCCAACGAGCATCGTCTTTCGACGATGCTCGTGGCGACCCCAGAACGGTTGCAGTCAGGTCACTTGCAGATGTTGTCGATGCAGAACTGACCGGGCGTCGTGCAGTCCGACTGCTTCGTGCACTGCGGGACGGCCTCGGTCTGCGTGCGGCAGACCTTGTCGGTGCCGCAGTAGCCGATGCGCGCGTCGATCAGCTTGCAGCCCTGATCGTTCGCGCACGTGTACTTGCAGTAGCCGTTCACGCAGCTCTGGTTCGTGCCGCAAGCCGAGCTGTCGGTGGCCGAGCAGATCGTCTTGGGGCGCGTGTCCGTGGCGCATGCGCCGTTGTTGCAGTACTTGCCGGCGCCGCATTCGGCATCGGCGGTGCAGGCCGCGACGCAGGCACCCGCGACGCACTTCGGCGTGGGGGCTGCGCATTGGCCGTCACCCGTGCATTGCGACGAGGCTTCAGGCTGGCAGACGCCCTTCGTGCAGGTGAAGCCCGCACCGCAGGTGCTTGCATCGACGCACGAGGCCACGCACTGGCCGTTCACGCACGATTTGCCCGTTGCGCACTCGCTACCGAACTTGCACGTGTTGACCGGCTTCGTGCAGACGCCGCCCGCACACTGATCGCCGTTCGCGCAGTCGCTCGCGGTGGTGCAAGCACAAGGTCCGCCCGCGCAGACGGGCTTGGCATCTACGCCCGCATCCGTCGTCGTGCTAGCGACGCACTTGTTCGCCGTGCACACCTTGCCGTCGCCGCACTCGGCCGACGTGGTGCACTCCTTGGTCGTTCCCGCGTCGCCGCCCGGCGCGACGCAGAGTCCGCTCTTGCAGACGGTGCCGCGGTCGCACTGGCTGGTCGAGCCTTCCGTCGTGCACGTCTTCACGCACCCGGATTCGGCGCACACTTGGCCGACACCGCAGCTTTCGCTGCCCGTGCACGCCTGCGGCGTGGGCGGCTTGACGTTCGTGCAGCCGTAGCCGTCGCACGAATAGCAGCCGCCGTCGTCGCAGTAGTAACGATCGTCGGCGGGGCCGCAGCCCGTCCATGCGAGCGAACCGATCATCGTCAGGGCAGCGAGAAGCCCTGTCGTCCTCAAACCGGCACCGATCGAAAGCCACGTTTTCATTTTCTTGCGAACGCCTCCATGCGACGTCTCGAAGTATCCACTTCGCGTGCCATGTCGACAACGGCCACCGACCCCCCGAAATGCCGCGTGGAAATGAAGGTCGGGCCGGCGGCCGCCTCCAAACCGTACGACGCCATTGCCGGTCGCTGCGTGAACGGAGGTCCACAGCCCGGACCCAGCGCGGCCGGCGCCCTGCGACTTGCCTTGACCCCAAGGCTACGTTTGGCTACC
>CAXSGV010000289.1:6583-7880 GCA_964236615.1 uncultured Polyangiaceae bacterium
TTTCGTGGTTGGTTTGTTTTTTTTTGGGTTGAATGTGTTCGTTTAGATGAAGGTCGCCGTCGTCGACGTTCAGCGGGCCGTCATGCAGACCGAAGACGGTCTCCGCGCCCAGGCCACGCTCAAGAAGGTGTTCGACAGCCGCCAGCAGGAGCTGAACAAGAAGCAGACGGACCTCGCCAAGCAGCGCGAAGAGATCGACAAGCAGTCCAAGGTGATGAGCAAAGAGGCGCTCCAGAAGCGCGTCGAGGACTGGCAGAAGGCGATGGTCGAGCTCCAGAGCGTCTTCCTCGAGTACAACAAGGAGCTCGAGAAGAAGCAGAAGGAGCTCACCGATCCCGTGTTCGAGAAGGTCATGGGGATCGTGAAGCGCGTCGCTTCGACCGACGGCTACGATCTCGTCGTCGACAAGCAGACCGTCGCGTACATGCGCAGCGATCTCGACATCACCGACAAGTGCATCCAGCTCTACAACAGCGGTGGCGCAGGGGCCGCGCCGGCACCCGCCGCGCCTGCCGCGCCCAAGAAGTAACGACCTGCAGTTTCCCGAGGCGACACTCACAGAGCTCGCGGCGCGCTTCGGCGGTCAAGCACAGGGCGCCGCGACCACGACCGGCGGTTCCGCTCGCGTTCGCGCGATCGAGCCGCTCGCGAGCGCAGGGAAGGGCGCGCTCGCTCCGTTCGTTCGCGGCGCGCTCGAAGCCGAGGCCCGCGCCGCAGTCCTTCGCGGCGCCGTGCTGCTGATGCCGCCCGCGCTCACCGCCCGCGTTCCCGCTTCGGCGACCGTGTGGATTCACCCGCACGCCACGTGGGCGATGGCCGAGCTGCTCGACACGTGCGCCATCGACGACAGCCCCGCGGCGATTGGTCTCGGCTCGATCGTCGGCGCGCACGCGGTCGTTGGCCCGCGCGTCGTCATCGGCCGCAACGTCGTCATCGGCCCTTCGTGTGTGATCGGCGAGCCCGGTTTTGGCTGGGTAACCGGCCCGGACGGCCGCGTCCGTCACGTGCCTCAGCTCGGTGGGGTCGTGATTGAGGACGACGTGCACCTGGGCGCCCTGTGCACCGTCGATGCGGGCACGCTCGGTCCCACGATCATCCGTCGCGGCAGCAAGCTCGACGCGCACGTGCACGTGGGCCACAACACCGAGATTGGCGAGGGCTGCATCATCGCCGCGCAGACCGGGTTCGCGGGCTCGGTGCGTCTCGGCAGGAACGTTCTCGTCGGCGGCCAAGCAGGCTTCGCCGATCACGTCACCGTCGGCGATGTTGCGGCGCGAGACACGTTGGCCGTCGATGT
>CAXSGV010000289.1:7890-8833 GCA_964236615.1 uncultured Polyangiaceae bacterium
CGTCGGCGATGGCGCGCGTGTCGCGGCCAAGAGCGGCGTCATCGGCGATGTACCGGCGGGCGCCACCGTGGCAGGATACCCGGCGGTCCTGCGAGCGCGCTGGCTCCGGGCCTGGGGATGGGTGCATCGTTCGAGCGCGCGAGATCAAAAAGCCAAGCCATGACCCGCCCCATCCCCGCCGCGACGCTCGACATCGAGCGCATCCTCCAGATCCTCCCGCACCGGTGGCCCTTCGTGATGGTCGATCGCGTGACCGAGGTCGTCAGCCACGAGGTCATTCGCGGCCACAAGTGCGTGACGATGAACGAGCCCTGGTTCCTTGGTCACTTCCCCGGCAAGCCGATCATGCCGGGCGTTCTCATCCTCGAAGCGCTCGCGCAGATCGGCGGCATCCTCGCCTACGCGAGCGAGCCTTTCGACGCGTCGAGCTCGCTCATGTATTTTCTCGGCATCGACAAGGCGAAATTCCGCCGCCCCGTCGTGCCGGGCGATCGCCTCGACCTCGAAGTGAAGGTGATTCACCACCGCACGAACGTGTGGAAGCTCCGCGGTGAGGCCTCGGTCGAGGGCACGCTGTGCGCGCAAGGGGAGCTGCTCGCGAGCGTGGTCGACCGAGGTAACTGAGCATGAGCGCCGCGCGGATTCACGAGACCGCGGTCGTCCACCCCGAGGCCGAGCTCGCTAGCGATGTCGAGATCGGACCGCTCGCCGTCGTCGGTGCGGGCGTCGTGCTCGGCCGCGGAACCCGGGTGCTCGCGCATGCGATCGTCGAGGGTCCCACGCGCGTCGGTGTGGACAACGTTCTCCATTCGTTCTCCGTCACCGGCGGTGCGGCGCAGCACAAACGAGATCAGGGTGTCTCGGGGCGCCTCGTCCTCGGACACGGCAACGTCGTCCGCGAGCACGCGACCATCCACCGCGGCACGGACGGCCACACGACCAC
>CAXSGV010000290.1:0-8825 GCA_964236615.1 uncultured Polyangiaceae bacterium
CGACGGCGAGGTGATCCTCGTCATGGACTACGTCGAGGGCTGCACGCTGAAGGAGCTTCTCGACGACGTCCCACTCGACGACGAGCACTTCGCGCGCGTCGCCCTGCGCATCGTCCTCGATGCCGCCGCCGGTCTGCACGCGGCGCATGTCCTCGAGGATGCAAAGGGTCCGCTCGGGGTCGTCCACCGTGACGTGTCTCCACACAATGTCCTCGTCGGCCTCGACGGAGTCGCGCGACTCGCGGATTTCGGCATCGCGAAGATCGCCGGTATCGAGCGCGAGCGCACCGCCTCCGAGGTGCTCAAGGGGAAGCTCGCGTACTTGCCGCCGGAGTACATCGACGAGCGTCGGTTCGACGCTCGGAGCGACATGTTCTCGCTGGCGGTCGTGACGTGGGAAGCGCTCAGCCGCGAACGACTCTTCAAAGGCGCAACCGAGACCGAGACGTTGCGACGGATCCTCGAGGCGCGCCCTCGCCGCCTGAGCGATGTACGTGCGGCGCTCGCGCCGTTCGACGATCTTCTCATGCAGTCACTCGCGCGCGATCCGAGTGATCGACCGACGTCCGTCGAGCACTTCGCGCGTGAGCTCGAGTCCATCGCGCGCGCGAACGGCGGAATCGCGACGCACCAAGAAGTAGGCGCTCGGATCGAGCATGCCGCGGGGGCGGGCGTGCGCGCGCGCCGAGCGGTTCTCGAGTCGGCGTTGCCGAGGCCGCTCGCGGGCGTAGCTTCGGCGGTCCCCGCCACGAGTGCACGCGACGATGTCGCTACGGTGTCGTTCGTCGCCGATGGCCTCGCGCGAGACGATGCGCCGGGGGCATCGCAGTCGACGTCGCGCCGATCACGTCGGACGGCCGTGCTCGTGACCGGCGCGCTCGCCGCGGCGGGCATTGCGTTCGCGCTCGTCGGGCGCGGCGCTGCTCCGACGGCGGTCGCGGTGCAGGCTCCTTCCTTCTCCGCGCCGGTCTCGACCGCTCCTTTTGATTCCATCGCAGCGGCCGCGACGTCGCCGGCGCCCAGCGCTTCGCCCGCGCCGGGCGCGCCACTCACGCCGCCCGCGCCGCCCGCGCCGCTCGCGACGGCGAAGCGCACGCGATCGTTCGGCCGGCCTTCCGTCCGTCCCGGCGCTGCGCCGAGCGCGAAGCTCATTCCCGAGCACGCGCCACCAAACCCCTACGCGAAGTGATCGATCACGAGCCGTCGAGGCGCACGTCGTCGAAGTGGAACGACATGCCGCCGGTTGGCGTTTCGAGGAAGTTGATACCGACGAAAACCCGCGTCGCGCTGCTCGAGGCCCACGAGGAATCGACAGGAACGTCGAGGACCGTGGCGTCGTCGAGACGAACGAGGATTCGACCCGCGACCTCGACGGAGAGTGTCATGGTCGACCATGCCCCCCGCGGCGGAGCAGCGGTCAGCTCGTAGGTTTGCAGCACCGACCCCCGCACCTGAAGACCGGCGCGCCCGTCACCGAGCATGACCCTGGCGATGTGCTCATCGGGTCCGCCATCGCCGAAGACGATCCCCGCGACGCACGCGCGCTTCGCGGCCTCCACCACCTCCGGCCGGATTTTGAACGTCAGCGAAGCGCGGCGGAGTGACCGCGTCGCGACGGTCGTCACGTAGGCTGTGCCAGGCGGAGACGTCGTCGCGGGTCGCAAAGCGAAGAGCACCGAGGGGGAAGTGGGCGCGCTGACGCTCGACTCGATCCGCAGCTCGCCGCCCGGCGCGACGAATCGATCCTGCCAGTGCGCGGACAACGAAGGACCGTCATCGAACGTGTCGCACGCGAGCGCTCCAGTGCAGTCGAAGCGCGAGGAAGCGTCATGCCCACCGTCGCTCGACGGACCGCTCGTCGTGGCCTCCGGCCAGTCGTACCGGCACGCGGAGACCAGCGACGTCGTCAGCGCGGCGATGCAAACGAAGGTCCGAGTCGACCGCACGACGCGACCTTACCTCGATCCGAGCCCGAGCTTCGCGATCATCCGGCCCAAGTACGTGCGATCGAGACCCGCTATCCGCGCGGCCTCCGACTGATTTCCCGCGGTGTGTTGAAGAAGCGCCGTGACGTACTTGCGCGTGAAGGCGTCGACCAGCGCGTCGCGTTGCGCGAGGTACGGTGCGTCGAAGCTCGGCGCGGCAGCGTCGGCGCGCGCGGGTGGGGCGATCGAAGGCGGCGCCGTCCCGAGCTTGCCGAGCGCGAGGTAGGCCAGCACGGCGTTGCGAAGCTCGCGAACGTTACCGGGAAAGCTGCGCGACGAGAGCTCCTCGAGCACGTCTTCGTCGAGACCGTCCGCGCCTTCTTGGCGCGCGAACATCCGCGCGAGGAGCGGAATGTCCTCGCGGCGATCACGAAGCGGCGGGACGCGCAGCGTGACCACCGCGATGCGGAAGTAGAGATCCTCGCGGAACTGTCCGGCACGTACGGCTGCCTCGAGATCGCGGTGCGTCGCGGCGATCAAGCGGACGCGCACTTTCCGCGTCGCGTCCTCGCCGACGGGTTGGATCTCGCCGGTCTCGAGCGCGCGCAGGAGCGTCGGCTGCACCTCGAGGGGGAGCTCGCCGATCTCGTCGAGAAAGAGCGTTCCGCCGTCCGCGGCGGCGAACGCGCCTTTGCGTGGGGCGATGGCGCCCGTGAATGCACCGCGGCTATGGCCGAAGAGGGAGCTCGCGACGAGCTCGCGCGATACGGCACCACAGTTGATCGCGACGAGCGGACCACTCGAGACGCGCGAGCCTTCGTGGAGGGCGCGAGCGACCAGCTCCTTTCCGACACCGGACTCGCCGAGGACGAGCGTCGACACGAGCGAGCCGTCGAGACGCGAGATCGTCGTGAACAGATGAAGCATCGCGCTCGCGGAGCCGGCCATCCCACGAAAGGAGGTGGCGCCGAGCGTCGCCGCCTGCGCGAGGTGCATTTGATCGAGATCGATCGCGACGGTCGCTCCACCGACGACGATTCGCGTCCCGGGCGCGAGGACCGCCGTTCCGATGCGCTGGCCCATGTAAAAGGTGCCGTTTCGACTTCCGAGATCGCGCACCGACACGCCGTCTGGCACGAGGGTGAGCTCGACGTGCGAGCGCGACACCGTCGGATCGTCGATCACGAGATCGCACCACGAGCCCGAGCCTACCGTGCACTTTCCGTGCGACAAGCGAAGCTCGGTCGGACTCGAGGCGATTGCCGGCCGGAGCACGACCGGCAGCGGATCGACGAAGAGGCTCGACCGATGAAGCGTTCGCGTGTCGGCTTCGTGCGCCATCCCGCCCAGTCTTGGGCCACCGCGCGCTCGCTTGCAAGCGTGGCGCGCGGTCGACCCAGGAGCGTCGTCGTGAATCCAGGTTCGCCGGTGAGCGCACGAACCCTGGTTTCAGAGCGAGCTTCAGAACGAGGCGTAACCGGTGGTCACTGCGTCGTGCCAGACCTTCGTCGCAGCGGCATCGTTGTCGAAACGGTAGTCGCACGTCGGCCAGTCGACATTGAAGTACGCGACGAAGACGGGCACCTGGCGCGTCTTCCAATACGAGAGCGCGCCCGACAGGTACTTCGCGCGACCTCCGGGGTTCCCGGCGACGGGACACGAGCCGAGCTCGCCGATGGCCCACGGCTTCTTGTGGAGCTGAGCAAAGTCGATGACCTTACCGAACTGCGTGGCTGCGTCGACCACCTGCCCTTGATCGGCGGTCGAGTTGTAGGCGTCGACGCCGAAGACGTCGATGACGGCGTCGCCGGGGTACATGCCATCGGGCCCTTCGAGGGGACGGCTCGGCGCGACCTTCGGTGTCATCGAGTACTGCATGATGATCAGCGTCGCGAAGATCTGGAGGTTGGGGCGCGTCGCTTGAACCGAGGTCGCGATCTTTTTGATGTACGCCCACGCCGCGCGGTAGGCCGCGGGCGTGAAGGTGTGCGTCTTGTAGAGCTCGTCGTCCGGCTCGTGCCAGTAGGTCCAATAGGTCTTGTGACCGTCCTTGATGCTCTGGAAGAAGCTCCGAAGCTCGGCGTCGTGCTTACCGGCGAGGACCTCCGAAGGCAGGTACTTGAACGAGTAGGAAGACACGGCGCCGTGTGCGACGTCCTGATCCTGGAAGGTCTTCAAGAAGGGCGTGACGCCGGACGAGCCGTCGTAGGAGCGAACGACCTTCATCCCGCCCCACGCAGCGGAGAGCTGATCGAAGCGCGCATCGTTGTGCGGGTTGTACGCGGCACCGAACGCGGTCGTCGCGACGACCGCCTTGTCGTAGGTCACTTCGAGCGTGGGCGCGGTTGCGGCTCCGGCTTCCTTGCTTGCGAACTCCGCGAGCACACCGCTCGGGTATTTCAGAACGAACGAGAAGGTGCCGTTGCTCGTGACCGCGCTGCTGACGTCGAACGAAGACCATGCGCCGGCGGACGTGCCCGCAACCGAAGACAGGATCGCGGCGGCGCTGCCGGGCGCGTTCGAGAGGACGAGCGAGGACTCGGTCCACGTGTCGCTGGCCGCGCGATGCACTTCGATCGCGCCGGCGCTGGTCGTGCTCGCGTGGAGCTTGAGCGTGGCGCGGACGTTGGTGGCGCCGGCGGGCACGCCGGTCACCTGGAATTTCAGGTACGCCTGTCGTTCGAGCGAGGAGGACTTGCCGACGCGCAGGAAGGCGCGATCGCCGCGCGTCATCTCCGGCATCGACGTCGAGACGAAGCTGTCCTCCGCGCCGGTCGTGGTCGCCGAGACCGCCTGCTCCGCATCGTTTGCCGTCGCCTCCGCTTCGACGGCGCCGTTGCCGCTGCACGCGCTGGCGGTGCACGCGAGGAACAGCGTCGAGAGTGCTCTGAGCCCAAGTCGCTTTTTCATGTCGTCTCCTTTTCGGGTCGGCTCGAGTCGAGTCGAGGCGAAGAGGCGTCAGTGCACTCGCCGTGCCGTGGCGCAAGGTGCGGCCGCCAAGCTGCACCTCGCAAAAGAGCCGGTATTTCCCGTGGACTACGCGCGTTCCAGGCCGTGCTTGTCGTCCGCAGCTGGTGTCGATCGGCTGCAGCTCGCCGCTCGTTTCGAGTCAGTGGAGGTTTGCCGCAACGACGTCGAACGGCGCGTCGCCGAACCGCAGCCACCGCGACGCGCGCGCGTGGAGCTCGCCCGGTCCCTCGCGAAGCAAGAGGACGATCGCCCATGCGGTGACGATCGCAGGCGTTGCGCGAACGGCGACTCGGCGAAGCAAACGCACCTCGCGCTCGGGCGGAAAGAAGCTCGCCGGCCGGTAACGCTTCGACGCCGCGTCGGGCGCCTGCAGATCAGCGTGGATCGCGAGTGCCCACAACGCAGCCATCACGTCATCGTGAAGCGCCATCACGACGGGAAGAAGCTCGGCGTCGCTGTGCGCGCCGTCGATTTGAAGTAGCGCGCCGCAGATGGCCGCACGCTCCGGCGGCGGACCCAACGTGCGCAGGCGTACGGGCGGACCCTTGCCCGCGGGGCAGCGCGCCTCTGCGAGGACGAGAGGCTCGGCGTCGAGCTCGCGTGTGCGCGCGTCGTCTTCCGCGAGCTTCGCGCGGCGCTGCTTGATCTCTACCTTCAGCGTCGCGAGCGCTTCCTCGAGCATGCGCTGGAGCGCCTTTGGCTCCACCTCGAAGCCCACGTGCAGCGACGCTGCCGCGCGCACCGTACGCCAGTGCGAAGCGTCGGCCGCCGGGGCGGCGTGCACCTTGTCGATGGCGAGACGGAGCTTCGCGAGTGATGCGTTCGCTTTTTCGAAGCCGGCGGCGAGGTGCTCGAGCGCGTCGAGCGTGTCGTCGAGCTCCTCCTTCTCGAGCCGCGTGAGCGGACCCTCCTCGAGGGACGCAGCGATGTCGTCGAGTCGACGCGAGAGCCACGCGTCGCGCGAGTCTCGGGCCTCTTGGGCGGCAGGAACGGTCCACGTTGCCAGCACGCCGCGCACGAGCTCGCTCGCCGCACGCGGCAGCGTCTTCTCGTCGTCGAGGCGCGCCTTCTCTTCGCGAAGCAGGCGCTTCACGAGGTCGCGCTCGAGCGCGGGCTCGCCCTCGAGCGGGTAGCGCCACTCGGCGACCTTCGCTTCGGCGGCGTCGAGCGCCCGCGAGCGCGCCCGAAAGCTGAAAAGATCGAGGGCGCCGTCGACCACCATCATCTCGGGATCCTCGGCGAGGATCGATTTGACCGCGCGCTTCTCGAGCTCGGACTCCGCTGGCTTGCGATCGAACCGACGCGCGAGGCGAACGTCGGTTGTCGCGAGGTCGTCGAGCAGCGCCGACTCGTCGCTGGCGAGGCGCTCGACGTTGGCGGATGCATCGGCCCGGCTCACGGGGACGTCCGCGGGCCGATCACGCGAGCCGCAGCCCACCAGCGTCGGCAGCAGCGGCAACGCCAGCGTGAGCAGCGCGGGAAGGGCGTGGTGGGGCTTTTTCAAATTCCCAAGATCTTGACGACGACCCGCTTGTCACGTTGGCCGTCGAACTCGGCGTAGAAAACCTGCTGCCAAGGGCCGAGGTCGAGCACGCCTTTGGTGACTGGAATCGTGACCTCGTGGTGCATGAGCAGCGACTTCAAGTGGGCGTGCCCGTTGTCCTCGCCGGTGCGGTGGTGCGCGTAATCCGGCCCTTCGGGCGCGAGGTGCTCGAGCCACTTCCAGATGTCCTCGTGAAGCCCGGATTCGTTGTCGTTCACGAACACGCCAGCGGTGATGTGCATCGCTGAAACCAGGAGGAATCCCTCTTGGATCTGGCTGGTCAGGACCATCTGCTCGAGGAGGGGCGTCAGGCGCACGAGCTCACGTTTCTTCTTCGTGTGCATCGTCATGTACTCGGTGAAGGCTCGCATGCGGCGCGAAGTGTACTAACCTTGGGCGCGTATGCTTCGAATTGTAGACCAGGCCCAAGCTCTAGCGACTCGCACGATTTCCAAGGCCGCCAAGCGCGCGTGGCCGCTCGTGCAGAAGTTGAACGCCGCCATCGAGCGGCCCTCGCCGCACCCGAAGTGGGCCCCTGCCCCGCTGCTGAAACGCCGCGAGCGCACGTTTCCGCAGCTCGGATGGCCGCGCGAGACCGACTCGTTGTGTCCGCGTTGCGTGAAGGAGGTTCGCACCTCGATCCTCGCGGGCGAGCAAGATCTCTCGCTGCTCATCGACGGAAAGCCCGGGGAGATCCGCGCGCGCATCCACGAGAAGGACGGCAAGATCGTCATGACCAAGGACTGCCCCAAGCACGGGCACTTCGAGGACGTGATGGCGATGGATCCCGCATTCCTCGAGCGCATCGAGAAGCTCTACCCGGGCCGCGATTTCCTCGCGCCGGTGTCGTCGCTGCGCAACCACGGCAGCTCCACGGTGAAGTACGGCCGCGGCAGCGTGCTCACGGTCGACCTCACGAACCGTTGCAACATGATGTGCGACCCCTGCTTCATGGACGCAAACCAGGTCGGCTTCGTGCACGAGCTCTCGTGGGACGAGGTGAAGCAGATCCTCGACGATTCCCTCACCATCCAGCCGCGGCGCCAGATGAGCGTGCAATTCTCGGGCGGTGAGCCCACGCTCAGCCCGTTCTTCCTCCAGGCCATCAAGTACTCACGCGACGTCGGGTATTTTTGCGTGCAGGCTGCATCCAACGGCGTCCTGTTCGCGCAGGATCCCGAGCTGGCCGTCAAAGCGAAAGAAGCGGGGCTTCGCCTCGTGTACCTCCAGTTCGACGGCGTCACGAACGCGGCGAACTCGCACCGCAAGGTCGGCAACCTCTTCGACGTGAAGAAGCGCGCGATCGAGAACCTCCACGCCGCCGGCGTCGATGTCGTGCTCGTCGTCACCGTGGTCAACGGCATCAACAACGATCAGGTCGGCCCCATCGTCGAGTTCGCGATCGCCAACGCCGACAAGATCACCGTCGTCAGCTTCCAGCCCGTGAGCTTCACCGGCCGCGACGAGGACGTCACCGACGAGGATCGCGTCAAGCAGCGCTACACGCTGAGCCACCTAGCGCACGATCTCGCCGATCAGACGGGCATCACCGAGCCCTTGCGCGACTGGTTCCCGCTCTCGGCCATGGGGCCCTTCAGCGATCTCACCGACAACCTCCTCGGCGAGTCGGCGGACTGGGGCTCGATGAAGTGCGGCTGCCATCCCAACTGCGGCATCGGCACCGTGCTCTTCGTCAACAAGCGCACGAAGCAGATGGTGCCCATGATGCAGTTCCTCGACCTCGAGGGGCTGCTGTCCGACGTGCAAGACATCACCGACGCGGCGCAAGGCCGCGCGATCACGCTGGCGGAGCTCGGGCTCGCGCTCTTCAAGAACTTCGACGCTGCCAAGGCGCCCGAAGGCTTCACCTTCTACCACCTGGTGAAGCAGTTCATGAGCCAGACGGGTAACCGCGGCAAGAAGATCGGCGAGTTCGAGAGCGACGCGGACGAGTTCGAGTGGCGTGCGCTGTTCGTCGCCGGCATGTGGTTCCAGGATCTCTTCAACTACGACTTCCGCCGCACCGAGATGTGCATCATCCCGTACGGCACGCAGATGGGAGAGATCTCCTTTTGCGCGTACAACACCGGCGTCGGCTGGCGGAACATCGTCGAGAAGATGCAGGCGAACGCGACCATCGCAGACTGGTACAAGGAGCACGGGAGGCACGCGATCTACGCAAAGGGGCAGGACTTCCCGATGCCGAAGTTCCCGGCGCCCGTGACTTCCAGGCTCGACGGAGAGCCCATCCGGCTCCGGGTCCTCACCTGAGCTGACGGCGTGGGTCGCACCTCGCCCTTCGTATCACTCGAAGACGATCGGCGTCGGCGGGCCGCTGCTGCGGACGGTGAAGGCGCACCGTTATTGCCAGTGGGGAATCCCGCAGA
>CAXSGV010000291.1:0-8819 GCA_964236615.1 uncultured Polyangiaceae bacterium
CGGAGTGTAGCTAGTCTACCGGATCAGAGGCCGAGCCAGGGCGCTGGCGCGATCGTCTGACTGCCGTGCCGGATCTCGAAATAAAGCATCGGTCCTTGGCCTTCGTCGCCGACGGCTCCGAGCTTGTCGCCCGCGGCCACCTCGTCGCCGACGCGAACGTCGATGCTCGAGAGGTTGCCGCTGACGGAATAGTAGTGGTCGCCGTGATCGACGATCACGATCCGACCGTACGAGCCGTAGCGGTCGGCAAAGGCAATTCGACCCGTGTAGACCGCACGGACTGTGGCGCTCATCGCCGCATGAATCTCGAGCCCCGGTCCATCCATGCCTTCGCGGCGCGCGGGTCGAATCATGTCTGCCTTGCCCAGCACCGGGAAGAGGAGCCGGCCACGCGACGCTTGAAAGCCACCCGCGGAGCCAACGTCGGAGAGTGTTCCGCCCCCACCGCCGCTCACCGCGACGTACTCACCTGGGCCAGCCGAGCTCTCGAAGGCTTTGTCGAACGCCTCCTGGCGACGGTTCTCGTCGGCGACCGCAATCCGCGCGGCGTCCATCGAGGTGCGCTGACTCGAGAGAGCAACGCGATCGTGCGCCACACGCTCGAGTGAGCTTGCGAGCTCGGCGCCGCGCGACCGAAGCGTGCGCTCGTTGACGAGGTCTTTCGCGAGGGCGTGGCGCGTTCGCTCGACCCGCATCGCGTGCGTGACGAGCGCGTCGAAGCCGCCACCGACAGGGAGCATCCCGGCGCGCGTCAGACGGTAGAAGTTTTTTCCGCGTGCGATCGTGCGGGCGTGCGCTTCGGAGATGCTGACCGCGATCGCACCGAGCTCGCGCTTGTTGGCCTCTTCTTCGGCGTCGAGATCGGCGATGCGGCGGTCGAGCGCGGCGAGGGCGAGCGTCGGCGAAGGCTGCTCGAATGGCGCGGCGCTCGCGAATCCGGAGAGGCCGCAGGCGAGCGCGGTGGCGACTCCGGCGAGAACGAGGCGCGTGCCGTGCAGTCCATGCCGCGCGCGCGAGCTCACACTGCCACCAGGCGGCGGAGGCCCATGGCGGCGGCGATCATCCCGAGGACCCCGCCGATGCCGATCATGCCGAGCATCACTTGCCAGGGGAGGAACGTCGGGTCGACGCCGACGAGCATCGCGAGCTCGCCGTCGAGGCGGCCGCGGACCACGAAGAAGAGGACGCCGAGCAAGCCGACCGCCATCGCTGCGCCCATGGCGCCCTGCGCGCTGCCTTCGAGGAGAAACGGGCCCTTCACGTAGGCATCGGTTGCGCCGACGAGCTTGAGCACCTCGACCTCGGTCCGGCGTCGCTGCAACGCGAGGCGAATCGTCGAGCCCACGACAGCGAGCACCGAGGCGAACACGACGAGCGCGAGCAGCGCGGCGGCTGCGACCCCGCCGCGCACGAGGCGCGAGAGGCGGTCGGTCCATGCCTGGTACGTCTCGACGTCATCGACGCCGGGAAGGAGACGGAGCTTCGTCACGACGTCGGTGAGCTCGGCGTCGGTCATCTCTTTCGCGACCTCGATTTCGAGCGACGCGGGGAACGCCTCGACGGGCAGGCCGGCGAGATCGCTCTTCTCGGCGAGCTCCTTCGTTCCGAAGTCGGTGCGCGCCTGTCCGCTCGACACGTAGCGCACCTTGGTGATCCCCGGAACGCGCGTGAGAGCGCCCTTCAGCGCGGTGACCTCGTCTTCCTTCGCTGTGTCCTTCAAGTAGACCGACGCGCGGCCGGCGTGGGCCCAGCGCTCCTCGATCGCGTGGAGGTTCGTGAGGACGAGCAGCGCGGCGCCGAGGCAAACGAAGGCGACCGCGAGCGAGAAGATGCTGAGCGCGTGGAGGCGCCACTCGCGCAACATCCCGCGGTGCGCGCGGCGGGTGGTGCCGATGGAAACGAAAGCCATGGTGTTGCTCCGAGGTGGGAGAGGACGCTAGTGCGGGAGTGGGTTCGCCGCTTCGTACGGCTCTTCAATGGCGATGCCTTGGCGGACGTCGAGCGCCTTGCCCTCATCGAGGACGATGAGGCGGCGCGGACGGATCTCGAGGAGCGAGCGATCGTGCGTCGCGAAGAGGACTGTGGTCCCCGTCTCGTTGATCTCTTCGAACAGACCGAGAATGTCGATCGCGAGCTGCGGATCGAGGTTGCCCGTCGGCTCGTCGGCAAGGATGAGCGCAGGCTCACCGACGATTGCGCGGGCGATCGCCACGCGCTGTTGCTCGCCGCCGCTGAGCACGCCGGCGGGGCACGTCCCGCGGCCATCGAGACCGACGCGTTCGAGCGCTTCGCCGACACGCGTGCGGATCAAGCGCGCCGGAAGCCCGAGGACCTCGAGCGTGATCGCGACGTTCTCGAAGACGGTCCACGACGTGACCAGCTTGAAGTCCTGAAACACAACGCCGAGGTTGCGGCGAAGGAACGGAACGGAGTCGGCGGTCAGCCGCGCGACGTCGCGTCCGAGGAAGAGGATGCGTCCTTCGTCGACGGTCTCCGAGCGGTAAAGGAGGCGCAGAAGCGTCGACTTCCCGGAGCCGCTGGGGCCCGTGATGAAGACGAACTCGCCGCGCTCGATGACGAGATTCGTGCCGCGAAGCACGGGCGCGCCCGGGCGGTAGGACTTGTACACGTCCTCGAACATCAAGATGGGCCGCGCAGCAGCGTCGCGCGTGAAGCGGTTGCCCGCGCGGAGCATCGGGCGGAAAGGGCGCTCGCGTGCCGCCCTCAGGTCGGCGCTCGCGTCGTCATCCGCGTCGTCGTTGTCGTGCTCCTCGAATCGGCGCATCCCAAGCGCGTACCAGGTGGGCTCTTGGAGCTACAAGTTTTCGGCCGGGTGCGTGGGCGTACGATCGGACGTGCGCTCGGTCGGCGACGCGCTCGCAACCGATGTCCGCGACCGCAGCAACGCTTCGGCCGCCTCGACAGCGAGCACGGCGCGCGCGCCATCGTTCCCGGTGGCCACGGACAAGGACGCGGCCTCGCTTCCGCCAAGGGCTGCGGCGAGGGCGTGCGCCTGCGCGACCAGAGGCTCTACCGGTTCGATGGGGATGGTGCGGGTCGCCCCGGTGACGAGCGACGTGACCTCGAGCTCGAGCGCGAGGAGGTCGCCACGCCAGATCTCGTCGGCGGTCTCGACGACGATGCGGCGGTCACGCGCGCCCGTCGTACGCGCGACGGAAATCGTGGCATCGCAGCCACTGGCGGTGACGAGGACGACGTCCGCCGCATCGTCGCCGCCGTGCGCCGCGCACACTGTGACGGTCGAACCCGTGAGGTGCGCCACGAGATCGAAATCGTGCACGCCGAGATTCAAGAGGACGGGATCGTGTGCGCGCGCGCGGCGCGGCGGGCCGACGCGGCGGAGGGCGATGCGGCGGATCGACGCAGGCACGACCGCGCTGGCGATCGCACGCACCACCGGGTTGAAGCGCTCCGAGTGGCCGACGAAGAGGCGCTGACCGGCGCTTCGTGCGGCGTCGACCATCGCCGCGGCGTCACGAAAGGTCGCGCCCATCGGCTTCTCGACGAAGACGTCGCACCCCGCGGCGAGCGCGCGCATGGCAGCATCGGCGTGAGCTGCGATGGGCGTGGCGACGACCACGAGATCAGCGCCGGCGATCGCGAGCTCCTCGGTTCTGCAGCGGGCAATGCCGGAGCCGACGTGCGCCGCATCGTCGGGATCGAAGACCCCCGTAATGCGGAACGCGGGCGACGCGAGCAGCGTGCGGGCGTGGAGCCGCCCCATGGCTCCGAACCCGAGGAGGGCGACGCGTCTCACTTGTGGAGGCCCTCACGCAAGAACTCCGCCGCCTTGGTCCAAACGGGCGCGCTCGAGTCCGGCGCGAAGAGCTGGTGGGTGACACCCGCCACGGGAAGGAACTCGAAGCGGTGGCCAGCGCGCCCGAGCGCATCGGCCAGCTTCAAGGAATTTGCAAAGTACACGTTGTCGTCGGCCGTGCCGTGCACGAGCAGGAGAGCGCTCGTCGTCCCCTTCTTTGCGGCCCATGTGAGGAGCGAGGCCTCGTCGTAAGCCGCCGCGTCGGTGTCGGGCATGCCGAGGTAGCGCTCCGTGTAACAGGTGTCGTAATCGCGCCAGTCGGCGGGCGGCGCGCCAGCCACCGCGACCTTGTAGAAGTCCGGGCGCGCCGTCACGGCGAGCGCAGAGAGGTAGCCGCCGAACGACCACCCGTAGATGCCGACGTGATCCAGATCGAGCGCGGGCATCGTGCGGCCGAGCTCGCGCAGCGCGCCGATGTGCCCGTCGAGCGGGACGCTGCCGAGCTTGGCGCGAAGTGGACGTTCCCACGCGCGACCGCGACCGGGTGTTCCACGCGCGTCGATGCCGACGACGATGGACTGTGTGGCGTCGGCCATCCATTGCGCGCGAAGCCACTTCGACGCGTCGGCGAGGACGACGTTGAAGCCCGGGCCTCCGTAGGCCGCGTCGATCACCGGGTATTTGCGCGTCGCCACGAAGTCGCGCGGACGAACGACGCCGACGCGCGTGCCGTCCGCGCCCACCTGGAGAATCTCCACGTTCGCAACGTGCGGCGGTACCTCGGCGACCGAGGGGAGCTCGAAACGCTGACCCTCCGCCGTACGCACGGTGTAGTGCGGCATCTCGCTGCGGGACGACTCGATGGTGACGAAGGTGCCGCCGTTCTCGCCAAAACGCGCGCGCGCCGAGCCGTTCGCGACCGCCGCAACGATGGCCGCTTCCCCTTTGCCGATCGGCACGGACACCACGCGGGGCTCGGTGGGCTCGGGAGAGGCGTCGATGTAAACTGCATGCTTCGCTTCGTCGACCGTGAGAAGCTCGGCGTACCCTCGCTCCTTCGTGGCGACCTTCTGCAGCGTCGCCCCCTTGGCGTCGTGAAGCTCGAGCTCCCAGGCGCCGCTCTTCTCGCTCGACCAGAGGAAGGCCGACCCGTTGCTGACCCAGCGCGGCACCGAAGGATCGACGTTGAGCCACGCGTCGTCGTGCTCGTCGACCAGCGTCGTCGTCGATCCATCGCGCGGATCGATCGCGAGGAGGAGACCGTGGCGCTGCGCCCGGTCGAGCACGTACATCGTCGGCGGGCCGAAGCGATCCCACGTCACCGTCGCGACGTAGGGAAAAGCCTCGGCGTCCCACTTGACGAAGCGCGGGGGGCCGGCGCCATCCGATCGCGCGATCGCAAAACGGAGGCGCGCGTTCTTCTTTCCCGGTCGCGGATAGCGCGATTTCTCGGGTGCCTTCTCGAGGTGCGCGGCGTCGAAGATCGCGAGCTCCTCGACCTCGCTGCTGTTGGCTTCTTCGTAGAGAATCTCGCGCCCGTCGGGTGACCACCAGAAGCCGCGCGATCGATCGAGCTCCTCTTGCGCGATGAACTCCGCCGAGCCGTGCGTGACGAGATCGGTGCCGCCGCGCGTGACGGGGAGCTCGCGCGCGCCGGAGTCGAGCGACAGCGTGTAGAGATCGTTGCCGCGCACGTACGCGACGCGTCGCCCGTCACGCGACAAATGCGGATCGACGACGCCGGGCCCGGTCGCCAGCTCCTTCACGTCGCCGGTCGCGCGCGCGAGAACGAAGAGGCGCCCCGACAGCGTGAGCAAGACACGCGCGCCGTCATCTGTGGCTTCGAACGAGGTGAAGCCGGTCGTGTTGATGCGAAGCCGCTCGCGACGCGCGCGCTCGGCGGCGGTCAGCGTCTCGGGACCCTTGGCCACGGCCTCGGGCGTGAGCAGCTCTTTCACGCGACCGGCGGCGACGTCGGCCTCCCACAACGACTGCCGCGGATCGCGCGCCGACGAGCGAAGAAAGAAGACGAGTTTGCCGTCGGCGGTGGGCGTGATGCGCGTCGGCGCGCCAAGCCGGAAGCCACGCGTCAGCGCGAAAGCGCGCGAGAACTCGGGATCGATCGGAGCGAACGAGGGCAGGGTCGCCGGGCCGAGCGGGCTCGCGGGGGCGATCACCTTGGTGGTGGTGACGCTTCGCACCGAGGTGCTGCTCGGCGAACAGCCGCACGCCGTCAGCCCACTGCCCAGGACGATCGCGAGCGCGGCGAGCGAGGTCAGCGCGACCGTACGCTCGTGCCGAAAACCTGCGTGCGATGAACCCTCGGAGCTCAAGACGGCACCATAACCCGCAGACGCGGGCTTGAGCGACCCCGACGACGTACGCTGCGTGATGACGCGATCGTCTTTCTTTTTTGCAATCTGCCTCGCCGCATGTGGCTCCAGCACGAGCAGCACGCCGACCTCCACAGGCGACAGCGGCACCTCGGGACAAGACGGCGGCTCCGCATCGGGCGATGGCGCGACGCCCCCGAAGACCGCGCTCTGCACCGATGCGCCCTCCGATCTTGCGACGTCGAAGCAGCGTGCACGAAGCTGCGGTCTCGGCGACGAAGCGGCCTTCTTCGTGCGCGCGACCCCGTACACGAAGGTGGTGATCGAGGTGGGCTCGACCAAGAGCGCCGTCCCACGGCAAGCGGCGATCGATCAGCTCACGAAAGTCATGAAGGACCTCCTCGACAAGCCGGGTGGCATCACCGTGAAGATGGACGCGCCTGTCGACGACGTCGGCCACGCGCTGACGCTCGACGAGGTGCGCGCGATCGAAGACGCATCGCGTACCGAGTTCGCGCAGGGCGACACCGCGGTGTTCTATTACTTCGTCGTCAGCGAGTCCTCGACCGACGACACGGCGCAAGGAAAGATCCTCGGCTACGCCTACCGGCCGACGTCGATGGTGATCTTCCAGAAGACGATCGACGCGATCTCGGGCGGGCTCACGCAGCCCTCACGCGATGTGGTGGAGAGCACCGTCGTCGCGCACGAATTCGGTCACATCCTCGGGCTCGTGAACACGGGCACAGCGATGGTGTCACCGCACGAGGACACGGCCCACCCGAAGCACGACAGCAACACGAAATGCATCATGTATTATGCAAATAACTCGAGCGAGCTGATCGCGAACCTCGTCGGCGGTGGCGTGACGCCCGACTTCGACGCCGCCTGCCGCGCCGACATCGCGGCCTACAAGCGCTGACGCGGCGCCCGTCGTTCGCATGGCGGACAGAACGTGACGACGTCCGGACTCCGGACGCCGCGGCGTGCGGCCCGCCCCATCCATCGCGCCCTCGAAATAGCCTCATTCAGGGCGCAAAACCGCATACTGACCTCGAGACCGCTCGCTCCACGATTCTTGCACGTGCAGAAAGAATGAAACTCGTCACCGCGCTCACGAGTGCGCTCGTCCTGTCCGTCGTCGCATGCTCGAGCGACGCAACGTCGTTCAACCCCGGTAGTGGAGACGACGACGCGGGTGGCGCGACCGGCGACGCGAGCATCGGCGAGAGCGACTCCGCACCTCCGCGCGACGATGGCGGGCCGTCCGCGGATGCCTCGCCGCCAGTCGACGGCGGCTCGGACGGCGGCAGCTCGGACGGCGGCGACGCGGGCGGAGGCTGCGGCGCGCTCGCGTTCTGCGATGGCTTCGAGGCGTACACGGGGCCGGTCGGCGCGAAGCTCGGACCGTGGACCGCGTCGATGGGCGGCACCGGTACGACGATGACGGTCGACACGACGAAGTCGTTCCGCGGAACGAAGTCGCTCCACATCGCCGTGCCCGCCGGCCCCGCCGCCCACGCGACGCTCAATCGCAAGGCCGCGGGCGGCTTGGTCACGGGCAACAATCTGTTCGGGCGCGCGATGGTCTTCTACTCGAACACGGGCGGAAACGGCCTCCCGATCGGCGTGCACTCGTGGCTCTTCAACTCCGACGGTACGTCGGCGGCCGCGGGCGGCGCAGTTCACATGAACATGGGTGGCGGCGGCGCGAAGATGCAGCTCAACTACCACGCGCCTGCGCCCAAGCCGGAGGAGAGCGTGCAAGGCGGAACGATGACCGCGGGCGCGTGGCACTGCGTACAGTGGCAGTACGACGGGTCGGGGACGCCTGTGAAGGATGCCGCCAAGGTGTGGGTCGACGGCGCGCTCGCGGTCGACGTCGCCAAGGCGAAGGGCTGGGATCTCGCGACGCCGTGGAGCTCGATGGATTTCGGCTTCACGCATTACCAGACGCTCGCGAATTCGGTCGACGTGTACCTCGACGAATTCGCAGTCGACGGCGCGATGGTCGCGTGCCCCTAAGCGAGGGCGCGTTCGGGATCAGACGCGGGGATCAGACGCGGGATCAGCCGCCGACGCCGAACTTGAACGGGTAGCTGGTCACAGTGGTCGGCGTCTCACTCGTGGGAAAGTGCCACGACTTCACCGAGCCTGCGAGATCGATCTGCCAGCCGACGGTGACGCCGCCGCGGAGGTTCGGATTGCGCTGCGCTTCGGTCTCGTAGCAAGCGCGAAGCGCGCTCGTGTGCGCGAGCACGACGCGACGCACCTGCTCGGGTGAGAGACCGCCATGCGCCGCAGGTGCGCCCGCGCTAACGGCGAGCCGCGCTTCGCCAGGACCGCCGCCGGGGCCAGTGCCGGTGCCCGTTCCACCACCGGTGCCGCCGTGTCCGTTGCCGCCCGTGCCGCGACCGCCTGGACCACCGCCGCCGGCGCCATAGCCCCCGCCATTGCCCGCGCCCCAACCCGTGTTGAGCGTGCCGGATCCGAACGCGACGCCAGGGCCCGTGCCACCGCCGCCGCCGCCACCACCTTTGAGGCCGGTGCCGGGGCCGCCGCCGAGGACGATGTTGTTCGAGTTGATGCCGGAGAGCGCGTTGGAAACGGTGTCGATCGTCTGGAGCGTCTTTTTGATCTCTTGCCCGGTGTCGGACGATAGGACCTCGCTGAGCCCGCCGTAGTTGGTGGTCGGCTTGATCTCGCCC
>CAXSGV010000292.1:0-2321 GCA_964236615.1 uncultured Polyangiaceae bacterium
ATGATGACGTTCGCGCTGTTCGGCCTCCCCTTCCTTCGCGCGCTCCAAGGCGACACGCGGCCGTTCCCCTCCCCCATGCCAGCGACGCTCGCTGCGGACGTGAAGCGCGAGCCCGGGCGCCTCGAGTTTGCACGCGCCACGCTCGCACGCAGCGATGGCGCGTGGATCGCCACAATACTGCCAAATCAAGCAAGCGGCGCCGTCACCACGATGGCGAAAGCCGACGCCGTGGTCATGTTGCCTGCCGATTGCGGCGCGCTCGCGGCTGGCACGACGGTCGACATGCTCCTCCTCGAGGACCTCGGCGCCTGATGCTCAAGAAGAAAACGGTCCGAAGCAAGAACGCACCACTCACCCACTTGAACGCGCGCGGCGAGGCGCACATGGTCGACGTGGGCGCCAAGGTGGTCACGGCACGTGCGGCGAGCGCGGTCGCGATCGTACGGATGGAGAACGCGACGATCGAGCGGCTCGCTTCGGGCGACACGCCGAAGGGCGATGTGCTCGCGACCGTACGCATTGCCGCGATCCAGGCGGCGAAGCGAACGCCCGAGCTCATTCCACTATGCCATGGCATCGCGCTCACGAAGGTGACGGTCGAGATCGACCTCGACCCACGCGAGAGCCTCGTCCGCATCGTGGTCACGGCGCACGCGAACGATCGGACCGGCGTCGAGATGGAGGCCATGACCGGTGCGTCGGTGGCGGCGCTCACGCTCTACGACATGCTCAAGGCGGTCGATCGCGGCATGACCTTCGACGTGCGCTTGCTGACGAAGGCCGGCGGCAAATCGGGCGAATGGGTGCGCTGATGCTCTTCGACGTGCGCGAGGCTCCCATCGGCGGCGACGAGGCCATCGCCCACGTCAGCCACCCCGGCGCCGGGGGCGTCACCGTGTTTCTCGGCGTCGTTCGCGCCGAGAACGAAGGCCGCGCCGTGGCCCAACTCGAGTACCAGGCCTATGCCTCGATGGCGAAGGTCGAGCTCGCGCGCATCGGTGACGAGATAGCCGCCGAGATCCCTGGCGTTCGTCTCGCCGCGCTTCACCGCGTCGGCATGCTCGTCGTCGGCGACGTCGCGGTTGTCTGCGCCGCGAGCGCGCCGCACCGCGACGAGGCGTTCCGGGCGTGTCGCTTGCTGATCGATCGCATCAAAGCGCGCGTGCCCATCTGGAAGCGAGAGCACGGGCCGGATGGCGCGGTGTGGATTGGGTGGGTCGATGCGCGGTGTGGAGTCGAGGGGCACGCGCACTGAGAGAGAGAGAGAGAGAGAGAGAGAGAAGCAGAGCGGGCACGGGCACGGGCACGGGCACGGGCACGGGCACGGGCACGGGCACGGGCAGAGAGCGCTAGCCGCCTGCGACCGGGGGGATCAGGGCGAGGGTGTCGCCTGCTTGCAGCGCGTCGTCGTCGGTCGCGAATTCTTCGTTTCTTGCAATGCGCACCGAGGCGAGGCGACCCCCTAGCGCGGGGTGACGCGCCTCGAGAAAGCGCCGAAACGCGCAGACGTCGGTGACATCCGCGGGGAGGTCGACTTTTTCGTCGTCCATGCCGACGAGCTCCCGTACGACGGCGAAGTAGAGGATCTCGACCTTCATTTCTTCCCGTGGCCGTGGCCAGTCTTCCCGCTCACCAAATCGATCGCGTGCGCGAGGATGGGCAGGACGACTTTGGTCATCCCCAGCTCCACGGCCTTCGTGCTTCCGGGCAGCGCGAACACGACTGCGCCGCCCACGATCCCTGCGGTGGCGCGCGAAAGGATCGCACGCGGTCCGATCTCGTCCCACGACAGGCGGCGGAAGGCTTCACCGAAGCCGTCGAGGCGTTTCTCGAATAGGCTCTCCACGACTTCGTACGTGATGTCGCGCGGGGCGATGCCGGTGCCGCCGGTCAGGATGATCGCCTTGGCGCCAGCGGCGATGGCATTCTCGATGGCCACGCGGATGGCGATTTTTTCGTCGGGCACGATGGTGTGCGGCGCTACGGAGAACCCGGCGGCGCTCAGGTCGGCGCCGAGGTGGGCGCCAGATGTGTCGTCCGCGAGCGTGCGGGTATCGCTCACGGTGATGGTCGCGACGGCGGACGGCATGGCGCAGCCACAATTCACCGTCCGGTTACCCTGGGTCAAGGGGAACCAAAGCCGATCCGTCGTTGACACCTTTATGCGCGCCGGTTAGCGCTGGCTCCGTGCCTTCGCCCCGCGACCCCGAACGAACACGCGCGCGCATCCTGCGTGCTGCGATTGCCGAGTTCGCGGCCAAGGGCTTCGCCGGCGCACGCGTCGACGCGATCGCCAAGCGTGCGCGCATCAACAAGCGGAT
>CAXSGV010000292.1:2331-8715 GCA_964236615.1 uncultured Polyangiaceae bacterium
CTCTTCCGGGCCGCGATCACGAACCGCCTCACCGGTCGTCACCTCGCGTTCCTCGCCGCGCCGGAGGCACTCGAGGAGCGCCTCCCGTACCACTTCGCGTTCATGGGCAAGGACACGGAGTGGATGCGCCTCCTTCTCTGGGAGGCGCTTGCCTACGGCGAGCGACCCACCATCGCCGAAGAGGAGCGGCGCGCCGCCACGCTCGAGAGCGTCGGCCGAATGCGCGACACGAAGAAGCTCGCGCCCGATCTCGATCTCGAGATGGGCATGCTCGCGCTCTTCGCGCTCGCCTCATTTCCCTGGGCCTTTCCACAGATCACGCGCTTCGTGACCGGCGAAAACCCGAGCAGCGAACGCTTCCAGCGCGAGTATTCGAAGCTGCTCGAGCGCATCGGAGCAAAGCTCGCTGCGCCCACGGCCCTCGCGCGCACGGGCGCACGGCGCTAACATCCCGAGACCGATCGTGGTCTCCCTTCCGCTCCTCGATACGCAATCCCTTCGCGCACGCCCACCGGCGGTCGTCGAGCGGAGCGATCCGCGATCGGTGCGCCTGTCGCTCACCGATCGCTGCGATCTCGCGTGCGTGTACTGCCGGCCCGATCGCAACGACGGCTACCTCGACGCGGAGCTCCGACTCGACCTCACGGCGTGGACCACGATGCTCCACGGACTCGTCGAAGCCGGCGTTCGACGCGTGCGTTTCACCGGTGGCGAGCCTCTGCTCCACAAGGACCTCCTCCCCATCATCGCGATGTGCGCTCGCCTCCCGCTCGATGACCTCGCGCTCACGACGAACGCAACGCGTCTCGCGCAGCTGGCTCCCGCGCTCCGCGCCGCCGGGCTTCGCCGCATCACGGTCTCGCTGGACACCCTGGACGCCGCGCGCTTCGATCGCATGACGCGGGGCGGCCGCCTTTCCGACGTGCTGCGCGGGATCGACGTCGCGTGCGCCACCGGCTTCGACGAGATCAAGCTCAACGCCGTGATCGTGGGGGGCGAGAACGACCACGAGCTCGAGGCCCTCACGCGGTTCTCCTGGGAGCGCGGCATCGTCCCGCGGTTCCTCGAAGTCATGGCCATCGGCGAGGGCGCGCACTTCGCCGACCGCGTCGTGACTGCCGCAACCATGCGCGCCGAGCTCGCGCACCTCCTCGACGACACGCGAGCTCCAGCACGCGAGACCGACCGCGGGCCGGCACGCTACGTTCCCGCGCGCCACGATCCTGCGCTCCGCATCGGGTTCATCAGCGGCACCAGCGACACCTACTGCGCTGGGTGCGATCGGCTCCGCGTCGCGAGCGACGGCACGTTGCGCCCCTGCCTCGCGACCAACGACGGCGTGCCGGGTGTCGCGGCCGCGCGAAGCGGCAACGCGCACGAGGTCGCAAGCGAGGTCGCGCGCGCGTGGACCATGAAGCCCGATGGCACCACGTTCAAGGGCTGCACCGAGCCGAGCGCCGCGACCGTTTCGATTCGCGCCATCGGCGGCTGACCGCGAGACGCCGCATCGCGAGACGCCGCATCGCCCGCCCGCCCGCCTCGCGCGCGGCTCGCGGCTCGCGTCGGAGCTCAGACCTCGACGTCGATGTCGAGGCCGACGATCTTCATCAAGCGAAGGGCGTTCGAGCTCTGCACCACGCCGGTGCGAAGCTTGTAGTCGAACGTCATTTTGTCGTTCACGACCTGCTCTTCGAAGTGGAAATTTCGAACCTTGCCCGGGAGCTCGGCCTCGAGATCGCCGATCGCGAGATCGTGCGTCGACACCGCGCCCATTGCACCGCGCTTCACGAGCTCGCGCACGATGGCGCGCGCGCCGATCAAGCGCTCACGTGTGTTCGTGCCGTGGAGGATCTCGTCGAGCAGGAAGAGAACCGTGCGCTCGCCGCGCGCCATGTCGCAAACCATCTTGAGCTTCTGCAGCTCGGCGTAAAAATGCGAGACGCCCTCCTCGAGTGAGTCGGTGACGCGCATGCTGGTGACGACGCGCACGTCACCAATGGTCATCTTCGCGGCGCACGTCGGAGCGCCCGCGAGCGCGAGCACCGCGTTCGTGCCCACTGCGCGGAGCATCGTCGATTTTCCCGACATGTTGGAGCCGGTGATGACGAGCGCGCGACCCGGCCCGTCGAGCTCGAGATCGTTGGCGATGCGCTTCTTGGCCGGAATCATCGGATGCGCGAGAGCGGTCGCGACGACGGTCGGCGATGACGAGAGCTCGGGGTAAGCGTGATCGGGGCGATCGAACGCGAAGCCGGCGAGGCTCGACAGCGCTTCGATCTCCGCGAGCGCCGACAACCAAGCGCGCACGTTCTTGCCGGCGCGCAGACGCCAGCTCTCGAGCGCGACGGCGCAGTTGAGGTCCCACATGAGGACGGGCCCGATGAAGATCCGGAAGACTTCGTTGTTGCGAGCATCGAGGAAGCCGAGGATGCGACCGAGCGCGGCCATTTCGCGCGTCGCGCTCTTGCCGCTCGCGAGCAGGATGCCATGGCGATCTTTGAGCAGCTCGGACTCGAGCTTCTCGTTTTCGATCGCCGCCAGCATGTCGGCGTAACGTGCGAGCGCGCGCTCCTTCGACGAGACCGAGGCGGCGATCTCGGCGACGCGTGCGCGCGTGGGCGTGCCGATGAGGATTTGGAGAACGACGAGCCCCGCCCAGACGCCGGTGGGGAGGAACGCGTAGAAGAAGATCGCCGCGAGGGTGAGCACGGGGAGGACCTTCGCGAGCACCTTGACGAGTGGGTTCACCACGAGCGGCGCCTTGCCGTCCGCCCACAAAAGGAAAGGCTCGGGATCGGGCTTTTCGGCGCCAAGCAACGCGCCTTCGGCCGAGAGTCGCTCGCGAAAGTCGAGGCGCGGGCTGAGATCCTTCACGGCATCTTGGCGCCGCTTCACATCCCCGGGGAAGGTTCCGGTCGCCCCTTTGAGCCACGACGCGAGGTAGGCGGCGCCGAAGCGCGTCTCGGTCTGATCGAGAAGCTGAAACAGCGAGGCCTTGCCGAAGATGTCGAGGTCGCCGAGGTAGGGATGATTCGGCGTCATGAAGGCGTCGCCCGTCGGACGACTGTCGGCTTCGGTTTGCCACTCACCCGCGAGACGCTTGAGGCCGCGCTCGTGGAAGCGAAGCGCTGCGGATGCGCGCTCCATGCGAACGATCACCCGTGCGTGCACCGCGACGAGAGTCACGAAGAGCGCGACGAGAACGAGGATGCCGATCGAGGATCCCTTCGGCATAGGGGCCCACACGACGGCGCCAGTGAGCGCGATGGCAGACAGCGCCACGGCGAGACGCAAGAACCCGATCGCGCGCGACTTGCTCTCGAGCGATGCGACCTCGCGTGCGCGGGAGGCCTTGCCGGCCTCGTACTGCGCTTGCGGAGATTTCGGCTTCGCGCTCAGGCGGCGCGGGTCTTCTGCCGCACGCCGCGCCGGACTTTGGCGCTGGTCGACTTGGCCCGCGCCTTGACTTCGCTGGTCGCCGAGCGGCGGTTCGCGCTGTCTTTGATGGAGGCGACCGCGACGGCGAGACCGGAGAGCGTGAGGCGACCGTTGCCGTCACCGGCGCCGGGCAAACGCTCGACGAGACCCGCCTGCTCGAGGCGGCGCATCGCGTCGCGGAGCTCGGCGGGAGCACCCCCCACGCGCACGAGAAGTTGATCGATGTCGGCGGCGCAACGACGGCGCGCCAAGCGGAGCAAGGCCCTGAGGACAGACAGTTCGTAGTGCATGTGCGGACCCTAAACGAGCCCCTGAACGGATGTCCAGTTCAGGGCGTCGATTTAAGAAAACGGCGGTAAAACTGCGGAAAACTGCGGTGAAACCCAGGAAGCAAAGAGGTCGGCTAACGGCCTCGAGCGAGAGCGCCAGCGGTACTCCCGATGGGATAGGCCAGAAGCAACCCAGAAAGCAACCTGGTTGGATGAAACACGGGGTGCCAACCCAGGTCCTGACTGACGAGCTCGGCCCCCAAGAATGCCGCCCCGAGACCGACGACGATCACCAGCACGCGCGGCTCGAGCAGCGGTCGCGCGATCGCGATCCCAGCCCCAAGGCCCACGATGAGGCCGAGACAACGGCTGCACACGGGCATGGTCGTACCGAACAGAACGAGGCAGCGCTCGGGCATGCGGTGGCAGAACGGCACCCAGAGCACGTCCAGTAAGGCCGCGGCGCCGTGCAGGCCTGCGCGCGCGAGCAGCGGCGGTAGAAACGGGAGCACCGCGAGCAGCGCCGCGACGACGCGGAGGACGACGACCAATCAGATCCCGAGGTCGACGGTCTTCTTGTCACCGAAGAGACCGAGCCCGTGGATCTGGAACGCGAGGCCCGTGGCGTCATCGGGGACCTCGACGACGGTCCAGTAATCTTTCGGCTGACTCGGCGGCAGCGCCTCGAGGCCGAGCGACTTCGTCTTCGCGGGAACGTAAAACGATTCCATCTCGATTGGGGCGAACACACGACCCTTGGCGTCGACGACCTTGGGTGTGTCGAGGATGTGCTCCTCCTTTTTCCCTTTGTTCGTCACCCGGTAGTGAACCTGGACGAAGCGCCCCTCGGTCGTCTTTTCCTCGCCGTAGTCGTTGTTCGCTTTGAGCTTCTTGCCGGCATCCTTCACGTCGACGACCGTCCAGTCGGAGTCGCCGAAGAGGACCGGCTCGCCGACCTTCGCCACCTTGTTCGGATCGCTGGCCGCAGCGGACGACGTTCCTTTGCCTTTGCAGCCAGCCGCGCCGATCGAGCCAATCAAGCCGAGCGCGAGGCACAAGGTGCGAGCTGTGAGCATGGTCCGTCGTTCTCCCGTTTTATTCAAATGAGCAGAACGCCACACGTCGGGCGGAACTTCCTGGGCCCCTCGCGCGTCACTACGGCGAACCAGTTGCAAAGCTCGACTCGAAACGAAAGGAGGAGAGAGCAGTCATGAACATCGTGAACATCGCCATCCTCGGTTTCATTTCGTGAGGCCGGGCAACGCGTGAAGAACGCGTGAACGCGTCCGTCGTCGGGAGAGTCAGTCCGCTCACTCTTTGACGCCGAGCTCGTGGAACAAAAACGAAAGCTCGTCGGCGATCTCGTCGATGAGCTTGCTCGTCGGCTTGCCGGCGCCGTGCCCCGCCTTGCTCTCGATACGGAGCAGGACGGGGCGTTCTTTTGTCGTGCCCAAGGTGTCGCCGACCTCCTGCATGCGCGCCGCCATCTTGCGCGCGTGCATCGGATCGACGCGGGAGTCGCTCTCGGCGCTCGTGAAGAACATCGAGGGGTACTTCACGCCCGCCTTCACGTGGTGGTAGGGCGAGTAGGCAAAGAGCGTTTTGAAGTCTTCGGGCTTTTCGGGATCGCCGTACTCCGGGATCCAGAGCTTCGCGATGCGGAAGCGGTGGTAGCGAAGCATGTCGGTGAGCGGCACGAGGCTGGCGCCGACGCGAAAGAGCTCCGGCCGCTGCGTGACCGCGGCCGCGACGAGCAAGCCGCCGTTCGAGCCGCCCATGATCCCGAGCTTTTCGGGGCTCGTGATCTTCTGCGCGATGAGCTCCTCGGCGCACGCAATGTAGTCGTCGAAGACGTTCTGCTTCTGCGCCAGCATCCCCGCTTTGTGCCACTCCTCGCCGAACTCACCGCCGCCGCGGAGGATCGCGCTGACCCACACGCCGCCGTGCTTCACGGTCAAGAGAGCACGCGAGCTGAAGGCCGGCGTCTGGTTCACGTTGAACCCGCCGTAGCCCCACAAGATCGTCGGGTTCTTGCCGTCCTTGGGGAGGTTGTCCTTGGCGACGACGAACATCGGGATCTTCGTGCCGTCTTTGCTCGTCGCGTAGAGCAGCGAGATCTTCACGCCCTCGGCGCCGCTCTGCGCGCTGAACTCCGCGCCGACGCGATCCCAGAGGGCCGTCTTGCCGGTCTTCAGCTCGAAGCGCGTCACCTGGTAGGGCGTGACGTACGACGCGAAGTCGATGAACACCTCGTCGCCGTCGCGCGGCGCGCTCACGCTCGCCGTGCCGATGGCGGGGAGCGGGATCTCGCCCTTCGATTTTCCTTCGAGCGTGAACCGCTCGATGCGCGTCGACGCTTCGTGGAGGTAGGTCGCGACCAGCTCCTTGCCGACCACGGTGACGTCGGTGAGGACGTCGTTGCCTTCGACGAGGATCTCTTTCCAGTGCGTACGATCGGGCGCCGGGTAATCGAGGCTGAAGAAGCGGTACTTCGCGGCTCCGTCGTTCGTGAGCATCCACAGGCGATCGTCTCGCGGGATCGGATCGAAGATCGCGTCCATGCCGACCGCAATTTCCGTCCACTTGCGATCGCCTTTGGCGTCGGGCTTCTTCGAGAGGTCCATCAAGTAGACCTCGCTCTTGCCCCAGCCCTCGTGCACGCGCACGACGAGCCAAC
>CAXSGV010000293.1:0-2025 GCA_964236615.1 uncultured Polyangiaceae bacterium
CAGTCGGGGTAGACGTCGTGATCGACCGCGACCGAAGGGCAGGTCGAGACCGCGGTGCAGAGCGTGGCGCCGGTCGTCGACTCGACGATGCAGTCGATGCCGTTGCTGGCCTTCGCCGCCGAGTCGGCGCCGCCGTCGTCGGAGGTCGCGGGGGACGCGGCAGCGCCACTCTGGGACTTGTCTCCGAAGTTCACGCCCGTGCAGCCGGCGGCGATCAGCATCGAGGCACAAGCGAAGAAGGACGGTCGCAGAGCGCGCATGGCGCCACCATGGGAGAGGGCCGATTCCCGGGCCAAGTTCCCTGGTACCGTACGCGCCTCATGACCGACGCATACGCCCCGACGCCCGACCCCACGACGCAGGCCTTTGCTCGCCTCGTCTCCGTGCTTGCCGAAGAAATCATGTTCGCGCTCTCCGGTGCTGGCGGCTCCTCGAAGGACGCGCTCGACGGCGTGATCAAGCGGCGCGCCGAGGTTCACACGGCGGCCGTCCAGGGCCAGGACGTAGCGACGATGGTCACCGGCTTCGACGCCTGGTTCATCGACATGGCGCGCACGATGGCGCCCATCGCGCCGCCGTCGTGGATGCCGATGGCCGACGTCGTCAAAGAGAAGGTGACGCTCGAGGGCGGCGGACGCGGCCTGCGCTCTTTGTTCTCTGCGAAGCCGAGCGACAAAGACGTTCAGCGCGTGAAGCGCCTCGGCACCCTCGCGACGCGCGTGCTGCGCGCGGTCTACGCAGCCGATGGTCCGATCGACGCCGAGGAAGCGCGCATGCTGTCGGCGCTCATCGGATCGTTTGGTCTCCCGGAGGCCGACGCCACGCCGCTCTACACGGAGCCGCCGGTCCCCATCGAGCAGCTCGATGTCTTCGGCGACATCGACGCCGCGGTCACCAAGGGCCTCGTGCGCGGCGCCTGGCTTGCCGCCGCGTGGGACGCGATCGATCCGCGCGAAGAGGCCGTGGTGCGCTTGCTCGCGCAGAAGCTCGGGCTCGGGAGCGACGTCGAGGCGATGCGCAACGAGGTCGTCGAGAAGGTCGATGCTCGCCGCACCGCCGGCCTCGCCGTCGTCGATGGCGTCCGCTTCATCCTCGCCGATCGCGTGCCGGGCTCCGGCGTCGCGCTCGCCGCACACGCAGGCACGCTGCTCCTTCCGCGCCGCTACCGCGAAGAGGCGCTGTCGCAGGTCGCTCATGGCGCGCCGGTCACGCTCGCGAAGCGTCATCACAACATGTCGCAGGACGAGCGCTCGGCCGTGCTTGGCGTGGCCTGGGCCGCCGCGCTGCACGACGACCCTTCGATGGGCCGTCGCGCGCTGCTTCGTTCGCGCTTCGATCGCTTCGCTGCCGACATCGGCGATGAGGGCGCGCGCGTGCGACCGCACGTCGAAGCCGCGATGGACGAGGTCCTCGCCATCATCGCCAGCGGCGTTCGATGAGCGCCTCGAAGCCGCGCACGGTCGGTTTCCTCGGCGCCGGCAACATGGCCGAGGCGCTCATCAAGGGTCTCCTCCACGCGGGCACGTTCACGCCGGAGCACGTGACGGCGAGCGACGTGAAGACCGATCGCCTCAAGTTCCTCCAGACCACGCACGGCATCAAGACGACGACCGACAACCACGAGCTCGTGCGAACGTCGGATCTCCTCGTCATCGCGGTGAAGCCGCAGGTCGTCGACAAGGCGCTCACGACGATCGGCGCCGAGGTTCTGCCGCACACTCTCGTCGTCTCGGTGGCGGCGGGTGTTCCGCTCGAGGCCATCGAAGCGCGCCTCCCCGTCAACGCACGCGTCGTGCGTGCGATGCCGAACACGCCCGCGACGGTGCTCGCCGGCGCGACCGCGATCAGCGCGGGCACGCACGCGACCGAGGCTGACATGGAGGCCGCGCGCGAGATGTTCGAAGCCGTCGGCCGCGTGGTCGTGCTCGACGAGACCTCGCTCGACGCCGTCACCGGCCTGTCGGGGAGCGGCCCTGCCTACGTGATGCTCATCATCGAAGCGCTCGCCGACGGCGGCGTGAAGGT
>CAXSGV010000293.1:2035-8710 GCA_964236615.1 uncultured Polyangiaceae bacterium
GTCTGGGGCGGGAAATCTGGCACGCTCGCGTGGAGTGAGCCGAAGATCGAGCCCGTTGCTTTTCTGAATATGCCGCGCCGGGACGGCTGCCCGCTGACCGTGACGACCGCGGACGGGCGCCACCTTGCGGAAGGGACCGACTTTGAACCGCTTGCCGACCCGCTCCTCGGCACCAAGCCATGGCGTGGCGAATACGATACCTTTCACCTTCCGCCCGCGCTCAAAACGAAGCTCCCCGACGCCACCCGTCTGCTCGCAAGCTACTTCGCGGCGCAGACCGTTTACGGCTCGGCGAAGCTGTTGCTTGAAACGGGCGAACATCCGGGCCGCTTGAAGGACATGGTCACGAGCCCGGGCGGCACGGCGATCGCGGGCCTTCACACCCTCGAGTCGGGCGCGCTGCGCAAGACGCTCATGGACGCCGTCGAGAGCGCCAGCCTGCGCTCCGCGCAGCTCGGTGAGCAGATGGCCGCGAAGATGCGTCGCTAGAGCGCATTCGCGCGCGGAGGATCGAATGACGTTTCCCGAAGACCTCGGTGACGAGATCGCCCACCGCGTCGCTCGTGGCTTCGAGGACCGCGCCGCCGTCCTGGTTTGGGTCGTCGAGACGTGCGAGCTGACGGAGCTCGGGCTCGCGGATGAAGATCACGTTAGCGACGTCGGTCAGCTCGACGCAGGCGTGCGCGCACAGCTCGTGAAGGCCATCGACGAAGCTTTTCGCCGGAAGGAAGCCGAGATCGCATCGTGGCCGGCGAAGACCGACTGCGATCGGCTCACCACCGCGTTCGCGGCCCTCACGGCGGACGGCATCGTCGCGATCGACGACGCGCACGAGGACTACGCACTGGCGGTCGAGCGAGCCGAGAACGCTGGCAACGCGCTCACGACGCGCGGTGGTCCAAAGGCGCGCGGCTACGCATTCTACCGCGATGACGAGGTGTGGCGCGCGATCCGCGGAGAGGGCCTTCGTTTGCAGTTCGGTTCCTTCGAAGAGGACGAACCGATCCCGCAGGAAGTGAAGTCGCCCTGCCCCGAGTGCCAAGGGCGCGGTTGGATCGCGGCCAAGAGCGCCGGCGATTTCCCAACGATGTGCCCCTGTAAGAAGCGCATCGAGGCGCCACGAGTGAAGCCCCTCACCCGCGGGCAGATCATCGGCGCCGCCGTGGCCGCTGCCTGTCGTGCGTCGGGCCTCACCGTCGAGTGGGACGGCTCGGCAGACAGCTGCGTGACGCTGCAGCCCTTTCGCTGGCAGCGCCGCTAGCTCAAAAAGGCAGTCGGCGGGCGCACGCTTCGCGCGGCGTTCCATTCGCCTTGCTCGTGTCGTGCGCGGCTTCGGGCTCGAGCAAAAGATTGTGCTCCATGTCGGCGATGTGGAGCCACAAGCAGGGGCCGCGACGCCCGTAGCGCTCTGCCTCTTCGCGCGCGATGCTGATGCGATCGCGCGCGGGTGGCTCCCATGAGACCACGAAGAAGCGAAGGTCTTGCGCGTGGGCGGCGGGGCTCGTTTCGGCCTCCTCTTCGACCGTGGGGGCGCGCACGATCGGCCACAAGCCGAGCGCGCATGTAGCGACCATGAACGGCACACGCCAGAGCCAACCGCGAAGTCGCTCGCGTGCAGGAATGAACGCGGCGATGAGCGCGGCGGCGAAGAGGAAGAAGACGACGATGTACCAGAAGGTCGTGCTGGTCCAACCCACGAGCTCGCCGGCGTGGTGCGGCACGAAGCCGTTCATGGCGAGCGGCAGCGCCATCTGCGTGAGTGGGCGCGTCACCGTCTCGGGGAAGGTGTTGTAGACGAGGCCGACGAAGCCGAGGCTCACCACGCTCGCCAGCGCGAGCCCGCCCGCGATGCCACGCACGATCGCTCGCCGGCGGCGCGAAGCCCGCGCGATGTGCTCGAGCGCGCACGCGGCGCCGAATCCGAAGAACGCAGGCGCGGCGCCGAAGAAGCGCGGGCCGAGCGTCCATCCACCGCGCCAATTCACAGCGCAGCTGATGGGAATCCAGAGAGCGAGCATCGCGAAGAGCCACCAGAAGGTCTCCCAGCGTCGCTGCGAGCGCGCGCGCTTCAAGCCACGCACCCAGAAGAGACCAAACGGGATCGCGAGCAGACCGAGCCACATGAACGGGCTCGTGCCGAAGAAGCCGAACGTGTGGCTGAACGAGAGATCGCGGAAGGTCGACCAGCTCGGCTCGCCGAGACCGAAGAACCCGGACTGGTGCCACGCTGCGAACTGCGGGTTCTCCGCCATCTTGTGGCCCGGCGTGAGCGGGTTCGCGTAGCAGCGCCACTGGTAGAACATCAGCGCGGCCGCGTTGAGCCCCGCGCCCGCGAGAAACGCCAGTAGCCGCGTTGGCCGGTAGAACACGGTGAACGCGAAGAGCGCGATCGCCGTCGACACGGGGAAGGCCTGGTACTCGGACAGCGTGGCGAGCCCCGCAAAGAGCCCCGCCAAGAAGGCCTTGCTCGCGCGTCGTCGCCGCGGGTTGCCGCGAGACAGCGCGCGCTCACGCGCGACGATCCCGAATGCGACGAACGACGTCAGGCCAAAAAAGGAGTGGCTTACGAACATGAGCGCGTACGCGAGGAAGTTCGTGCCGAGGCCCGCCGCGGCGACGATTGGAAGGCGCAGCGCGGGATCGGGCGCGACCGCGCGAAGGAAGCGCTCGTACCAGACGAGAAAGAGGAAGCACGGCAGCTGGAGAACGAAGAGCCGCAGCACGAACACGGTCGCGCGAAACCACCACACCTTTTCGTCCTGCGTGGAGGCAGGCGTGGGGACCGGGTGCCCGAAGCGCGGCGCGAGCTTCGTGAACGCCCAGTAAAACGGCGCCCCAATCAAGCTCACCGCGGGGGCCTTGATCGAATAGAGGTGCGGCTCCTGCGTGACGGGGTCCGGCGCCTTGGCCATGTCGTTCACATAGCCGTGGCGCTCGAGGATCTTGTCGATCCGGAACGTGTGCTGCTCGACGATCGCCATCGTCATGTAGACGCGGACGTTCTCGTTCGGGTTGTTGAACGACCCGAGGTACGGGTAGACGCAGGTGTAAACCGCGAACACGAGCGCGAAAAACACGAGCGTCGTGCGGGAACGCCCCGAGCTCGCCTTCCGCGCGGCCATAGTGGCGGCCTCTATACCATGGCGCCCTCGCGCAAAAATCCGCTGATATCGCGGTAGCGCATGTTACGTAGCGGGGCGGCTTCGCATGCGACGACTCGAGCTACCCCAGCTCCCACCGCGCGTGACCGCCATTGTCGGGCCGGCGTGGCGACACGCGCGCGCCCTCCAGACAGGCGTTCAGCGGACGGTGCGTCGTGGCCTCGACGCGATCGACCCGAACGACGATGCCGAGGCCGAGCCGCTCGGCCTGCTGCCGCTCATCGGCCTCGCCATCGCGCTCACGTACAGCGTCTGGATGTTCTGGCACTGGAAGTTCCAGCCGATGCAGGACCACGGGCACCACGTCGGTCTGAGCGCAGTCGTCGCTGACTACAGCCGTCCAGGGTCGCTCTACCCCGCGCTCTACGATCCGCCCGACCCGCTCTTGGCGAACTCGCTGCTCTACACGGTCGCGGGTTACTCCGGGAAGCTGCTCGGCGTCGCGCGCGCGGTGCGCATGTGCATGCTGCTCTACGTCGCGGGGGTTCCGCTCGCGAACCTCTACGCGCTCCGCGTGTTCGGGCGCTCGGCGTGGCCCGCGATGTTGAGCGTGCCCTTCGTCTACAACATGAATTACGTGGCGGGGTTTTCGAACCTGCTCTTCGCGGCGCCCTTCCTCGTGATGTCGGTGCCACTCTTGTGGCGCGCGCTTCGGCGTCCGAGCTGGAAACGGATCGTGATCGCGGCGCTCTGCTACTGCGCGGTGTTCCTCGCGCACGCGCACATTTTCCTCTGGGCGGGCGCGCTCGGCTTCGTGATCACGTTGGGTTTGTTTGCAGTGAAGCTCACGCGCGATCCCGACGCGCCGCCCGACGCCACGTTCGGCCGCCGGGTGCGTCGGCGTCTCACCGCCGCGGGCAAGGTTGCCGCGTTCGCGCTTCTCAGCGTGCTGCCTTCGCTGCTTCTCTTCTATCGCTGGTACCAGTTTGCGTTCGGCGAAGGCGCGACGAAGGGCGCCATCACGACGACGACCAGCGGCTGGGAGAACAACTTCGGCGCGTCGTTCAAGCCGCTCGACTTTCTCATCCACGACATCGGCGCCTACGCTGCGAAGATCACGATCCAGCACGAGGACCTCGGCGTCTTGTGGAAGCTCTGCTTCTTGGCCGCCGTGTCCGTGGCGTTCGGTCGCCTTCACCGCTGGAAGGGTGCGCCCCTGCTCGAGCTCGCGTGGGCGATGACGATCCTCTCGTACTTTCTGTTGCCGGAAGGCATCGACAGCAACCCGGTCGTCGGCTCGCGTCAGATCGGCGTGTCGCTGTGGCTCGTCTCGGCGCTCGTGTGTCCAGTGCCCGCGCAGGTGTCACGCCTCGCGCGCTGGCTCGTGATCGGCGGGATCCTCTGGGTGACGAACGAAGGCCTCGCCGTCTGGTACCGCGGGCTCGTCGAGTTCGAGAAGACGGAGGCCAACGGCCTTCAGTACGTGCTCGAGGCGGCGCCCTTCCGGAAGACGCTGCACATGGTCAAGGTCGCGCCCGACACCAGCAAGGTCTTCCAGTGGAAGCCCAACTGGCACGTCGACAAATACTACATGGCCGATCGATTCGGTCAGGTGGCCGACAACCCCGCCATCGTGTCGACCAGCTCGATCCGGTACAAGGAAGGCATCGATCCGCACCGAATCACGTGGCACTCCCCCGACTGGGCGAAGAGCGAAGAGATCTGGGCGAACAACGATCTCGTCCTCGTCCATGGGTGGACTCCGAGCGAGAGCCAGTACCGCGACGCCAAGAAGCGTGGCGTCCGCCTCCGTAAAGAAGGCGACTGGGAGCTGTGGCGGACCAAGGGCGAGTGGCAAGAGAAGGGCGACGGCCCACCGCCGCACGTCCCGACGGAGTGATGAGCGTCACCATGCCCAATACCGCCACACTGATCATCCCCGCTTACAACGAGGAGCGCCGTCTCGACGTCGCGCGCTTCCTCGATCTATCGCGCGCGCCGGCGTTATCGCTCCTGTTCGTCGACGACGGCTCGACCGACGACACCGCCGGTGTGCTTCGAAGCTTGCGCGAGCGTGCCGACACGAAGGGCGGTCGCATCGAGGTCATGCGCGCCGCCAAGAACGGTGGCAAGGGCGAGGCGGTTCGTCTGGGGATGATCCGCGCGCTCGAGCATGGCGCCAAGATCGTCGGTTACGCCGACGCCGATCTCTCGACGCCCCCCGAGGAGCTTCTTCGTCTCCGCGACGAGATCGCCGCCGAGGGTGTGCAGGTCGTCACCGCCGCGCGCGTTGCGCTGATCGGTCGCGACATCAAGCGCCGCGCAACGCGCCACTACCTCGGTCGCATCTTCGCGACGGTCGCCTCGTCGATCCTCGGCGCGCCGTTCTACGACACGCAATGCGGTGCGAAGTACTTCCGCGCATCCCCGCTGCTCGAGGAGGCGTTGCGCGTCCCGTTCCGTTCGCGCTGGGCCTTCGACGTCGAGCTGATTGGGCGTCTCCTCGCGGGCACACCGCGCCAAGCGCCGCTCACGCGCGCCGACTTTCTCGAGGTCCCTCTCTTTCGCTGGGAGGACGTCGGCGGCTCGAAGCTCAAAGCGTCGGGCATGCTCCGCGCGGCGACCGATCTCGGCGGCATCGCGATGGACCTCGCCGCACTACGGAATGCCAGGCAGCTTCGGCCCCTCGGATGAAGACGCGGCCCTGGTACCTCACCGCGTTCTTCTTCGCGGCGTTCGTGCTCGGCGTGGTGCTCCGCCTCACGTGGATCGAGGACATGGAGTACAAGGGCGACGAACGGTGGATGTTCGACCGTTCGCAGCACGTCGGCATCGACGAGCGGTGGCCCGCGCTCGGTATGAGCTCGGGGCCGGGCTTGCGGCACCCCGGCATGAGCGTGTGGGTCTTCGCCGTCATCGCGCGCGTGTTCGGTGCGCACACGCCGCTCACGCTCGACCGCGCGATCATCACGATGAACATCCTCGCGCTCGCGCTCCTCTACTTTTTCGCGCTGAAGATCGTCGACAAGAAGGAGACCGAGATCTGGCTATGGGCGGGCGCCTTGGTCGCCGTGAACCCGATGGCGCTGCTGCTTGAGCGCAAGATCTGGGCGACCAACGTGCTGCCGCTCTTCATCATGATCTACCTGATCGGATGGTGGCGCCGCGATCGCTACTGGGGCGCGCTGATCTGGGCCGCGCTCGGCTCTGTCATCGCGCAGCTTCACATGAGCGGCTTCTTTTACTGCGCGGCGTTCGCGGGTTGGGATCTGGCCTTCGGTGGCAAGTGGCGCCCCGGCCACAAGAGCACCAAGTGGATCGGCGCCATCGTCGGCGCCGCCGCCACGTCGTTGCCGCTGCTTCCCTGGATCGCGTACGTGCGCAGCGGCGTCGACAAGAGCCCGCCGTACAACTGGGACAACGTCGAGTCGGTGCGCTTCTTCCGTCAGTGGTACTCCGACGCCGCGGGCTTTGGCTTCGACTACAACCTCGGGAGCCAGTTCACGGAGTTCCTTCGCTACCCGAAGTTGAGCGACAAGCCGATCTACGATGATCTCTACCCGAACCTCTTCGC
>CAXSGV010000294.1:0-8685 GCA_964236615.1 uncultured Polyangiaceae bacterium
TCGACGGCATCGTGAACGGATTCTTGGACGAAGGCGCCGTCGCGATCCTCGGACCTCGTGGAAGCTCGCAGGTCGTGTCGGTCGCGCCGAAGGTAGCGCAACGACGCATCATCGAGCTCTCGGGCTCCGCAACGTCCGCGCTTCTGACGAGCTTGCAGCCTGCCTCGGACCGCTGGTTCTTCCGCACCATCCCATCCGATGCTTTGCAGGGAAAGGTCCTCGCGCTGCTCGCGAGCCGGCAGCTTCCCGACAAGATCACCGACGCGGGGATCGGCATCGACGCCAACCCACCCATCGATGCGGGCAACAGCAAAGATGCTGGCAAAGATGCTGGCAAGGACGCAGGTAAGGACGCGAGCACGGACGCAGGCACGGACGCTGCGCTCCCCGATCAGATCGGCTGCCAGCGAATGGCGATTGTCCACGCCGACGACGACTACGGCAATCCGCTCGCGACGACGACGAAGGTCGAATTCGAAAAGCGCGCCGGCACCGTCGTCGCGAACCTCGCCATCCCCGCCGACGTTCAAGCGTCGTACGCGCCGACCATCCAGGAGATCGTGACGCAAAGGCCTGACTGCCTCGTGCTCGTCATGTTCGATCCGGCGGCGGACGCCCTCGTCACCGAGCTTCAGAAGCGCGTCGCCGGTGTACCCAACGCGCTCCCCTCGGACTTCGTGGTCTTCGGCGCCGACGGAGTCTTCAAGCCGTCACTCATCGTGAACGGGCGCGTCAACAAGGCGGACCCGTCGTCACCCACGGTCGTCGAGGGGATGTACGGCACCAACCCCGATCCCAACCCGCCGACCACGACCTACGCCGATTTCAAGAACCTCTACCTCTCCCATTTCGCGCTCGAGCCCGGCGAGGCCGATTTGCCGGGGAAGGTTGCCAACTTCTACGACGCGGCGATCCTCATCGCGCTCGCGCTCGAGCGCTCGGGCGATCCCTCGAACGGCGTGAAGGTTCGCGACGCGCTGATGGAGGTGTCGAGCAAGGGGACGGTCTTCGGACCCGCGCAGGTCGGTCACGCGCTCGCGGCCATCCGCGCCGGCAAGGACGTCGATTACAACGGTGCTTCGGGCGCCGTCGACTTCGACGCGCAGGGTGACGTGATCGGCGACTACATCGTCTGGAAGGTCGAGGGCGGAAAGTTCATCACCGTCGGCCACGTCGAAGCAAAAGAGCTGGCCCCGTGAACGTCGTCCTCCGTCTGGCCGCGGCGTCGATCGCCAGCGCAGCGCTCACGCTCGCGCCGTTCCAGTGCTCGCACGATCCCGATCCCAACGTGCGTCGCGAGGACACGGCAGGCGACGCGCTTTGGGCGCTCGCGCAGGACTTTCGCACGCGTCACGACGACGCCGCAGCGAAGGACACGCTCAAGTTCCTCATCGAGAAATACCCTTCGAGCCGCCACACCCCCGCGGCCAAAGAGGAGCTCGCAGCGCTCTCCGCGGCCGCAGGCGACGGCGGCGCTTGAGCGCGCTCGCGCGGCTCGTTCTCATCACCGACCCCGGCTACTCCGACGCGCATACGGACGCGGTGATCGCCGCTGTTGCCTCGGTGCTGCCGCAGGGCGCCTTCGCGGTGCAGCTCCGCGACAAGACTGCGGCACTCCCCGCATTCACGGCCCGCGCGCGCCGGCTTCGCGAGCTCACGGCTTCGCACGGCGCGCAGCTGCTCATCAACGGTGACGTCGAGCTCGCGCGCGCGGTGGGCGCAGACGGGGCGCACGTTCCGGGTGGCGCAAGCGTCCTCGAGGCGCGCCGCATCCTCGGCGACGCGGCCTTCGTCAGCTCGGCCGCTCATGACGACGAGGATGTGCGCAGGGCGGTGCGGGAGGGCGCGAGCGCGGTTCTCGTGAGCCCGATCTTCGCGACGCCAAGGAAGGGGGCACCGCGCGGCGTCGAAGCGCTTCGCCGCGCTTCCGCCATCGTGGCTTCGAGCTCGAGCGAAAGGGCGTTCACGGCGCCGCTCGTCCTCGCGCTGGGCGGCGTCGATGGAGCGAACGCACCGCAGTGCTTCGCGGCCGGCGCCTGGGGTGTGGCGGTGATTCGTGCGCTTCTGGCGGCAGCGGATCCGGGTGTTGTCGCGCGTGCCATCGTCGATGACCGCGGCGCCAGCCTTTGCTAGTCTCCGAGGCCCCGATGACGACGTACGACGAGACCCTCAAAGCAACGACGGACATTCTCGCCAAGCACGTCGAGCCCGGCCGCCCGATCAAGGCGACCGATCACATGCAGAACGACCTTGGTCTCGACAGCCTCGCGGTGATGGAAGTCGTCGCCGACATCGAGGACCGCTTCAACGTCGTCATCCCGAACGAGATGCTCACCAACATGGCGACCGTCGACGACGTGACGAAGGCGCTCATGCGCCTGCACCCCGCCTGACGGTCACTCCTTCAGGACGAGGTCCATCTTCGTGATGGTGAGGACCGGGGGCTTCGGCGCGATCGACAGCGTGGCCTTCACTTCGGTCGCCCCCGCCGGAATGTCCGCAGAGCAGCGCATCTTCCCGCCGTAACGCCTCGTGTGCTTGCCGTTGATGGAGGTCTCCATCGACTTGATCTTGGCCGAGACATCGAGCGGATTGCAGGTCGCGGTGCCGACCACCTTGCCGCCTTGAAGCATCTCGACCTCGTAAGAGGCGCCGAGATCGCCCGTGTACGCGACGTCGAGGTCGGTCCACAGCGCGAGCCCCTTGCCGCCCACCGCCACCGAGGTAGCGCCGCTACCGTCGCCGGTGAAGGGGATGCGACCGACCTCTTTCCCGCAGCCCGCGAGCGCGAAAGTAGAGACGAAGACAGAGGCACCAAGGACGCGCGCGCGAACGGTCGACATGCCGCCGATTCTACTCTTTGAAGACGAGGTCCATCTTGTGGATGGTGAGGTTCGCCGGCCGTCGTAGGACGGTGAGCGTCGCTGTGACGTCGGTCACGCCTGACGGGACATCGGGGAGCCCCTTGCGGCAGCCCATTTTGCCGGTGAAATAGACGACCTTGTCGGTCCCGCGCGTGGTCTCTTTCACGCCGACTTTCTGGCGGACGTCGAAGGGATCGCAGCTCGCGCTGACGACCACCTTGCCGCCTTGGCTCATCTTGATGTCGTAGCGCACCACCATCGAGCCCGAGTATTCGACGTCGAGATCGGTCCAGAGATCGATGCCGCCCGCGCCGACGTTGACCTTGGCGCTTCCGACCCCTTCGGCGGAAAATGGGATCCGCGCGACCTCGTGCCCGCACCCTGCGAGGAGCAGCGTGGCGAGGAGCACGAGCGGGCGGGCGAACGTCATGGTCAGTCTTCCATCGGGCCGAGGTCTTCGCCCGACAGCACGAAGAACGCTTCGCCGTAGCTCTCGAGGAGCCCGAGCGCCACGTCCATGTCTTCTTGCGTGTGGCCGCGCGTGACGTTGACGCGAAGCCTCTCCTCGCCGTGCTTCACGCCCGGGTAGGTGATGGGAACCATCAGGACGCCGCACTCGAGCAAGGCGACGTGCATGAAGAGCGTCTTGCGCTCGTCGCGGCACATGACGGGCATGATGTGCGTGTTGCTCGCGCCGAGATCGAAGCCGATCCCCGTGAGCTTGTCGCGCATGTACTTCGCCTTCTGGTGGAGCTCGCGTACGAGCTCGGGGCCGTTCTCTTCCATCATGTCGAGGATGGTGCTGGCCGCCGCGACGATCGGGATGGGGAGCGACGCGCTGAAGAGAAACGATCGCGCGGTGTGCTGCACGAGCTCGACCACTTCTTCACTGCCGAGCAGCAACCCGCCGATGCCGCCGAAGGTCTTCGAGAACGTCGAGACGACGATCGGGACCTTGCCGCCGAGCCCCTGCTCTTCGAGGATGCCGGTGCCGTTGGTCCCGAGCGTTCCCGTGCCGTGCGCGTCGTCGACGATGAGCACGGCGTCGTAGCGCGCGCAGATTTCGACGAACTCCTTCACGTGAGCTTTGTCGCCGTCGAGCGAGTAGATGCCCTCGATGACGACGAGCGCGTTCTTCCGCTCGCGCGTCTTCAAAATGCGCTCGAGGCTTTTCGCCGAGTTGTGGTTGAAGAACCGAATCTCGGGCGCGCGGCCGGGGATACCTGCGGCCATGAACGTGCCGTCGAGGATGCACGCGTGCGAGAAGCTATCGAGGACAAGCGTCGTGTCCTTGTCGGCGAGCGAGACGATCGTACCGAGCATGGCCTGGTAGCCCGTCGTGAACATCACGCACTTCTCGAAGCCGAACCACTTGGCGAGACGCTTCTCGAGCACGACGTGCTCGGTGGTCGTCGCCTGCACGCGCGAGCTAGAGAGCCCGCACGCGTACTTGTCGACCGCCTTGTGCGCAGCCTCTTTGACCCTGGGGTGGTTGGTGAGCCCCATGTAGTCGTTCGAGCTGAAGTTGATGATCGGCTGTCCGGCGATCGTGGTGTGGAGCCCACCCGATTCGAACTCACGGAAGTACGGGTAGACCTGCTTCTCGCGGGCTTCGCGAACGCGCGCGAGCTCGAGGTGTGCCTTGTCGTCGATCCAGCTCACGTCGCGGTTCTCCTGATGATGCGGTTGTTTCTCAACAAGACCGCGGATGCGTTGCCATAGAAGCCCATCGACGTCACGAGGACCGTCTCGATGTCGCGCGCGTTCTCCAGCTTGCCGCGAACGATGGGGGAGGGGGGCGCGCCTTCGAACCACGCGCACGCGGCGGCCATGCCCATCGCGCCGCTCGCGCCGAGCGTCTCGCCGAGCAAGAACTTGGGCGCTGCGATAGGGACATCGGTGCGGCCGAGCGCGTTGTGGATCGCCAAGATCTCCGCGTCGTCGAATCGCTTGAGACCACCGAGGCCGCTCGAGACGGCGTCGATGCTCTTGGGATCGATCCCGGCGTCGGCGATCGCGGTGGCGATGGCCGTCTCCATCGCCTCGTGCGAAGCGTGAATGAGCTTCGTGTCCTCGTCGTCGGGAAACTCGAACGCGGTGCCGTAGCCGAGGATCTCGCAGAGGATGCTCGCGCCCCGCTCTTCCGCCAACGCGAGTGGCTCGGCGACGACGAGCGCCGCGCCTTCCCCGAGAAGCGCGCCCTCGAGCGCGCCAAGCCGGCGGAACGCGAGGTAGATCGCTTCGCTCATGGCCTCCGCGCCGCCGACGAGGATGGCGTCGGCGCGCAAGGTCGAGAGATGGATGTCGGCCACACCGACGGCGTCGAGCGCGCCGCAGTTGCCGTCGGACACGGCGACGTTGAGCGCGCGCAGGTTCTCCCAGATGCTCGCGTACCCGCTCGCGCTGTTGGCGACCGTGTTCGGGAACTTCGCAGGATTGATGTATCTTGCATCTTCGAGCTGAGCGACGCGGTCCATCTCGGTGATGGCCTCGAGGCTGCCGTACGCGTTCGAACAGACGATGCCCACGCGCTCGGGTGACGACTGAATCCACTCGCCGTCCTTCTTGAAGCCGCAGTCGTGGACCGCGAGGCGCGCGGCGACGACGAGGAGCTTCGTGAGCCGGTCGAGCGTGCGCAGACCCTTGTCGCCGAGGTAGCGCGTGGGGTCGAAGCTCGCGACCTCGGCGACCTTCGCGTTGGGGTAGGGCGACGCGTCGAAGCTCTCGACGGTGAAGTCCTCCGGCGCGCGATCAGCGAGCGGCTTGGGATCCCGGAGCGCGGCGAAAAAAGCTTCGCGGCCGATTCCGACCGCAGACACCACGCCGAGGCCAGTGACGGCGCGCGGCTCCAAAGCTACCGAGCTGCCGCGCGGGCTTGAGCAGTCGTGCGAGCCCGCGGCGGCGGCAGGACGCCCGGCTTCGCAAAGCAGGCAACCGCGTTGTACCCGCCGAACGCGAGCGAGTTGTTGAGGAGGATGTCGGACTTGCCCGCGCGCGCCGTGTTCGCGACCACCGCGACGTCGCAGTCCGGATCGGGCGTCTCGTAGCCGATGGTGGGCGGGTAGATGCCGGTCTCGATCGTCATCACGCAGGCGATGGCTTCGAGCGCGCTCGAAGCGCCCATGCAGTGACCAAGCATGCTCTTCATGCTGGAGATCGGCACCTTACGATCGCCGAAGATCTCGCGCATGACCTTGGTCTCGGCGTTGTCGTTGGCGCGCGTGCCGGTGCCGTGGGCGTTGACGAAGTCGACGTCGTTGGCCGTGATGCCCGAGTAGAGAAGCGCGTCACGCATGGCCGCGATGCTGCCCGTCGCGTCGGGGTGCGGCCGCGTGATGTGGTAGGCGTCGCAGGAGAGGCCGTAGCCGCCGACCTCGGCCTGGGGGCGCGCGCCCCGACGGATGGCGTGGGCTTCCGACTCGAGGATGAGGAGGCCCGAGCCTTCGCCGACGATCAATCCCTGCCGATTCAAGTCGAAGGGCTGGCAGCGGTTCTGCGCCATGGCCGCGAGGCGAACGAAGCCCGAGAACTGGAGCTCCTGGAGAACCTCGGTTGCGCCGCTGATGACGACGTCGGCGCGGCCCGAGCGGATCAGATCGGCCGCAAAGCCGATCGCGTAGTTGCCGGCAGCGCACGCTGCGGGGAGCGTGAGCATCATGCCCTGCGCACCGATCGCGCGGGCGACGTGGATGGGCAGGAGGGTCGACCCGTACTTGGGAAGAAGCGCTCGCTTGACGGCGGTGGGGCCGTTCTTGATCCAGCGCGAGTCGAGGTCGGCGATGATGTTCGCTTCGCCCATCGTCGTGCCGAGCACGACCGCCGTGCGCGGGCCACGGAGCAGCGCGGGATCGATGCCCGAGTCGGCGATGGCCATGCGCGCCGCGGCAAGCGTCATCGCGGAGCAGCGGCCGGTGCGACGAAGCTCGGCGGCGGTGAGGTGATCCTTCGCGTTGAACTGCTTCACTTCGCCCGCGTACTCGCGACCGAGGTTCTTGGGATCGAACGACTCGACGGGCGAGATGCCGGAGCGACCTTCCGCGAGCGACCGGAAGTACTCTTCTTTGCCGAGGCCCATCGAGCTGACGACGCCGACGCCAGTGATGAACACGCGCGCAGCCGCGCCCCCACCGCCGGCCGGGCCGGAGGAAGATGCTGCTTGACGGTTGGAGAGAGAGTCGGTCACGTGGTGGCTTATAGCTCCGGCAGGAAGGTGTGGGCAACGTCGCTACCTGAAAATATGACGCGTAGCGGCGTTCGCGCGTGTAGCCTTTTTCTCGGTGAAACGGGCCCTACGAGGTTGCGTGCAGTGCTTCAGCGAGCTAAGTCCGGGGCCCTTGGCCCAGCGGTTGCTCAACCGCCTACCCACCCCCTATGCAACAACCGAACTACACGCCTGCCCACGTCGCGCCGACCCTCGTCGAGGCCGTCGCCAACCTTCGTGACGACAATTCCCGCGGATTCACGTTCATCCGCCCCGACCAGACCGAGCGTTACTGCTCGTTCGCGGAAATTTACGCCGAAGCTGCGCGCCGCGGTGCGCACCTGGCTGCGAAGGGTATGCACAAGGGCGATCGCCTCGCGATCGTCGTGCCCGATGGCGACGAGTTCGTTTTGTCGTTTCTCGGTGCCATCTTCGCCGGCGTCGTACCTGTGCCGATTTACCCACAGCTGTCGTTCAAGAACGTCGACGGCTACCACGAGACGGTCGCTCACATCGTCCGCGCCTCGGGCGCGAAGATGCTCCTCACGACGCCGGCCACGAAGCCGTTCGTCGAGCCCGTGCTCGCGAAGGTCGAGACCCTGAAGTCGATCGTCACGACCGACGAGCTGCAGGGCCCGGCGCCGGGCTCGCTCGACTTCGGCAAGCTCGCGATTGCGCCGAACGACCTCTGCTTCCTTCAGTTCACGTCCGGCAGCACGTCGCGTCCCAAGGGCGTGATGGTCACGCACGGGAACCTCGCGGCCAACTCGGAAGCGTTCATGGTTCACGGGCTCGCGAGAGACACGAAGTCGGACCTCGGGGTCAGCTGGCTTCCGCTCTTCCACGACATGGGGCTCATCGGCTTCGTCATCGGGCCTCTCTTCACCGACATCCCCGTCGTGTTCCTCCCGACCGCGAGCTTCGTGCGCGCGCCGCGCCTCTGGCTCGAGACGATCCACAAGCGCCGCGGCACGCTCACCTACGCTCCGAACTTCGCGTACGCGCTCGTCGCCAAGCGCGTGAAGGAGAAGGACGTCGCCGGTCTCGATCTCTCTTGCGTCCGCATCGCGGGCTGCGGTGCCGAGCCGATTCACGCGCGCACGATCCGCGATTTCGCGCACCGGCTCGCGGGCGCGAAATTCGATGCGCGCGCGTTTCTACCTTCCTACGGCATGGCCGAGGCCACGCTCGCGATCACCTTCGTCGATCGCATGGCCGGGCTGCGCGCCGACGTGATCGATTCGAAGATGCTCCAGGCGGGCAAGGCCACGCCGCGCGACCCTGCCACGACCGAGAACGCAGCCAGCCAAGAGATCGTGTGCTGCGGGAAATCGTTCCCGTTTCACGAAATCGCCATCGTGGACGACGAAGGCAACGAGCTCGGCGAGCGCGACGTCGGCCAGATCATCACGCGCGGCCCCAGCGTCTCGCCCGGTTACTACAAGGAGCCCGAGCTCACGGCCGCCGCCTTCAAGCCTGGTCCCGCGGCGAAGGGGCCCGGCAACTGGCTCTACACCGGCGATCTCGGTTACCTCGCCAAGGGCGAGCTCTTCATCTGCGGTCGCGTGAAGGACATCATCATCATCCGCGGTCGCAACTTCTACCCGCAGGACATCGAGT
>CAXSGV010000295.1:0-2289 GCA_964236615.1 uncultured Polyangiaceae bacterium
GGGTTGTTCTGCGTGAGCCCCGCGAGGAGCTTCTCCCAATCGCCTCGGCGCGCCGCGGGAACCTCGGGCGTGGCGAGCGCAGCCTGCGCGCAGAGCGCTTCGAACGCGGCCTCGTCGTGGACTTTGAGAAAGACGCGCGCCTGCTTGGCGACGCGCGTGAACGTGGACGGAGGCGCTGGCGAGCCAGGCACGTGGGTTCGCCGCCTCCGCGCTTACTCTTCGCCCTTGAAGATGACCTCGAGGATTTCGTAGACGCGATCACCGCCGGGCATCTTCACCTTTACTTCGTCGCCGACCTCTTTGCCGAGCAGCTGGCGCGCGAGCGGGCTCGTGACGCTGATGCTCCCCTGCTCGAGGTCGGCCTCGTCGGCGCCGAGGATCTGGTAGCGGACCTCCTCGTTCGTCTGCGAGTTGCACAGCTTGATGTGCGCGCCGAACGAGACGCGGTCGCCCGCGAGCTTCGTCGGATCGATGACGTCGGCGAGCGCGATCTTCTGCTCGAGCGCCTTCACGCGGCCTTCGATGAAGGACTGCTTGTCGCGCGCTGCGTGGTACTCGGCGTTCTCTTTGAGGTCCCCGTGCTCGCGCGCGGTAGCGATCATCTGGATGACCTTGGGCCGCTCGACGTTCCGAAGGTTCTGGAGCTCCTCGCGGAGCCGCGCATAACCGCCCGGCGTGATGGGGTTCTTTTCCACGCCTGCCTGTGTACGCTAGAAGGCCCTTCGTGGCCATCGTCGGAGATCATCCGCAGCGGGGAATCCGCTTCATCCTCGAACGCGCGGAAGCGCCCACCGCGGCCGCGCCCCCTTGCGTCTACGATGGAGCAGCATTCACGCCCGACACGCGGCACGCGCTGAAGATCGCGGTCGACGCGGAGGGCAACGCGACCTGCACCGACGCCGGCGTGCCCGACGACATTCGCGAGAAAGCGCGCCTCCTCGTGAGGACGATGGTGCGGCACGCGATGGCCGAAGACACCGCGCCTCCGCGTCGGATCATGCGCTGGCGCGGCGAAAAGTGATAAACCCGCGGTAGCTCGAATGTCCTTCCCTCGCTCCCTTGCTCCCAGGATGGGCCGTGCCATCCGTCTCGTAGGTCTCGCGACCGGCCTTTCCCTGATGGCCATGACCACCGCTTGCGGCGGTCCCGAAGCGAAGACCGCCCTCGGCTACACCGAGGACGCCAAGCGCGCCTACGACGCCGCGCTCGCTGAGTTCGACGCGCACAACTGGATCGAGTGCCAGCAGATGTTCCGCGAGGTGAAGCGGAAGTACAGCTACTCGCGCTACGCGCGCCTCTCCGAGCTTCGCGTTGCCGACGCCGACTTCGCGCAAGACAAATTCGCCGACGCCATTCGCGGCTACAAGCAATTCGTCCATGACCACCGCTCCGATCAGGAGGAGGTCACGTACGCACGCGCGCGCATCGCCGAGGCTCAATACAAAGAGATCTCGGAGAGCATCATCTTGCCGTCGCTCGCCGAGCGCGATCAGGGTGCCACGCTCGAGGCCTACAAGGAGATGCGCGCCTTCCTCCATGACTTCCCCTCGGCAAAGCAGAGCAAGCGCGTGTGCGATCTGCTGGAGGACGTCACGGTGAAGCTCGTTCGTCACGAGCTGTACGTCGCGCGTTTCTACCTCCGGAACGACAACTTCGACGCCACGGTCTCGCGCGTGCAGTACGCCCTTCGCAACTACGCGAGCGAACCGCCGTGCCAGGCGCACCTCGCAAAACGCGCAGCCACGGAGGTCGAAGGTGGCAACGCAGTCGCGGCGCTCGACGACAGCGACGACATTGCGCGCACCGATTTTGGGCTCGCGCCCGAGGCGCTGATTCTCCTCGGTGAGACCTACTTGAAGATGCACCGCTGGATCGACGCGCGTGCCGCCTTCGTCGCGATCCTCCAGCGCTACCCCGAGAGCGCGCTCATCGTCCAAGCGCGCGCGTACCTCGACTTCATGAAGACGCAGGGCGTCTAGTGGCCGAGCTCTATCGGCCTGAGGCGGGCACACCGACCGCCAAGACCGTCCTCGTCGTCGACGACGAGAAGAACATTCGCCGCGCCCTCCAGCTCGTGCTCGAGGGCGAGGGCTACAAGGTTCTCAACGCCGAGACCGCGGGCCAGGCGCTGGCGGCGCTCGCAAGCCCGGACTGCCCCGTCGATCTCATGATCCTCGACGTGAAGCTGCCGGACATGAGCGGCCTCGACGTGCTCGAGAAGATCCGCAAGGACGAGGCGACGCGCGACACGCCGGTTGCGCTGGCCGGCACCACGCGCATCGCGCTGCA
>CAXSGV010000295.1:2299-3713 GCA_964236615.1 uncultured Polyangiaceae bacterium
GCGAAACTGGCGGTCAGGTCGCCGCGCATCAGCGCCTGCTCGAGCTCGCCGCCGGTCATCGTCATCAGCGGGCACGCCTCGGTGAACGACGCCGTGATGGCGATCAAGCTCGGGGCGAGCGATTTTTTCGAAAAGCCTCTCGCGCGCGAGCGCGTGCTCGTGTCGGTCAAGAACGTCCTCGACGCCGCGCAGACACGCCGCGCGCTCGCGGAGGTCTCGCGCCTGCAGTCGCAGCGCTACGAGATGATCGGCGAGAGCGTCTCGATGCAGAAGCTCTTTCACGAGATCGAAAAGGTCGCGCCCACGAAGGCCGGCGTCCTCATCACCGGCGAGAGCGGCACCGGCAAAGAGCTCATCTCGCGCGCGATCCACCAGCTGTCACCCCGCAAAGACGGTCCCTTCGTGAAGGTCAACTGCGCGGCCATTCCGCGCGAGCTGATCGAGAGCGAGCTGTTCGGCCACGAGCGCGGAGCTTTCACCGGGGCGCAGCAGAAGAAGCGCGGCTTCTTCGAGCAGGCCCACGGCGGCACGTTGTTTCTCGACGAGATCGGCGACATGGATCTCATTGCGCAGGCCAAGGTGCTTCGCGCGCTCCAGTCCGGCGAGGTCTCGCGCGTCGGCAGTGAGCACGTGATGCATGTCGACGTCCGCGTCCTCGCCGCGACCAACAAAGATCTCTCGAAGGCCGTCGACACGGGCGTCTTCCGCGACGATCTTTTTTTCCGTCTGAACGTGTTTCCGATCCGCAGCCCGGCGCTGCGCGAGCGTGTCGAGGACATCCCCATCCTCGCCGCGTCGTTCATGGAGGCGTTCTCGCGCGAGAACGGCACCAAGAAGAAGCCGATCGATCCGGAGGTCATTCGTGCGCTCGTGGCGCGCAAGTGGCCAGGCAACGTGCGCGAGCTGAAGAACGTCGTCGAGCGAATGGCAATTCTGTCAGGCGAGCACGTCACGATCGCCGACCTTCCCGAAGATCCGCACGAGAGCCCCTTCGAAGAAGAAGACAACACCGCCGATCCGGCGACGCCCGATGCGCCGGCCGAAGAAGACGCGCCCGCCGATCCGACCCAAAAGCCCGGACCGCTGCCCGGTGAGTACATGACGCTCCGCGACTTCCGCGAGCACTCCGAGCGCAAATACATCGTCGACACGCTCAAGCTCACCGGCTGGAACATCTCGCGCACCGCGGTCGTCCTCGGTGTCGAGCGCACGAACCTGCACAAGAAGATCCGCGCCTACGCGATCAAGCGCGGCGAAGCCTGACGCGCCGCGACCGCGGGCATCGCCGAATCCGCGCCGCCGCGAGCCGAGGAGCCCGCGCGTTGACGTAACCGTCAGTGGAACGTCTGCGTCGGCGGCGGAGGCGGCTCGGCGGCGTCCTCACGCTTCTCGCTGACGAGCACGAAGGTAGCAA
>CAXSGV010000295.1:3723-8684 GCA_964236615.1 uncultured Polyangiaceae bacterium
AGCGCCGCGATCGCTAGGACGAGCAGGACATTGCCGCGCCACTCTTTCTTTTTGCGACTGACGCGCGTGTTGATGCTGAGCGCGCCGACCTCGGGCGCGAGCGCTGGAAGCACGCGGCTCGAGCCTTCGGAGATCGGAAGCTGCGCGTAGCTGCCCGAGGGGACGGGCCGAAGCGCGGCCTCGAGCTTCGGCCGGCGGCCTGCCATCGCGCGACGAACGTCACCGAGCATCGCGTAGGCGCTGTCGTAGCGCCGCGCGGGCTCGCGGTGGAGAGCGTGATCGAGCAGCGCAGCGAAGCCATCGGTCACCGTGACGCCGCTCGGCAGCGCGTCGCGCACCGGAACGACCGCCGCGGTCGCGAGCTCGTCGCGCGTTCTCGCCGCGCCGCGCGGGTGCTTCTTGGTAATTGCAAAGTACATACATGCGGCGAGCGCGTAGATATCGGAGGGCTCCGCGGCCGTCGCGGCGGGGGTTTCGCAGCGCTCGGGCGCGGTGAAAGGTCCGATGCGCAGCGCTCCAAGGAGATCGCGCTCGCCCTCGGGTGAGCTCGGGGCGCCCGCCGAGGTTGCGCCAGGCGGCGTCGCGAAGTCGCAGAGGCGCATCGAGCCGCGGGCGTTGACGAGGATGTTCGAGGGCGCGATCGCGCCGTGCACGATGCCGTGCGAATGCGCGAGCTCGAGCGCGTCGAGGAGCTGCTCGGCGATGCGAAGCACCTTGACCTCGGTGAGGGCCTCACTATCGACGATAAGGTCGAGGGGCTTCGCTTCGTGCCAGGAGCGAACGACGAACGGCGTGCCCTCGTCGTCGACGCCGTCGAGCGTGATGCCGACGACGCGCTGGTGGCGAAAGCGGTTGGCCGCGTAGGCCGAGCGGAGAAACAGGCCGCGCGCGCGCTCGTTCTGCGCAACGCTTCCGACGAGAAGCTTGAGCACCGCGTGGTCACCCTTGTCGCCGTCGCCGAAGAACGCTTCGTAGGCCGCGGTCACCGGTCCCACACCGAGCAGGCGATGAAGGCGCCAGCCTTTGGTCTTCGTGCCTTCGCGCGCCTTGGCGAGCTTCGTGCGCTCCTCGTGCGGCTCCGAAGCGATCGGCTCGACGAGGATCTGTTCGGACAGGCGCAGCGAGACGAGGCTGGGTCTCTCGGGCGGAATCAGTCTCTCAGGGGGGACGTCGCTCATCGTCGGGACGATTCTTTATAGTCCGAGTGGCGGACCGCGCGCGCGCTTACTTCGTTCCTGTTGAGCCGTAACCGCCTACGCCGCGTTCTGTCGCATCGAGCTCGGCCACCTCGAGAAGCTCGGCGTACGCAACCGGCGCGATCACGAGCTGAGCGATGCGATCGAGCGGGGCGATGGTCACGGATTTTTTGCTCACGTTGACGAGCAGCACCTTCAGCTCACCGCGGTAATCGCAGTCGATCGTGCCGGGCGCGTTGAGGACCGTGAGCCCGTGCTTGTACGCCAGCCCGGAGCGTGGACGCACTTGACCCTCGTATTTGCGCGGGATCGCGATCGCGAGGCCCGTCGGCACGAGGACGCGCTCGAGCGATTTGAGCACGATTTCCGCAGGAAGCGCAGCATGCAGGTCCATGCCCGCGGCCCCGGGTGTCTGGTAGCGCGGAAGCGGAACCACGACTGCACCGACGCGGGCGACATGAAGGCGGACGTCGGGGAACACGGCGGCATCCTACCCTTCCGGGCCGCGTGCGCGTGCCTCTTGTGCGCACACCTCGCACCGTCCGCCTCGCGGCTTTCCAGCGAAGTTGCGGTCCTTTCGCAGGGGTTGCGATAGACTGAGGACAAGGTGACGTCGATCCCGACACCCATGCGTGTCGTAGGGCGCTACGCGCTCTACGCCGAGATTGCGGCCGGCGGGATGGCCACGGTCCACTTCGGGCGTTTGCTCGGGCCCGTGGGCTTCTCTCGCACGGTGGCGATCAAGCGACTCCATCCGCAGTTCGCCAAGGACCCCGAGTTCGTCTCGATGTTCCTCGACGAGGCGCGGCTCGCAGCGCGTATCCGTCACCCCAACGTCGTGCCCACGCTCGACGTCGTCGCTACGAACGGCGAGCTGTTCCTCGTCATGGACTACGTCCAAGGCGAGTCGCTCTCACGGCTTCTTCGCGCGATGCGCGATCAGAAAACGCGCATCCCGCCACGCATCGTCGGAACGATCATGAGCGGCGCCTTGCATGGTCTCCACGCTGCGCACGAAGCGCGCAACGAGCGCGGCGAGCCGCTCGGAATCGTCCACCGCGACATCTCCCCGCAGAACGTCCTCGTCGGCACCGACGGCGTCGCGCGTGTTCTCGACTTCGGCGTGGCGAAGGCCGCCGGTCGCATCCAGACGACGCGCGAAGGGCAGCTCAAAGGCAAGCTCAGTTACATGGCGCCCGAGCAGCTCAATGGCCACGTCACGCGGAAGACGGACATCTACGCGGCGGCCATCGTGCTCTGGGAAGCGCTCACGGCGCGGCGGCTGTTCGCGGGCGACAACGAGGCTGCGATCCTCGGCAAGGTGCTCTCGAGCGTCGTCGAGGCGCCGAGCAAATTCATGGTCGAGTCGGCGGGCACGTTCGATCCCTTCAAGACAGCGGAGAACGAAGGCCCGGTCTCGGCACGCCGGCTCGACCTGCTCGATCAAGTTGTCCTACGCGGGCTCGATCGCGATCCGGCGAAGCGCTACGACACCGCGCGCGAGATGGCGATCGCGCTCGAGCGCGCGCTCGGCATGGCGACGCCGTCCGACGTCGGCGAATGGGTCGAAGCCACCGCGCGTGAGGTGCTGCATCGCCGCGCCGAGAAGATCGCCGAAATCGAGAGCACTTCGACGGTCACGACGATGTCGCACGCGCAGCTCACGTCCCAGCTCCGCACCGATCCGCCGCCCGTGAATCCCGAGGGCCCGCAGGCCACGGTGGCGATGCCTGGCCAGACACCCGTCGGTGGTCCATTCAGCGGCACGCCCTCCGGTCACGACGTGTCGCCACCTGCCGCGTCTGCACCCGGCAGCGTCTACGACGCCTCGAGCTCGAACCTCTCGTCGATCTCGCTCTCGAAGCCCGGCGGGGAAGCGTCGGCTCACCACCGCGCATCGCGTCGCTCCCTGGCGATGCTCGCCGCGGCGATCGGCGTCGCGGGTGCGCTTCTTCTCGTCGGCGTCACCGTGCTCGTCGTGAAGGTTCGCGGAAAGTCGGAAGCGACGGCCAGCGGCTCGAGGCAGGACACTGCCGTGGGAAGCACCACTGCGCCAATCCCTCTCGCGTCCGCCGCGGTCACGCCGCATCCCGTCACGGCGTTCGACGACCCCACCGCAGTCAAGGATGCGGGGGCCACCCGCGCGGCGGGCGGTGACAAGCCGGACCTCCAGAAGATCGCCGTCAAGCCACCGCCGTTGCGCACGGGCGCAACGGCGACGGTCAAGACACCCCCGCCGGTGAAGAAGAGCTGCGACCCGCCCTACACCGTCGATGCCGCCGGGCGGAAGCATTACAAGGTCGAGTGTCTCTGATACGTTCCCGCGGGTGACTCTGCGCAAGACCAGCCTGCGAAAGACGAGCCCCGTGAAGTTCCTCGCGGTCACCGTGAGCATGGGCGCGATGCTCGCTTCCACGCTCACTGCACCGCCCACCCACGCGGCCGACGAGAAGCAAGCGTGCGTCACCGCATCGGACGAAGCGCAGAGGCTGCGCGACGAGCGCAAGCTCACGAAGGCGCGCGAGCAGATGGTGCTGTGCGCGCGCGAAGCCTGCCCTGGCATCGTGCGCAAGGACTGCCTTCAGTGGCTGAGCGAGGTCGAGGCAAGCCTCCCCTCCGTCGTGCTCAGCGCGCGCAACGCGGAGGGCGGCGACATCTCGTCCGCCAAGGTCACCGCCGACGGGACGATGATCAGCGACAAACTGGATGGCAAATCGATCTTCGTCGATCCCGGTCCGCACACGTTCAAGTTCGAGGTCGAGGGTCAGCCTTCGGTCGAGCAGCAGGCCGTCATCCGCGAGGGCGAGAAGAACCGCGCCATCACCGCCACCTTCGGCACCACCCCGCCCGAAGTCAATCGTTCGAACCCCGTCACGCAGGCGCCGAACGAGCCTGAAAGGAAGAGCGCGCCCGTTGCCGGCTACATCATCGGCGGCGTGGGCCTCGTCGCCCTCGGCGGCTTCGTGTACTTCGGTCTCACCGGCAAGAGCGACGTCAGCACGCTCCGCGACGGCTGCGGCCAGACACACAGCTGCTCGCAGGACGACGTCGACTCGGCGAAGTCGAAGCTCCTCATCGCGGACGTATCGCTCGGCATCGGCATCGTGGCCCTCGGCGTCGCGACGTACATGATCCTCACGCACGACTCGGCGCCCGCGTCGGCCAAAGTGGGGACGCTCACGCCTCGCGCACCTGCACGCGCACCCACTGTCGATTTCGGTGCGCGCGCGCTTCCCGGCGGCGGTGCCGCGACGCTCGGCGGCCGCTTCTAGTCGACCTTCTCCCGTGCTACGTCGCTCGCGAATGTCCCGCGAGAGCGTCCTCATCCTCGACTTCGGGTCCCAGTACACCCAGCTGATCGCGCGCCGTATCCGCGAGCAGAAGGTCTACTGCGAGATCCATCCGTGCACCGCGAGCTTCGAGGCCATTGCCGCGATGAAGCCGAGCGCCATCGTGCTCTCGGGCGGGCCGGCGAGCGTGTACGGCGAAGGCTCACCGAGCCTCGACAAGCGCGTGCTGGAGCTCGGCGTTCCGATCCTCGGCATCTGCTACGGCCTTCAGCTCATTGCGCACTTGCTCGGCGGCAAGGTCGAGCGCGCCGACGCGCGCGAGTACGGCGCGGCCAAGCTCACGATCGATCAGCCTGAAGGCATCCTCCACCGCTTCGCCAAAAAGGAAGCGATCGACGTGTGGATGTCGCACGGCGACAGCATCGCTCGTCTCCCGCCGGGCTTCACCACGCTCGGCACGAGCGACAACACGCCC
>CAXSGV010000296.1:0-3850 GCA_964236615.1 uncultured Polyangiaceae bacterium
GGGGCGCGCGCTCACCGATGTCGCTTGGCCGTCCACGGCGGAGAAGCGTGCTGCGGCGATTGTGCAGTTCAACGCCGTCATGAGCGAGCTTCGCTGCGGGCTGCTCGATACGGCGCTCTTTGATTATTCGCCGGAGGACGCGACGCCGCGGCCGGTTTACGGCGCCGTCGATCCCAAGATCCCTCCCTTTCAGGATTCCACGCCTGACTTGATGGATCTCGACGACGACGATTACCCCAACTGGGGCGCCGACGAGGACTCCACGCCTGCTTTCCCGGACTTCAGTCACGTCAGTCCGAAGTAGCTCGCGCCCGCGCCACACCTGCCGCGACGCCCTGACCGGTGACCGCAGCCACGATGATGGCGCCGCCCACAATCGCATTGAGCGACGGTCGCTCGCCCATCACGAGCACCACCCAAATGGGGCTGAGGATCGGCTCGATCGTGCACAAGAGCGTGGACTCGACGGCGCGTAGGCGGCGTACGCCCGACCCGTAGAGCACGTAGGCAAATCCGATTTGTAGTGTTCCCAGCGCGAACAGAACGCTCCACGCGAGAGCGCTCGATGGCGCGCTGACGATCATCGACGGCAGGCACACGGCGACCGCGAGCGTGTTGCCGAGGATGGGCGCGACGAGGGGCAGCATCGGGACGAGGCGCGCGCCGCTTTCGCCTTCGCTCTCGAGCTGCTTCTGCGCGAGCCGTAGGAAGAGCGGGTAGCTCGCGAAGCCGAAGCTCGAGACGATCGCGATCAGGTTTCCGATCTGCCCCGCCCCCGTCGACACGCGGTCGGCGAAGAAGAGGGCCATGCCGATCACGCAGCCGACGACGGCCATCCAGTCCCAAGCACGGACGCGCTCCTCGAGGAGCGGCCACGAGAGGAGCGCGACGTAGATCGGGGCGGTGTACTGCAGGAGAATCGCGTTCGCTGCGGTCGTCCGCTTGGTCGCGAGCACGAAACACACGAGCATCGCGGCGTAGCCGACCGCTGCGCCCCACACGTGCCATCGCCCCAGCAGCGCACGCAGCGAAGCGCTCGGGGCGAGCGGCGAATTGCGTGCGTGGTACACGAATGCGGCGCCGAGCACGGAGATCGCGAAGAGGCTCCGGTAGCCGGCGATCGTGAGCGACGACTCTTCGATCAGCTTTACGCCGAGGCCGCCGCCGCTCCAGGCAAGCGCCGCTGCCAGCACGAACGCGCTGCCCCGGAGCCGCTCCTTGCTCGTGGACGCGCCCGATTCTTGCGGTGCCGAGGCCTCCGTCAAGCGCCGGCTCTACCACAGCAAAACTCGGGCGAGTGGCACTGCGGTGTATCCTGTTCGTTGCGCCTCAATGACCAAGACCTCCGACGACATGCTTGCGACGAACGACGAAGACGATGTGCACAGCGCGCGCACGGTTCCGCCCCCCGCGGGTGGCGACGCCTACGGGGACGCCACCGTCGTTCGCGAGGTTCCGGCGGACATCCTTGCGGCCATCGAGCTGCCCGAAGAGAAGCTCAGCGCGCTGACGACGCGCGCGCCACGCCCCGTCGCGCCCCCGAGCCGTGCATTCACGACGAACGCCGAAGGCTTGCCGTCCGTCGTGGTCGAAGACGAGGACGAGGACGAGGACGCGCCGGCGAGCTCGCCTTTGCTGCAGCCGCCCGAGGTTGCCTCGGTGGCCACCCCGCAGGTCGCTCACGACGACGCAGGCGCGCCGGCGTCGCGTAGCCTCGTGTCGCGCTACGGGCTCATCGGCCTCATGTTTGCGGCAGCGCTCGTGATCTGGACGCTTGCCGCGCTGAAGTAGCGCCGAATGGGCGAGCTCGGGCTTTGTTTCGCCCGAGGATCGCGACTACCCTCCGCGGTCCCCACCACCAAAGGAGACTCACCCATGGCGTTTTCGCTTCCGCCGTTGCCGTATGACAAGAACGCTCTCGCGCCGCACATCAGCGCGGAGACCCTCGAGTACCACCACGGCAAGCACCACAATGCGTACGTCGTGAAGCTCAACGAGCTCCTCGCCGGCAAGCCCGAGGCCGACAAATCACTCGAAGAAGTGATCCTGTCGTCCGAAGGCCCCGTGTTCAACAACGCGGCGCAGGTCTGGAACCACACGTTCTACTGGAGCTGCATGAAGCCCGCAGGCGGCGGCAAGCCGTCGGGCGATCTCGCTCAAGCGATCGACCGTGACTTCGGCTCGTTGGAGAAGTTCGCCGAGCAGTTCACGCAGGCGGGCATCACGCAGTTCGGCTCCGGCTGGGCCTGGCTCGTCAGCGACAAGGGGAAGCTCTCGGTCACCAAGACCGGCAACGCCGACCTCCCGATGAAGCACGGCCAGAAAGCCATCCTCACGATGGACGTCTGGGAACATGCATACTACATCGACTACCGAAACGCGCGGCCCAAGTACATCGAGACCTTCCTCGCGAGCCTCGTGAATTGGGACTTCGTCTCAGAAAATCTGAAGAAGTCCTGAACGCTCGGTTTGGGGTTCGGGGAAGCTCTCCGGACCCCAAGTTTTTTTCGCCCGGACACCGCACCCGACGTCACCGCGTTCGGGCGCGTTTCTTTGGCTTCGCGTACGGCGCGAGGTAGCGCCGAAGGATGGTCTTCGTTTCGGCGAGCAGGCGATCACCGGTCTCTTTGTCGCGGCGCACGACGACGAGGAGCATCGCCGACGTGATCTCGACCAGCATCGTCGCGACCACGGCGCGGTCCTTCTTGGCGAGGTTCGTCGCCTGCTTCGCGAGCACGAGCTCGATGCGACGCGCGAACTCCTGGTTCAACATCTCGCCCGCCGCGATGAACTCGGGTGACAGCTTCCAGTTCACCCAGACGGCGCGGAACGCGACGCTCGTACGGTGGAAGTCGGCGAACGCATCGAGCATGCGATCGAGCAACGACTCCCACGGCGTGTCGACTGCCTCGGGCGTGAGCAGCTCGTCGTAGAGCGTCTTGCTGCCTTCGAGGTACTGCGCCGAGATCGCGTCGAAGAGCGCCAGCTTGTTCGGGAAGAACTGGTAGAGCGAGCCGATGCTCGTGCCTGCGCGCTCCGCGATGGCTTCCGTCGTCGTCGCGTCGTAGCCCATCTCGACGAACAGCTCGGCGGCGGCGGCGAGGATTCGCTCGACGCGTTTTTGGCTTCGTTCCTGGAGCGGGATGCGTCGGACGGGGAGAGTCAAGGCGGTGCCTTGACAAACGTGAGGCATGTCTCACATTCTTGTCAAACGTGAGGCTATCCTCACGTTTGCCACTTCTCTTCCTCCACCCTCCGGAGACGATCCATGACCACATCCGCGCGCCTCGCCCTCCCCATCGCGCCTGGCCCCCGTGGGGTGCCGCTCTTCGGCAGCCTGCTCGACGCGTGGAAGAACCCACTCGAGCTTTTCGCGCGGGGCGTCCGCGAGCACGGCGACGTCGTGCGCTTCAAGCTCGGTCCGCTCCGGTACATGCTGCTCAACGAGGTCGAGGCGGTGAAGCACGTGCTCGCCGACAACGCGAAGAACTACACGAAGAGCCGCAACTACAAGGGGCTCAAGCTCGTGCTCGGCGAGGGGCTCCTCACGAGCGAAGGCGATTTCTGGAAGCGACAGCGACGCCTCGCGCAGCCGGCGTTCCACCGCGATCGACTCGCGGGCTTCGTCGACACGATGGGCACGGCCACCGAGAGCGCGCTCGAACGTTGGGAGCCGAAGGTCGGCACGACGTTCGACGTGCACGCCGAGATGATGCGGCTCACGTTCCACATCGTCGGCCTCCCGCTGCTCATCGGCCACCCGGACCAGCCGCAGCCGAAGCTCGCCCAGCCGTCGCTCCTGCTACACAACGGCCTCGATCAACGACTCGACCGGGTGCCCGTCAGTGGG
>CAXSGV010000296.1:3860-8393 GCA_964236615.1 uncultured Polyangiaceae bacterium
CGATGTGATCGGCAAGGCGCTGACGACCGCGCTCGAGTTCGCGAACGACTACGCCGAGGCCGCCGTGCCCTTGCCGCCGTGGGTGCCCACGCCGAAGAACATCGAGTTCAAGCGCGCGCTCAAGACGCTCGACGATCTCGTGTTGCGCGTCATCGAGGAGCGTCGCCGCTCCAACCGCGAGGAAAAGGACCTCCTCGGCATGCTCATGGCGGTGAAAGACGACGAGGCCGCCGCCGGCGCGAGCAACGCGGGCATGACCGATCGGCAGCTACGCGACGAGATCATGACGCTCGTGCTCGCAGGTCACGAGACCACCGCCAATGCGCTGACGTTCACCTGGTACCTGCTTTCGAAGCACCCCGACGTCGCGCGACGCGTGAAGAAGGAGGTCGACGAGGTCCTCGCGGGACGCACCCCGACGCTCGCCGACCTCTCGAAGCTCGTTTACACGCGGCAGGTGATCGACGAGTCGATGCGGCTCTACCCGCCCGCCTGGGCCTTCGAGCGGCAAGCGATCGAGGACGACATCGTGGCCGGCTACGCGGTGCCGAAGGGCACGCTCATTGGCATCTGCATGTTCACGCTCCACCGCAACGAGGCGTACTGGCCGAACCCCGAGGGCTTCGATCCCGATCGCTTCGCTCCGGACGCCGCCGGAAAAAGCGAGCGCCCTCGGTGGGCCTACCTCCCCTTCGGCGGCGGCCCGCGCATGTGCATTGGGGCCGCGTTTGCGACGATGGAGGCCGTGCTCGTGCTCGCGATGTTCGCCGGCCGGTACCGCCTCGATCTCCCCGCGGGCACGAACATCGATCTCGTCCCCGCCGTCACGCTGCGGCCGCGCGGCGGCTTGCCGATGACCCTCCGCGCGCAGCCTCAGGCGTTGCGCGCGAGCGTGAGAAGGTCGGTCTTGATCGACGCGAGCGCCGCCGTCACGCCGACGGGATAGAGCGTCGGCTTGCGCAGGCGGCGGTGCCGATCGCAGAGCGTGAGGACGTTTTTCTGCGCGCGGTCACGGATGTCCTTCGCGGCTTCGGGCAGCGACACGCGCTTGCCGGCGCGCATCACGTTGGTGTGGAGCTGCACGCTCGACGCCGCGGTGAGGCGCGTCGGGAAGCCGGTCGTGCGGTCGACGAAGCGAACGTCCTTCGCGGAAGGAATGCGCTCGTTCGTCGCGCAGGAGACGTCGGCGATCGGGTGGTTCTCCGCGTCGAAATAACGCACGACGAACTTGCGACCCGGGTCGCTCGAGGTCGCCGCGGTGCGACCGACGCGTAGGCGAGGCGACCACTGGCCGTCGGCCTCGATCGCCGCCATGTCGTACTGGGCGTCCAAGGATGCGTCGACGTCGTCGAAGCTCGAGATCGAGAACGCGGAGATGGGCGCGTTCTGACGACGAAGCTCCGAGATAGCGAGCTCGTCGAAATCGCCGGATGCGACGATCACGGGCTCGTCGAGACCGGCCTTCTTGAACGCGTCGACGGTGGCCCGCGCGAGCTCGAGATGATCGCCGCCGGCGATCTCGAGCGCCACGTCGAGATCGTGCCAGCTCGACTGCGCCGTGCGCTGCTTCACCGCCGCGACCACGGCCGCGATCGAGGCCGTTGCATCGCGGTGATCGAGGCGAAGGATCGCCTTGCCCTGTGAAGCTGCGAGCCATGACTCGAACGCGACCTTCGAAGAGCCCGATCCGAGCGCGAACCGGAGAGGCATCGAGGCACGCACCGGCATGCGGTAACGACGCGCCGCGAGCGCGCTCGTCGTTGCGTGTGCGCCGCCGACGAACGCCGCGCGCGCGACGAGCGGGTTGCCGCCGAGGCGATGCGCGATCGCTGCGCTGGCCTCGATGACCTCACAGCCCTCGGCGGCGAGCACGCAGCGCGCGGCCTTGGTCGCGACCGTGGTGCCCGACGAGATCGCGCCGCGAACGAGCGAGCTCATGAGCTGCGCCTGCCAGAATGGACCTTCGACCGTGAGCACGGCCTCGCCCGGGAAGACGACCGAGCCTTCGAGCGCCGCGTCGACATCGCACGAGAACCGCATGTCCGCGAGGCGCTTCTTCGCGGCGCCGTCGATCGCGCCGAGCGACTCGAGCCAGCCGAGCTCGTCGTTCTTCAGCTTGAACCGCTCGAGGGCGTCGAGGAGCGGCTCGATGCCCGCGAGCACGAGGAACCCTCTGTCGCCGCCGTCGCCGACGAGCGGAGGAAACGAGCACTCGAACGTCACGCGAGCGTCGGCGAACCCGGCATGCATCGCCGCCGTCACGGCCACGAAGCCATCGAGCTCGAGCGACAGCGCGCTCGTCGGAAGAAACGGGGGAGGAGGCGCGGGCGGCACGAGGCCTAGCCTACAGGGTCGGGCGCGCTCCACCGATAGAGTTGCGCGGGACGATGTCGGCCCACACGGCGTGTGCCCACGAGATCGACGACGTTCTGCGCGAGGATCTTCGCGCGGAAATTTCGCTTGTCGAGCGAGCGGCCAAGGACTGCCTCGTAGACACGTTGGAGCTCGGTGAGCGTGAAGTGCGAGGGGACGAGCGCGAACGGCGTCTCGCGCATCGGCTCGAGCAGCCGCGACTGCAAACGGTAGCGGGCGTGCGCGATGATCGATGCGTGATCGAACGCGAGTCGCTTCGGTAGCTTCTCGAGCGAAAACCAGCGCGCGTCGGAGGCGTCGTCACCGGCAAGTGGCCGCGCCTCGGTCATCAGGAACGAGAAGAAGACGACGCTCACGGTGTGACCACGCGGGTCCCGACCCGGATCGCCGAACGCGCCGAGCTGCTCGAGCGGCACCGGCGTGAGCCCAGTCTCTTCTTGAAGCTCGCGCCACGCGGCCCGCTCGAGGAGCTCGCCGTGCTCGACGAAGCCTCCAGGGAGAGCCCACGCGCCTTGAAACGGCGCATTTCGCCGGCGTACGAGAAGAACCGCGAGATCGCCGGCACGCATCGCGAACAGCACGACGTCCGCCGTCAGCGCGGGGCGGCGGAGCACGCTCGGCGCGCGCTTCTTCTTGGCGCCCGGCGGGGCCCGGTGCGGCGCTGCTTTCCCCTTGGCCCTCGAGGTGGCCTTCACTTGCACGAGGCGGGGCGCAGGGGGAGCTTCTTGTCCGCGAGTGGAAGGGCGCAGTCGGAAAACACCGACCCGCAAAGCTTGCACTGTGCATCGATTTCGTCGAGCACCGTATCGGCGTAGAAGAGTAGGGAGAGGCCGAGCGCCGACGTGCGCGCGTAGAGCTCGGTCTCGCACGTCGCGCCCGCGTCGCCGGCGCAGCGCGCGCAGTAGCTCGTCGCGAGGCTCTTCTGCGAAGCCGTACGCGGCGCCGCCTCGAGCTTGCCGAAGATGCACTCAGCGGTTGCCAGCAGGCTTTTGCAGTCGGCAGTAGCCGCGCACTCGACGTTCGCTGTCTTGAACGCGTCACTGCTCGCGCTCGCGAACGCGGGGCAGTTGCGAAGCTTGTCCGTTTGGCACGCGCCCGACGGGTTGCAGCCGGCGCCCGGACACGAGAGCGAGCGGCAGAACGGGTCTTCGTTCGCTGCGAGCACGCACCCTGCTTCGTCGGCTGGAAACGAAGCGTCGGGCACCGCGCCCGGCTCGATGAAGCCCGCGTCGTCGACGCTTTGCGTGTTGGGGGCACGGTCGCTGCTGCAGGCGACGAACAGGCCTGCCAGGGCGAGCGCCGCGATCGGTACGAGCGCGAGAAGAGGCCGCATCAGACGCGCTTCGAGAGCTCGCGGATCATGGCGGGCTGCGCCGCGTCCTCGAACAAGAGAGGGAGGAACGCAGGGGACACCGGCAGCTCCTTCGACAGGCGCGCGAGGCTCGCTGCCTGCACGCGCTCGCGCGTGGCGCGATCGCGACCGGTGAGGACCACGGCCTCCGCGGGGGAGCGCGGCTCCTTGTCGGTGAGCGACTCGAGCGCCTGGCGCTCTTCTTTCGAGAACAGCGGCGGCAAGACGCCGTTCACGACGACCTTGCCAATGGGCATCTTGAGCTCGGTCGTGAGGGCGTGGGCGAGCTCGATCGTCTCGGTGGTCGGCATCTCTTCGGGCAGCGTGACGAGCACCACGGCGCACGTCTCGGGATCTTGGAACATCTTGAACGCGAGCTCGGCGTCACGGCGGAGGAGCCCGGTCGGCACGACGTCGATGATGACCTGCGGCACGCGCAGCATGTCGAGCCCGTGTCCCGTCGCGGGTGCGTCGAGGATGACCACGTCGTACTTCCACGACCCGTCGGCGCGCTTCTCCGTCGTGTGCCACCAGGCCTTGCCGAGCATCGACCACTCGCTCATGCCGGGGATCGCCTTGAAGAAGGTGCGGACGTACTTGTTGTCGAAGAGCACCGAGTAGAGCGCTTTCGACTTCAGCGTCATCGACCCGTACTCCTCGAGCGCCTTCTCGGGGTTCATGTTGACCGCCCAGACGTCGGGCGCGACCAACGTCACGTCCTCGCCGACGAGGTCGGAGCCGAGCATCGTCGAGAGACGCTCCTTCGCGTTGCACATGGCGATGAGAACCCGCTTGCGCTTGGCCGCGAG
>CAXSGV010000296.1:8403-8677 GCA_964236615.1 uncultured Polyangiaceae bacterium
TTTTTTGATGTTATTTTTGTTAGTGACGATGAGGAAGCGCTTGTCGACGAAGGCGGACATGGTCGGTGGAGCAGTGAAGCCGATGCCCGCGCGCACGGCAATGCTCTACTCGCGAAAGCCGAGGACGCGTCTGTGGTAGAGCGGAGGCCAATGATCCGCGTTTTTCCGCTCGGCGGCCTGGGCGAGGTCGGCATGAACTGCCTCGCGATCGAGCAGCGCGGCGAAATTCTCCTCGTCGACTGCGGTGTGACCTTCGACGACCGCGGCATCGGCG
>CAXSGV010000297.1:0-2083 GCA_964236615.1 uncultured Polyangiaceae bacterium
GATCACGAAGGACGACGACGGCGGTGCCGCGCCGGATCACATGGGGATGATCACGAGCCCGCGCGCCGATCACGTGCGCCTCGGCATCGCCGCGTGGCTGCGATCCCACCGCGCCTGAAGGCGGCGCTTGCACTTCGTCGATTCTGAGTTTACAGAATCTACGGGATGGTGGCGCTGACCCACCGCGAGCAACGCATCGCCTCCGTCCTGGCCGCAGCGGCCATCCCCGGCGGCAGCAAGGTGACACCGGGTGGCCCGACCACCGTGCGGCGCCTCGAGAAGTGGCTCCGCGGAAGCTCGGGGCTCGAGGTGAGCGGCATCAAGGCGCTTCTCTGGGCCGCCGAGATGGCGGCGGTCCCATCGACCGGCCGCGCGATGTCGAAGCTGTCGCCCGAGCGCGCGCGCCGCCTCCTCGAGACGTGGCAGACGTCGGACTCGCACGCGCGCCGCGTCCTCCTGCGCGCCGTCCTCACGCCACTCAAGGCCGCGCACTTCGACGACGCGAAGATGTTCGAGGTCGTCGGTTGCGGCACTTACGGCGGCAACCCCAACGCGCGCGCGGCGGTCGACGAGTCGGTCCGCTGGATGCAACAGGTCACCGACGGCCGCCTCGTCGAAGAAGAGCTCGAGCTCGAGTGTGAGGTCGTGGTGGTCGGCACCGGTGCCGGCGGCGCGGCCTGCGCGCACGAGCTCGCTTCACGCGGTCGCGCGGTGCTCCTTCTCGAAGAGGGCGACTACCATCGCCGCAGCTCGTTCTCGACGCACGCGCGCGAGATGTCGAAGAAGCTCTTTCGCGATCAGGGCCTCACCTTTGCGCTCGGCAACGTGAGCGCGCCGGTCTGGGCTGGCCGCGCCGTCGGCGGCAGCACCGTCGTCAACTCGGGCACCTGCTACCGCGCGCCCGAGCGCATCTTCAAGAAATGGCGCGACGAGCTCGGCCTCACCGATCTCTCCGCCGCGTCGATGGCGCCATACTACGAGCGCGTGGAAGCGATGCTCCAGGTCGCGCCTGCGAAGCGCGAGCTGACCGGCGGTGTCGGCCGCGTGATCGCGCGCGGTGCCGGCGCGCTCGGCTACCATCACCACCCCATTCCGCGGAACGCGCCCGACTGCGACGGTCAGGGCGTTTGCTGCTTCGGCTGCCCCACGGGCGCCAAGCGGTCGACCGACGTCAGCTACATTCCCGAGGCGCTGAAGAAGGGCGCTCAGCTCGTGACGGCCGCCCACGTCGAAGGCATCACCGTCACGCACGGTCGCGCGTCGGGCGTCAGCGGCACGCTCGGCTCGGGGCGCCGCTTTCGCGTGAAGGCGGATGCCGTCGTCATCGCCGGCGGCGCGCTGATGACGCCCGTGCTGCTGAAGCAGGCGGGCGTGTGCAAGGGCAGCGAGATGCTCGGCAAAAACCTGTCGATTCACCCGGCCTCGAAGGTCATGGCCGTGTTCGACGAGACCATCGACATGACGCGCGGAATCCCGCAGGGCTACGCCATCGACGAGTTCGTGGAGCAAGGGATCATGTTCGAGGGCGCGTCGACGCCGCTCGACGTCACCGCGATCGCCATCCCCTGGGTCGGACCCCGCTTCACCGAGATGATGGATGGCTTCCAGAACCTCGCGCTCTTCGGCTTCATGATCGAAGACACGTCGCGCGGCCAAGTGCGCGTGGGGCCGGGCGGCTCGCCCCTCATCACCTACAACATGAACGAGGCCGACGCGCAGAAGATGGGCCGCGCGACCGCTCTCCTCTGCGAGATCTTCCAGGCCGCAGGCGCACGCCGGATCGCGCCGATGATCCCGGGCATCGAAGAGATCGAGTCACCCGCCGACATCGCTCGAATGCGCACGCGCCACTTCCATCCCGGCGACTTCGAAGTGACGGCGTACCACCCGCTCGGGACCTGCCGGATTGGCACCGATCCGAGGACGAGCGTGCTGTCGCCCACGCACGAGGCCCACGAGCTCGAGCGTCTCTTCGTGGTCGACGGCAGCGCCGTCCCGACTGCCCTCGGCGTGAACCCGCAGATGACCATCATGGCGGCGGCCGACGAGGCGGAACTCGTCCACATGGTGGCGACTGCCTCGG
>CAXSGV010000297.1:2093-8669 GCA_964236615.1 uncultured Polyangiaceae bacterium
GTGAACCCGCAGATGACCATCATGGCGATGGCCCTGCGCGCTGCCGAAGCGATCGACGCCGACCTGCACTGACGGCGAAGAGCGAGATCGGATCGGGCTCGGGCTCAGGTCAGAAGGCGCGGACCGCGACGCCTAGGTAGCCGTAGGGGCCGCCGGCGATTGGCTCGCTCATGAGATAGCCGCGTGATTTGAGGGCGAGCTTGCCCGTGATGCCGACGCGCGGCGTGAGGTAGACCGTCGCGTGCGCGGCCACGTTCGCGCCGAGGATTTGCGCGCGGTCGTAGACGTTGCGCTCGGCGAGAAGCGTTTCGGGCTGCGTCCACACGTCGAGCTCGGCGCCGAGGCCGAGGCGATTGGGCAGCGGCTCCCAACCAAGGACACGCACGCCGAAGCCGTCGTAGGTCGCGAGCCCGCTCGACCCGGCGCGGCCGTAGACGTCGGCGACGATTCCGTTCTTCGCGAAGAACAGATCGAGGTAGTGCTCGGCGCCGAAAGGCGAGAGAGCGAAGCGCGTGCTCGGGTACATCGCGATGCCGTACGCGCGGGGCATCGGCAGCGTCGAGGTGCGGTCGCCGAGCGCAACGAAGCGCACGGCGCTCCACGCGGCGAAGAGAAGCGTGGGGTCGAGGAGGTTCCACGCGTAAGCGGTTCGAAGTCGGCCCGCGATGGACACGCGGTCGGCGGCCGAGACGCGGTTGAAGCGGTCCTGCAGGTTCGTGACGTAATTCGAGACGTCGTTGCCGGTGTCGGTTCCGCCGAGGCGATCGATCTCGTGACCAAGAAAGGAGTCGGCGTAGACGGCCTTCGCCATGTACGCGAGCAGCTCGCCATGGTGCGCGTGCCCGTCGCTGGCGACGAGGCGCGTCGTCATCCAGTGCGACGCGGTCAGGTTGGCCTCGATGCCACCGAAGTTTCCGGGCAGCGCCTGATCGACCTGACCACCCCGCCCGCTCGTGAAGTCGGTCGTCCCCGAGTGCGACGAGTGATCGTCGGGCGCGAGGAACCAGCTGTAGCTCGCAGGGAGCTGGAAGGAGTAAACGGGCGCGCGATCGAATTCGCGCCCACGCGCGCCGTGGCCGTAGACCTCGTGGGTGAAGGTCGAAAGGAGCTCGGCGATCGGAAAGTCGATCGCCGCCGTCTGCAGGAGGCGCGCGAGAACGGCCGCGACCTTCTCGCTCGGCCTCTTTTCGTCGAGGCGAACGAAGGTCGGTAGCAGCTCGTCGTACCGGAGGACGACGCGGATCAAACTGTCCACACTGCGAACGCCGCCCTCCATCCCGAGCTCGGGATCGGCGACGATCACGAGATCGGTCGCCGGCGAGGGCGGGCCCGCGGCGAACGCGAGCGTGCTCGACGACGCCACCGCGATCGCAGCGGCGAGGCTCACGAGGCGGGCACGCTCAGCGGGCACAGGTGATCTCGCGGCGCATCAGGCTGCTCCCGGACGCGCGCACATCGACGAAGGTGCGCGGCGACGGAGAGCGAAGCACGTGGTTGCCGACGCTCGCGGTCTCGCCGCCGACGAGGACGTCACCGCCGATCTTGTGACCACCCGCATCGACGAGAACGAAGACGTCGCCGTCCACCGAGCTCGTGAGGACGCCGTAAGTGCCGTCGCTGTCGCGCGTGATGTCCTGCACCGAGCCGCCCGTGCTGACGCGCGCCACGCCGTCGACGACGCCGCGATCGTTGCCACGTTCGAGCAAGATGTCGGTTTCTGCGCCGACGCTGGTCGCACCGAGCGGCGGCTCGGTCGCCTCCGTGCCGGAAAGCGACGCGGACGCGAGGTTCGGCCACGCGAACGCGATGTCACCGCCGTTACCCCACCACGCTGCGACGCCTACCGGGAATGGGAGGCGCAGCGGTCCGGCGATCGGTTGGGCGCGATCATCGACGCTCCAGACCGCAACGCCGCGGACGACGATGGTGCGATTGCCCGCCGAGCGTACACGCGCTCCGCCCGCGCCAAGCCACGAGACGGGGCCATTCGCCAAGGGTGTGCCTTCACGCGAAAACGCGACGAAGCTCGGCGGGCTCGCGGCAATCGCGGGTCCGCCGGCAGATGCCGTGGTGACGCCGTCGTAGAGCGCGAGGGCGCCCGTGGCTGTCGTCGCGACGGAAACCGCAAATGTGCAATTTGCACACTTGGCGTCGGCGACGGCGGCACGCGTCTCGCGGCCGTCCTCGCCCACGAAGACGAAGCGCAAATCGGAGGTCGTGTCGACCGCGCCATCGGGGGCCGTCGTGGTCGTGGTCTCGACCCAATGCCATACGAGGCCGGCGCCGGTCCATACGACACCGATCGTGGACGTGCTTCCGCGTCGCGCGGCCAGGGCGGCAGGCGCGGCGAGCGTCGATCGACGCGCCGACCCAGCCGCGTCGACCACGACCACTTCGACGGCGCTCGGGATCGGCGTGCCCCCAAGCTGCGCGCCGAGCCCGGCTGCGTCGGCGGCGCCCGCATCGGAAGTCTGCGCGAGCACCTGACGGATCGCGAGGATCTCGCCCGATGGTGCGTCGACGAGCGCGAAGGCAGGGCCTCCGAGGACCCCCGCATCGCGCACCTCCGTGCTCGCGACGTCGATGGCGACCGCGCGGCTCACCGTGCACGGCGAGGCGTAGCGCTGTTTGCACGCAGGGACGCTCGCGGCGATCATCGCGAGCGCGATCGATCGCAACACGGGACGCATCAGCAGTTGCGGTGGCCGTGCGACGGGAAGATTTTTCCCGGGTTCAAGAGCTCGTGTGGATCGAACACGCGTTTGAGATCGCGCTGGAGATCGATGAGCTCCGGGGTCTGCTCGAGCGGCAAGTACTCCGCCTTCGAAACACCGATGCCGTGCTCGCCGCTCAGGGTCCCGCCGAGCTCGATCGTCGCCTTCATCAAGAGCTCGATGGCTTCGTCGACCTTCGGGCGCTCGCGCTCGTCGTCCCAAAGGAAATTCACATGGAGGTTGCCGTCGCCCGCGTGCCCGTAGGTGAGGTGGCGCACGCGGGTGAGGTTGCCGATGGCGTCGACGCGCGTGAGCAGATCGCCGATGCGCGAGCGTGGCACGACGATGTCCTCCGAGAGCTTGTATTTTGCAAGCTTCCGCGTGGCGGGCGAGAGCGCGCGACGTGACTCCCAGAGGCGCGCGCGCTGCGCTGCGTCCTGAGCGGCCACGATGTCGACCACGCCGGTGCCCGCCGAGATCACTTCGGCGAGGCGTTCGAGCGAGCGCGACGTGCCATCGGCGTCGCCGTCCACCTCGATCAAGAGCATCGCGCCCGCGCGCGCGTCGATGGAGACCTTCTGCGCGCGGACCGCGTCGAGCGTCGCACGGTCGAGGATCTCGAGGCACCGCGGAACGAGACCGCTCGCGATGATGGCGCCTACTGCCGCGCCCGCGTGGTGCACGTCCTCGAACAGCGCGAGGACCGTGGCGACCTCGACCGGCTTTCGCAGCAGCCGCACCGTGATCTCGCTGAACACCCCGAGCGTGCCCTCGCTCCCGACGAGGAGCGCAGTGACGTCGTAGCCGGTGACCCCCTTCACGGTGCGCTTGCCGGTGCGCACGATGCGGCCGCCCATGAGGCACGTCTCGAGGCCCAGCACGTACTCGCGCGTGACGCCATACTTGAAGGCGCGGGGTCCGCCAGCGTTCTCGGCGACGTTGCCACCGATCATGCAGCTCGCAAGCGAGTTGGGATCGGGCGGGTAGAAGAGCCCCTCCTTCTCCACCGCCGCGTGGAGATCGCCCGTGATGACGCCAGGCTCGACGACCGCGACGAGATCGCCTGCGTGGATCTCTTTGATGCGAGAGAGCGCGTGCGTCGCGAGCACGATGCCGCCCGCCACGGGGACCGCGCCGCCGGTGCGACCTGTTCCGCCAGCACGTGGGGTGACAGGTACACCGTGACGCTCGGCGATCTCGAGCGTGGCGCGGATGTCGTCCTTGTTGCGAGCGAGCACGACGACGTCGGGCTCGCGGCCGATGGCCTCGCTCTCGTCACGCGCGTACGCGGCGCACGACTCCTGCCCACGCAGCACGATCGAATCACCGAGCCGGCGCCCCAGCTCGAGCGCTGCGGCGTCGATCGAATCCGCGGACGGGATCCGAACATTTGGGGCTCGAATCAACACTCGGGTACCCTACCTCGGCCAGCAGAATTCGGCACGGAGGCTCGATGCGACGCTCTCACAAGATTGGACTCACCGCCGCGGCAGTGGCTGCAATCCTCGTCCTCTTCACTCCCGGCACCGCCTCGGCGCAGCGCTCGCTCATGACCCCTCTCGGCGGTCGCGGACAGCTCGCTTTGGACCAGCTCGGCGGCCTCCGCCTCGGCGCGTTGAGCGGCGGCGTGTCCTACGCGGGCCCCCTCGGGATGAGCGTTCAGCGCTACTCGGCCGCCGACTACAACAACGGCCGTAGCAATGTTTACAACTACACGACGTTCTGGCTCGCACCCGCGGCCGACTACTTCGTCATCGATCACCTCTCGATCGGCGGGCTCGTCGAGATCGCGAGCACGAGCAGCTCGGTCGACGTCCCGATCAACGCCACGGGCGCGACCCAGAATTTCAGCCAGCCGACGACCACCAACTTCACGCTGCTGCCCCGCATTGGCTACATGATCCCGCTCGCGAACGATCGCATCGGCATCTGGCCCCGCGGCGGGCTCGGCTACGCGTCGCGGCAGATGGCCACCGGCAACGTGAACAACTCCAACAAGGAGACGTTCTCTTCCGTCATCGCCTCGATCGACGTCGGGTTCCTGTTCCGCGTCAACGAGACCTTCTTCCTTCGCGCGGCGCCGGAGATGACGTTCTCGCTCGGCGGGTCCCACTCGTCGAGGAACAACGCCGGAGCCGAGGTGTCGGCGAACGCCAGCTTCTTCCAGTTCGGCATCGTCACCGGCATCGGAGTTCTCCTCGATCTCTGAGGGAAAACGACTAGAACATCCGGTCGTGAGCACCGATTTTCGACGATTCAGCGGCACCCCCAGCTACCTCACCAACGACGCCCTCGAGGCCGCAGTGAACTGCGCGCTTGCGCTCGAGAAGCCCCTGCTCGTCAAGGGCGAGCCGGGCACCGGCAAGACGCTGCTCGCCGAGGCCATCGCCGAAAGCCTCGAGCTCCCGCTGATCCATTGGCCGGTGAAGTCCACGACGCGCGCGCAGGACGGTCTCTACATCTACGACACCGTGCAGCGGTTGTATGATGCACGCTTCGGCGACGGCGACGTCAAAGACATCCGCCACTACATCAAGCTCGGTCCGCTCGGGCGCGCGTTCGGCGGCTCCGAGCGCGTCGTCATTCTGATCGACGAGGTCGACAAAGCGGACATCGAGTTTCCGAACGACCTGCTGCACGAGCTCGACCGGATGCGGTTCCACATTCACGAGACGGGCGACGAGGTCGTGGCCACCGAGCGCCCCGTCGTCATCATCACGTCGAACAACGAGAAGGAGCTGCCCGACGCGTTCCTACGCCGCTGCGTCTTTCACTTCATCGATTTTCCCGAGCCGGACCTGATGAAGCGCATCGTGAAGGTGCACCACCCGAAGATCGACGACGAGCTCGTGGATCAAGCGGTCGTCGCCTTCTACGAGCTGCGCCAGGTGCCGCGCATCCGCAAGCGTCCGTCCACGAGCGAGCTCGTCGACTGGATCGCCGTGCTCAAATCCGCGGGCATCGGCGAGCAGCGCTTCGTGAAGGAGCTCCCCTTCCTCGGCGTGCTCTTGAAGAAGGAGCAGGACATCGAGCTCTTGAAAACGCAGAAAAAGGGTTGGCGCAGCTGACGTTCAAGGCGGCGCGACCTCCGCGCTCGACGCGAGCAACCGTTCGAGCGTGCTTCGCAGGACCTCGGTCGGGCACGGCTTCTCGAGAATGCTGTGCGCGAGGCGACGCTCGGGCGCGCTCGCCAGCGTGCTGGTCTGTCCCGACAAGACGACCCGCTTCGTCGAGGGGTACAGCTCGGCGACACGCTCGAGGAGCGCCGCGCCGTCCATTCCGGGCATTCGCATGTCCGTCACGATTAGATCCACGGGCGCCTCCGCCATCACGGCGAGCGCGGCGTTGCCTCCGTTGACGAAGGTCATGTCCCAGCGGTCCTTGTTCTTGCGAAACACGCTCGCGAGCGCGCGCAGCACCATCGGCTCGTCGTCGACGAAGAGGACTCGCTTCACGCACCCACCGCCTTGCAGCGGCGGACTCGCCGACCTTTTGGGAGAATGGGAGTCACTCGGTAGCTAAGACGGCCAAAACCGCGCGCGAGTTAAGCCCACGCTCACTTCGTGACGGGTAGGCGTCGCCGTCCGCCAGGACCGCCGCTGCGGTCGATCACGGGTCCCGCTTCGGTCTCGGCTGCACCACCAGGCGCGCGGCGCGCTTCGATGACGTCGCACAGACGCTCGCCGAGCTCGACGAAAGCGCGCGCGATCGTGCTTTGCGGCGCCGCCTGCACGACCGGCGTTCCTTTGTCGCCCCACTCGCGCACCGTGGCGTCGAGCGGGATCTGACCGAGCAGCGGCGCCTTTGCAAAATCGGCGACGGCCTGCCCGCCGCCCTTGCCGAACAGCTCGTGACGAATGCC
>CAXSGV010000298.1:0-1830 GCA_964236615.1 uncultured Polyangiaceae bacterium
ATGGGGTGATGCGCGCGCGATGGGCATGGTCCTCGCTTGAGTGGACGTCATGCTTGCTGTCGCGCTCAGTGCCACGCTCCTCGGTCTCGAAGCCAAGCTCGTTCGCGTCGAGGTCGAGGCCGCGCGCGGAGTCCCTTCGTTCGAGCTCGTCGGCCTGGCGGAGGCGACGGTGCGTGAAAGCCGCGTGCGTGTGAAGAGCGCGCTGGCGCAGCTCGGCGTCGACCTCTCCGAGTACCGCATCATCGTGAACATGGCGCCGGCCGACGTGCGCAAAACCGGAAGCGGGTTCGACCTCGCCATAGCGGCTGCGACACTCGCGGCGGTGAAGGCCGTGCGAGCCGAGGAGCTCGTCGACACGTTGCTCATCGGCGAGCTCTCGCTGACCGGCACGGTGCATCGCGTACGCGGCGTGTTGCCGCAGCTGCTCGGTGCTCGCGCGCGCGGGGTCAAGCGGGCGATCGTGCCCCGCGCGAACGAGGGGGAGGCGGGTCTCGTCGACGGCATCGAAGTGATGACCGTGGCTACGCTCGGCGAGCTCCGGGCTGCGCTTCGCGGCGAGATCGCGCTGCCTCAGGCCGTCGCCGCTCGCACGGCGCCTGCGCTCTCGTCCGCAGACGATCTGGCCGACGTGCGCGGTCAACAAAGCGCACGACGCGCGCTCGAGATAGCCGCGTCTGGCGGGCACAACCTGCTCATGATCGGTCCCCCTGGTTCGGGCAAGACGATGCTCGCGCGGCGCGTGCCGACGATCCTGCCGCCTCTCTCGCAGTCCGAGGCGCTCGAGGTCACGGCGATCCACAGCGTCGCCGGGCTTCTTCGCAGCCGCGGTGGCGTCGTGCTCGCGAGACCGTTTCGTGCGCCGCATCACACAGCGAGCGAGGTCGCGCTCGTGGGTGGTGGCTCGGCGGCGCGTCCGGGCGAGGTGAGCCTCGCGCACCACGGCGTTCTCTTCCTCGATGAGCTCGCCGAGTTTCGCCGCTCCGCGCTCGAGGCCCTTCGGCAGCCGCTCGAGGACGGCGTCCTCTCCATCGCGCGTGCCCAGGCCCGCGCGACCTACCCGGCGCGACCACTGCTGGTGTGCGCGATGAACCCGTGCGCGTGTGGCTACCTGGGCGACGGCTCCGACCGCTGCGCGTGCAACGTCGAGCGGCTACGCGCCTACCGCGCGCGGCTGAGTGGCCCGTTGCTCGATCGCATCGACGTGCACGTCACGTTGCCTCCGGTCGAGGTGACCGCGCTGCAAGCGCCGGCGGCAGGCGAAGCTTCGAGCGTCGTGCGTTTGCGGGTCGAAGCTGCGCGTGCCATTCAGCTCGAACGCTTCGAGCGCCGCGAGGTCTCGGCCCGCACGAACGCCGCGGTTTGCTCGCGGGATCTCGAGCGCATCGCCGTGCTTCCGCCTGAAGGCTCGGCGTACCTCGCGCGTGCGATGGTCGCGCTCGGGCTGTCGGCACGTGCGTACGCCAAGATTCTCCGCGTCGCGCGCACGCTCGCCGATCTCGAGGGCAGGACGTCGATCGCGAACGCGCACGTTGCCGAGGCCATCCAGCTTCGCGTGCTCGATCGCGGATCGTCGGGCGGCGCCGCCGCTGCGTGAGCGTTGGGTCGCCTCACTTGTCGCGGCGGTTCACGTGGGCGACACTAGCGCGCTCATCATGGCCTACCGCGACGAGCTCGATGTGGCGGTGCGACGCGTCGATGACCTCGCCCAGCGCGAGAGGGAGCTCGTGGCCGAGCTCGAGGCCGCGCGCGCGCGCGAGGTCGCACGCGCGCTCGAGGTGACGCCGTCGTCCATCGGTGTGCCGCCCCTGCGACATCCATGGTGGAGCATCG
>CAXSGV010000298.1:1840-8651 GCA_964236615.1 uncultured Polyangiaceae bacterium
ACGCGTACGCCTCCGTCGCCAGCACGTCCTGGCAGCGCTCGAGCGCGTGCGCGCTGACGCCGTTTGCGTACTTCGTCGTGCTCGCGATCTACGACAGCTCGCCCCACCCGAACTACGACGCCGAGACGGCGGCGGCACGCATCGGGGTCGCGATTCCCTTCGTCGTATCGGCGCGCATCTGGTGGACGCGCTCGCTCGACAGGACCTGGCTGAAGTTCACGGTGCTCCGGCTCCTCGTCCTCATGGTTGGGCTTTGGATCGCGACCTCCGCGTCGCGCTTCGGCGAGCGCTTCGTCTTCTTCTGGTGGGCGCCGCCCCTCAGCGTCAGCGTCTTGCTCGTCGAGCTACTCGGCGCTAGCGGTCAGCGTCAGCGCGAGAACGCGCCTACCCGCGAACGCACGGGCGGCTGACCGAGGACGGCCGCGCACTGTCCGGGACAGGCAGGCTTGCGACGAAACGGCTCGTTTTTGCGAGCAATCGTGGCCGGCCGGCGCCGGCACGTCACTCGCTAGAGGAGGCTCGACGCGCGGAGCCCACGCGCGCGCTCACGTCGAGCCACCCCGGGCGCACCTGAAGAAAGCGAGACAGTCATGATGGAAACCATTCAAGAGAAGATGAAGGCACTGAAGAGCGTGGTCGGCGCCGTGGAGAAGCAGTTCGGCAAGGGCGCCATCATGGCGCTCGGTGACGAAGCGGATATCGAGCCGATCGCCGTGATCTCGAGCGGCTCGCTCGCAGTCGATCTCGCGACGGGCATCGGCGGGTACCCGCGCGGGCGCGTCGTCGAGGTGTATGGCCCGGAGTCGAGTGGCAAGACGACGCTCGCCCTCCACGCGATCGCCGAAGCGCAGCGCGCGGGCGGCATCTGCGCGTTCATCGACGCGGAGCACGCGCTCGACGTCGGCTACGCGCGTTCGATCGGCGTCGAGATCGACAAGCTTCTCGTCTCGCAGCCCGACACCGGCGAGCAGGCGCTCGACACCACCGAGATGCTCGTGCGCTCGGGCGCGGTCGATCTCATCGTCGTCGACTCGGTGGCGGCTCTCACGCCGCGCGCCGAGCTCGAAGGGGACATGGGCGATCAGCACATGGGCCTGCAAGCGCGTCTCATGAGCCAAGCGCTCCGCAAGCTGACGGCGATCTCGCATCGCACCGGCACGACGCTCCTCTTCATCAACCAGCTACGCCAGAAAATCGGCGTGACGTTCGGCTCGCCCGAGACCACCACGGGCGGCAACGCGCTCAAGTTCTATGCGTCGATGCGCCTCGACGTACGACGCATCGGCCAGGTGAAGATCGGCGACGAGCCCGTCGGGGGTCGCACGCGCGTGAAGGTCGCGAAGAACAAGTGTGCGCCGCCGTTCTGCGAGGCGGAGTTCGAGATCCGCTGGGGCGGCGGGGTCGACGCCATGAGCGAGCTCATCGATCTGGGCGTGCTTCGCGGCCTGATCGAGAAGAGCGGCAATCACATGTCGTTCGCGGGGACGGCGCTCGGCAACGGGCGTGAGCGAACGCGCGACACCCTCGCGGGGAACCTCGAGCTGCAGAGCACGCTGCGGCAGGCGATCATGGCTGCCGGCCCCGCGCGACCGGGGCGCCGCACCGCCGACGCCTGACCCAGCCTTCGAGCGAGGCACGCGCACGTGGCGGGCAGGTCCCGCCGCGTGCGTGCTGCCGCGTGTCGAGGATCACGGTGAGCACATCGTCAGTCCCTGATTTTGCGGAACGCGGTGCGCCCCGCGAGGACGCCGCCGCCCTGGAACGAGTCACCGATCACCGTGAGTGTTCCGTTCGCAAGGGCATAGCGGTAGCGAAAGAATCCTTCCCCGCCCCTGAGGTCGATGGAACAGGCGCCAGGTTTCGCGTCCCCAACGAGGCTGCTTCGCGCGGGGTTGATGGAGTGGGGGTCGAGGCGGCTCGGCACGCGCGTCCCCAAGTGAAGCCCGTTGCAGGCCACCGCGACGGCGAACACCGTGTCGCTGATCGCGATGCGCATCCTCGGACTCTCCGCTTTCTCTGGGATGCGCTCCCATACGCCGAGCACCTCGGCCGCGTTTACGGTCAACGGCACCCGCGTCGCGACGCCGAAAAGGGCCTCCGCCTTTGCGTCCGAAGGCCCATGGGGGGCACACCTCTGCACGCCATCGCTCGTCATGCAGGGTGCAAGACAGGTCTCGTCGGTCACGGCGAGCGTCGAGGCTTCCGGTGACGCCGCGTCCACCGACGAAGCATCCGCTAACGCCGCGTCCACCGACGAAGCATCCGGTAACGCCGCGTCCACGAACGAAGCGTCGGCTGCGGCGTCGACCGACGAAGCATCGGGTAACGCCGCGTCGACCGAGGAAGCATCCGGTGTCGACACCGGGACAATAGCCTCGCAGACGGGGGTCGGCGCGGAGTTGCCTCCGTACGAAGTCGAGCGACCCTCGCAAGCGTCGGTGCACTCACGCGCGCCGATGCATTTTTCTGCGCAGCTCGACCAGGGGCCACACGCGGACGTCGCAACGACGCCGACCGCGATAAGCCCGATCGCGACGGCGCCCAACGCACCGTACGTCGCGCGCCGAGGTGCTTTGCGTGCGGCATCCGCCTGGCGCCGATCCTCGAGGCTCATGTCGGCTCCATCAGCACGGCACGTGCCAGGGGCAGCACCCGCGTGCTCGCCTGCTTTTTTGCGGCCGCCGCCGCCGTGTCACCAGCGCCCTTGAAGCGTAGGGCGCGAGTGTGTGGCACCCGCGCGACAGGTCCATCGATCACACATGCAAAGAGCCGCCGACGCCAGCGCGCCGCCACGAGCCATCAACGCTGCAGTTGGCGGGCGGGATCGGTCGCGCGCGTCGTGCTGCGTGGCTCCTCCCCGAGCAGACGGCGGAAGAGGACCACGTGCCCGATGAGCGCGCCCATGACGCAGAGAGCGATGTACACGAACGGGAAGTACGCGATCCAGGTGTTGAGCTTTTCGGGCTGCGTACCGAAGGCGTGGAACATTGGCGTCGACGTGAACGCGATCGTGATGATGGCAAGAAGTAACAGCGTCCCGAGCACGTTCCACGCGAGGACGATCGAACGAGGCAGCTCGCGACGCGCGAGGACGAGCGCCAAAACGCCGGCGCTGATGCCGCTGACGATGTCGAAGTTCGAGCCACCGAAGGACATCTGCGCCGGCATCGTCCCTTCGGCCGCTGCTTGGTGCATCACGAGCTCGAGTGGAAGACGAAAGACGTGGAACCCGACGAGCAACGGGAGTGGCAGCGTCGCGAGGCTTGCCCCCACGCGCGAGAGCGCCAGCACGATCCCGACGATCAACGTCACGACGAAGAACGGCGCGAGCGGCGGCGGGTGTCCGTCGAAGCGCGCGAGCACGCCCGTGAGCGACAGCGCCGCGGCAACCGCCGACCAGCCACCGAGAACCGCCGCGACGGCCCACATACCGCGCAGACCTGCGGCGCGGCGAGCTCCGAGGATCAGCGCGAGAGCGACGAGCGCCGCGACGAACGGGATCCCCACGGTGACGAGAGTCGAGGCTTCGGGTCTCACGCTGTGGGCAACTCTAGGGCCGCTTCGCGCATCGACAAGCCGACGCTGCGAGCGCGTGTGCTAGAGCATCGCATGCGCCGGCGCCGCGTGCCGCTTGCCTTCCTTGGCGTGGCGCTCGTTCTCGGCGCGGCGGGCATCCCGTCGTCGAAGCCCGATCTGATGCCCTGCGCGGCGCCGTCCCTCGAGGTGCACAAGCGCGAATCGGTGCTCATCGTCTCGTGCGACGGGCGCGAAAAAGCGCGCATGTGGACCACGTTCGGGAGCAACCCCGAAGGCCCGAAGGAGCGCGAGGGCGACGACAAAACACCCGAGGGCAGCTACCGGATCCTGGAGGTCCGCAAGACGTCGCGCTTTCAGGTGTTCATGCTCCTCGATTACCCGAACGCCTTCGACCGCACGCGGTCTCGCACCGGCAGCGCGATCGGAGTGCATGGGCAAGCGAGCTCGAAGAGCTTCCTCGGGCGCGCGTGGATCCGTGTCGCGCATGTCACCGGGGCGTCGCGGCTCTGGGGTCCGACGGATGGATGCATTGCCGTGACGAACGAAGACGTTTCCGCGCTCGCCGAGATCGTGAAGCCGGGGACGCCGATCGTCGTCGTACCGTGACACTTCGAGGGTCGACCGACACTTGAGGCGAGCCGACGGTCCGCGATCGAGTATGGAGCAGACCATGCCCCTCTCGATGCATCAGCTATCGATCCCGGTTTTCACGCGCGCGCTCGGGATCCTGTCGACGCTGCTCGACAAGGGCGCCGCTTTCGCGGCCGAGAAGGGCACCGATCCCAGCGCCCTGATCGGTGCGCGGCTCGCGCCCGACATGATGCCGCTTTCGGGGCAGATCCAGCGCGCGAGCGACACCTCGAAGCTCGCGATCGCGCGCTTGGCGGGCATCGACGCGCCACCGTTCGCCGATGACGAGAAGACGATCGGCGAGCTTCAAACGCGGCTCGCCAAGACCATCGCGTTCTTCGAGACCGTCGACGCCGCGAAGCTCGACGGCACCGAGGACAAGGTCATCCACCTCAACGTCGGCAAGTTCTCGCGCGCCTTCCGTGGTGACGCGTACCTGCTCACGTTCGTGATCCCGAACTTCTTCTTCCACGTCACGACCGCGTACGACATCCTTCGCCACAACGGCGTGAACATCGGCAAAGTCGACTACCTCGGACCCTACGTGGATTGAGTCGCGTCAGGGGGCGGCCCCTGATGCTCTAGAGAGATTCGGGCGATCACTTCGGGCGATGGGTGCTCGTCGTGGCTGGCCTGCGACTCAATCTTCGAAGCCCGTGCGCTCCTCGAAGTAGTGGTTCAGAGCGACGAGGATTTTGTGGAAGTGGAGATCGAGCATCTCCTGGTACGCGTCCTTCGGAGCCCACTTCTCTTGCTCGACGCGCTCCAGGCCGACGACGAGGCCCGTGCGATCCTCGCCATGCTTGCAGTGTACATAGACCGGCTGCTGCGTCGTGTCGGCGAGGATTGCGAGGACCGAATCCATCTGCTTGCCGTTGACGGGGAGGAACGACGACGTCGGCTTGTAGACGAAGGTGATGCCGAGCTTCTCAGCCTCTGCGCGCTCGGCCTCGATGTCTTTGGCAGAGGACTCGAAGAGCCCCGTCGCCTCGAGGTTGACGATGGTGCGGACGCCCTGCTTCTTCAGGTAGGCGACGCCTTCCGCGTCGGGATGCGCGCCGCGCCACAGACCTTTTCGCACGACGTGGAAGTTCGTGATTGGCGCGGTGGCCTCGTCGATCGCATCGGCCGACGTGTCCTCACCCGTGTCGTCGCCCGCAGACGCCGCGCAGCCAACGCTGCTCGTCGCCATCGCGAGGCCTAGGAACGCGACGTTCAGTGCCCGACGGAAGGGGAGCTTCGAGATTGCGATCGCCATGACGTGCCTCCAGTTCGCGCGCCCTGTCGCACCTTTCATGCCGTAGCCGCCTCGCGCCTGTTCGGCGGCAATCGTCGAGAAAACGCGACTCCGCCGACGCCTCTCTGGATCGAACGCTCCCCAGGTGGGCCACCGCGAAGTCCGGGGTCGCCGCCCCATCGGCTCCGATCCGACCCCGCGGTCACGCGCGCTGTCGACGCGTGGCGGTCGCTCTCGCTCAGCGCGGAGGCGGCGGCGTGGTTTCGGGCTTGGACTTCCGTCCCGCAAGCGAGAGCACGAGTCGTGCGTCATCGCCCGAGAGCTCGCGCGTCACGAGCAGCACGAAGAGGTAAACGCCGGCGACTGCGATCGCGGCGAGCGGCGTCATCAGTCTTCCGAAGCGCGGCTGCGACATGCCGACGAGCACGGCCGCTGCGACCCCGACGAGCACGCGCGCGCCGGTCGCGAGCGGAACGAAGCTGCCCGCGTACGCGCGCACGGCAAACGCGGCGGCGCCGAGCGCGACGAACAGCGAGCCCGAAGTGGCGATGGCCGTCGCGCGTAGCTGGAGCTCGCCGTACGTCGCGATGCGCGCGGTCGACCAGCAAGCGAAGGCGACGCAAACGACTGCGATGAAGCTGAGCGTCGCGGAGATGCGCTCCTTGCCGAGGCTTGCGAGCACCGTCATGGCGACGCCGAACAGCGTGAACGCACCTTGACCGAGAGCGAGCACACGCAGAGTCGCTTCGCCGCGCTCGGCGACGATACCGCCGTATGCGAACCCGAGCACCGAGCCGGGAAGGGCTGCGACGACCGCGACGAACAGGCCGCACGCGATCGCTGCGAGGCGCGCCCCGCGTCCGACGTAGAGGCGCACGCTGGCGCGATCGCCTTCCGCGTGCGCGCGCGCGACCATCGGGAAGAGGATCTGCGTGATGCTGAGCACGAGCTGGTAGGGAAGGAACGCAAACAGCTGGCATGCGCGGTAGACAGCGACCCATTCGTCCGCGGACTTCACGGCGGCGTAACCTTCGAGGCCGGAGCTCACGGCGCTGAACGAGAGGAAGCGGCCGAGCAGCGTGATGTCGCTTTGCATCAGCACGTTCGTGAAGAGCTGCGCGAGCGCGAGCTGCGCGATCGCGGGGAGGTACGTGCGCGCCGTCGGCACGGTGACAAGAGGGGCGTCCGTCGCCTTCAGCGCGCGACCGAGGCCGGCCCACTTGATCGCGAGGGGCAAGATCAGCGCGGCCGCGGCCACGAAGCCGAGCGTCGCGCCGAGCGTGCCTTGGCCCCAGCGCGTTTCGAACCACCACCCGACCCCGAGCAGACCCGCCGTGCGCAAGGTCGCGAACACCGTGTCGAGCGCCGCCTGGCGCGTGAAGAGTCCGCGCCCGTTGAGGGAGCCAA
>CAXSGV010000299.1:0-8619 GCA_964236615.1 uncultured Polyangiaceae bacterium
CCAGTAGCCCAGGACCTCGAGGTAGACGCGCGGCTTCTTCTTTCCACGACCCTTCTTCTCGAACACGAGATCCGGAATCGCGAGCCCGACGCCAGGAAGATCGAGGATCGCGTCGTTCGGCGCGACCTTCCACATCGACGCGAGCGCGTCGAAGCTCTTCATGAGCGCGTCGACTGCGTCGGGCAAGGACGGCGTGGAGGCGTTCGTCGATAGCGCGCCTTCCAGCTTGAACACGAGCGGCTTTCGCTCCTTGCCCCAGCGTACGTCGGCCTCGAGGCGCCACGCATCGCAGCTCTCCAGCGCGGGCAAAATCAGCGCGAGCTGAAGCCCGTACTTCGTGACCGACTCGAACAGGCTGAACGGTCCGTCGACGACGACGCAGTACCCCTCGTCGGTCTTCGTGATCACGTGCAGCAAGCGCAGGAACTTGAGCTGTCGGAAGAACGCGCGCAGCGCGCCCGGCGACGCGCAACGCACGTGCGCCGTGACCTTCACCGCGCGAAGGAGCACCGCCTGCGCCTGCGCGCGCTCGTACATGGCGACGAGCGAGGCGGCGTCGGTCGCTTCGAACGCTTCGAGCACGTGCGCGCCACGGAGATCGGCGAAGAGCGCGCGGTCGATCGCCTCGGGCGTCGTCCCGCTGGCTGCGGCGATCTCCGACAGCACCGTGAGGCGATCGAGCCGCGTGCCCGGCTCGAGGGCGGCGCGAGCCTCGCTCGAACGCAAGAAGACCTGGCGGCGGAGCGCCTCCGCGTCGACACCTTCGGGGACGTCGAAGGTGCAGCGATCGAAGACGAGCTTTTCGAGGCCGTCCTTCACGCGGTGCTCGCGCGGGCCGACGTCGATCGATCCGACCGCGATCGCGAGCTCTTCGCGGGTGCGTCCGACGTGGCTCGCCGCGGTGGCGAGGATCGCCTCGGCTATCGCGCACGCGCGCTCGCGGCCCGCGTCGTCGAGCTTCACGAGGCGAAGCTCGTCGCCACGCCGTCGCGCGTTCACGAGATCAGCGGAAAGCACCGTGCTCCCTCCGTCTGTCGCTGGTGAAGGTCTCGGTCGTCGACTCCGTGACGAGCTCGTAGAGGACCGCGCGCTTGTCGCCACGCTTTCGCAGAATGCGGCCGAGCCGCTGCACGTGCTCACGTACCGAGCCGCTGCCCGAGAGAATCACGGCGACGTTCGCGTCCGGCACGTCGACGCCTTCGTTCAGCACCTTCGACGTCGCGACGGCGTGGTACGCGCCGGACGCCAGCCCCGCGAGGATCGCGCTGCGCTCGCGAACCTTGGTCTGGTGCGTGAGCACGGGGACGAGGAAGCGTCGCGCAATGGCGTAGGCGGTCGCATTGTCCTCGGTGAAGAGGATCGCGCGGTCCTTCGCGTGCACGTGCAGCAGGTGCGCAAGGTACTCGAGCTTCGCCTTCGGGCTGAATGCAAGCTCGCGTTGCCGGCGGTACGCGCTCATCGCTCGGCGACCTTCCGCCGACTGCGAGGAGTGCATGATGAACTCGCCCCAGCCCGAAGGCCTGCTCATGCGGATACCGCGCGACACGACGAAGTCGCGGTAAATGGCGCGCTCGGTGTCGTGAAGGGCGCGCTCCTCGGGTGACAGCGCGATCGCGACACGCTCGGTCTCGTACTCGGCGAGGTACTCGCCCGCGAGATCGCCGATGTCCTTTCGGTACGCGATGGGGCCGACGAGCGCGTCGAGCTCGGCCTCGCGTCCGTCGGTGCGCTCCGGAGTGGCGGTGAGACCGAGGCGGTACGGGGCGAGGCACGAGCGCGCCCCGAAGGCGTAGGCGGTGCTCGGAAGGTGATGGCACTCGTCGAACACGATCATGCCGAAGCGATCGCCCAGGTGCTCGGCGTGAAGGTGCAGCGAGTCGTACGTCGTGACCGTGAGCGGACGCACGTCGTGCTCGCCCCCTCCGACGAGGCCAATGGAGACGCCGAAGGTCGTGCCGAGGAGATCGAACCACTGCCGCACGAGATCGAGCGTGGGCGCGACGACGAGCGTGCTCCTTTTTTTGTCGTCGATCGCGAGCACGGCGACGTGACTCTTGCCAGCGCCTGTCGGCAACACCACGACGCCACGACCTTGCCGCGCGCGCCACGCTTCGAGCGCCTCCGTTTGGTACGGCCGCGGCTCGCGGTGAACGAGCGCGCGCGTCGTGAGCTCGGAGTACTTGCGCGCCCCATCTTCGTACGGCGTCTTGGTGCGAACGAGCGCGCGCACGATTTCGGCGTACGCCACCGCCGGAGCGCGCCAGCATCGCGTGCGGTCGTCCCACGCGGACGCAGGCGGCGACGAGCCCTCGGGCCAGGCGCGCACTTCGAGCGTGCCCGAGACGAAAGTGAGAGCAACCGAAGGCGAGATGGCGTCGGGCAAATTATTTTCGCCCCTTGTGACGGAGCGCCTCGCGCACCATTCGGGAGCCCACGCGTTCGGTTGCGCGGCGAGTGCCTTCGAGACGCGCTTCGTGCGCAACGAGCTCGCGGCGAAGGGCGAGGTAGCTCGAGTAGCGCTCGGGATCGAGCGCGCCGCTCTTGGCAGCTTCACGCACCGCGCACCCGGGCTCTTCCCTGTGGACGCAGTCGCGGAAGCGGCATCCCGAGGCGAGGGCTTCGATGTCGTTGAACGTCACGTCGAGCGACTCGGTGCTTGCCCACAGCGCGAGCTCACGCATCCCCGGAGTGTCGAGAATGGCCGCGCCGTTCGGCAGGACGAAGAGCTCGCGCCGGGTCGTCGTATGCCGGCCTTTTCCGTCACCCTCGCGCACCTCGGCCGTCGCGATGCGTGCTTCGCCGAGCAGATGGTTCACGAGCGTCGATTTCCCGACGCCTGACGACCCGACGAGACCGATGGTGATGCCGGGCTCGAGGTACGCGCGGATGGCGTCGAGGTTCGTGCCCTCGAGCGTGTCGACCGCGTGGACCGTGACGGCGCGGGCCACGGCGCGCGCTTCGGCGAGGCGCTCTTCCGCGCGCTCGGCGATCGCGAGCTTCGTGAGCACCACGACCGGCTTGGCGCCGCTGTCGTGGCTGAGCGTGAGGTACCGCTCCAGTCGGCGCGTGCTGAAGTCCGCGTCGAGGGACGTCACGAGGAAGACGATGTCGATGTTGGCAGCGACGATCTGCCGCTCGGTCCGGCGCCCCACCGCCTGACGCGCGAGCTCGCTCGTGCGCGGGAGAACGTGCCGCACGACCGCTTGGGTCGGGTCGTGCGCGACCCAGTCGCCGGGCACGAGCGCAGTGTGCTCACCGCCGGACGCGACGCGCCGAGGAACGATGGCGACCGACTCGGTGTCCGCGGTGAGAACGTGCGCGCGGTCGGCCTCGAAGCGAACGACGCGCGCGGCTTCGAGGCCAGCTTCACCGAGCGCAAGAACGGCGTCGACGACACGCGGCGGGATCACGAGACCAGTCGGCACGGCCTGATCATAGGTGCTATGAGCGGTGCGTGAGCTCGAAAGCCAAGGACCGCGCGTTCCGAAATGAGGCGCTCGGGCGGGCGCTCGACAAGGCCGTCGTCACGCCGTCGCTGGAGACGCGCCGGTCGCTCTTCGATCTGCTCTGCCGCGCGTCGGGTCTCCCGGGAGTCCACCCGAACATGGGCCTCGTCGATGCCTTTGCCGAAGAATGCGCACACCGCGGACCGCCAGGCGAAGCGCTCGCCATGAAGCTGGTCGCCCTGACCGCCGACGAAGCTCCTGGTGACGACGAGCGCGAGATCCTCCCGATGTGCGGCGTCGCGGCCGTCGGCGCGCTTGCGATCGCGCACCCCGAGCGTCGCAAGGAGTTCGTGGCGCTCCTCCACGATCGCGCGGAGGATTTTCGCTACCGCGTGCGCGACCTCATCCCCGGTTTGCTCGCCGCCATCGGCGCCACGGTCGGCGATGACTTCCTCGTCGAGCTCGACGGCTGGATGGATGGCTACTTCCACGCGGCGGCAGTTTTGCTAGCGCTCGCCGACACCAAATTCGCATCCCGGGTCACCGACGAGGCGGTGCTCGCGAGTGTGCTCGATCGCGCGTTCTTTCTCTTGCGTGACGCGCCGCGGTCGGCTGCGCGTTACCCCGGTCACAAGACGCTCATCGAGGCCGTGGGCAAAGTGCCCGAGACACTCGCGATGAAATTCGGTGCGCCGATCTTCGAGGTCCTCGCGGGTTGGACCATCGTCAAAGACCCCGATCTGCGCGAGCTCGTCTCGAAGAACCTGCGCTCACCCCGCATCCGCGCGCGCTACGGCCCCGAGGTCGCCCGCGTCCAAGCCGCTCTCGGTGCCACCGCGCCGCCGCTTCGCGACCCCACGACCTACGTCGGCAAGACGCGCGGGCGCGGAAAAAAACACCGCTGAATATGGGAGCTTCACTAGGTCGTCGACGTTGACGTACGTCGAACGTCAACGATGAAAGGGCTTCGAATACAGGGCCGAAGAAGGCCTTGAGAAGTTAGTGGCCGCTCTTCGGTGACCGCAGAGACTCCGGCATCGAGTCGCGCACGCTGCGCGGGCCGAGTGACGGTGGCGGCGGGACGCTCACGCGCTCGCTGAGCTTGGCCGCTTCGTCGACGATCTTGGTGGCCGCGGCGGCGCGCGCGCTTTTCTGCGAAAGCGTCGCGTGGTCGACGACCGCGTGGCCTTCGAGGAGATCGAGGTACTCGAGATCCAGAACGCCGCCGCTCGGCAAAATGAAGACGCCGAAGAGGTGCGCCTGGCGACGCACCTCCTGCACGAGCGGGCGGGGGACGTGGAGCGCGGCGTGCGTGATCAAGTGGATGACGGGATCGCGCTGCTCACGCGCTCTCAGCAACGCGATCTCGGTGGCGAGCTGCGCGAAGACGCGCGCGGGGTTGCGACCGCGTTCCCCCTTGAAGCCGAGGAGGTACGCCGCCGGAAGCTGGCCGGGGCGGGCGCGTTGTACATCGTAAAGGCGCGAGTCGAAGAAGCGCATCCAGACTTCTTCGCCGGCGAGCTGCAGCTTTTTGCCGAGCGCGATCGCCAAGCCCCGCGCGAACACCTGCCGCTCGCCGCGCATCGAAGCCGACGCGTCGATGAGCATGTAGTGGAGGCGGCGCGCCTCGTCGGGCGCTTGCTCTCGCGTGTAATAGAGAATCTCGTTCTCGATCATGCGGCGAGCGAACTCGGTCTCGTCCCACGCGAGCTCGGTGAGCACGAGCGAGTCGAGCGAGCCTTTCGACCCGATGCCCGCGTAGCCGTGCACCGCGTGCGTACCGGTCGCCTGCGTGCGGTGCGTCTCGAGGATGCTCGGCAAAAGCTCGAGCGAGAAGTTCACGATGTCGTTGGCCGCAGGGCTCGACACGGCGGCGAGAAGATCGACGTGCGCCAGCGCGCCGGCCGCGCTCGACTCCGGGCCGAGCATCCCGAGGAGGCGCAGCGTGTCGAGGTCGAGCGCGTCCGCGAGCGTGAGCACGTGAAGCCGCGCGCGTGCGAGCGCGTCGAGCGCGGCGGTTTCGAACGCGCGTGGCGCTGCACCGAACAGCCCAGGGAGTTGCGCGTCGAGCTCGCGCACCATCTCGGGGTCGTACGGGATCGTCGCGGGGTAAGGCGCCTTCGTGCTCACGCGCTGCGCGATCGAACCGAGGACGCGAGCAAGGACGACCGTGACGAGATCATCCGAGAGGCGCATCGTGCGAGCCCGCGCGCTGGCTTCGCTCTGCGCGATCTCGCCGATGACCTCGCGGTACACTTTGCAGAGATCGCCGAGGCGCGGAACACGCGCGACGAGCGCGTCGGTTCCTTGGCGCGGACCGATCTCGAGCTGCTCCTTCGGCGCCGCGTAGAGCAGCCCGAAGTCGTGCACGAGGAACAGCGGAAGGTGAAGACCGAGCCGCGCGAGATCGCGGTACCAGCGCAGCGTGCGCAGGACCATCATCGGTGACGCGGCGCGAACACACGACAGCGCTAGGCCACCGAGCGGACCTGTGACCGAAGGGTCTTTCGCGAGCACCGCCGAGACAGGCACGGCTTGGATACTACCTGGAACTCAGTCGAGCGGAGCGGGGCCCGAGCTGCTGCCGGTGTCGCCGGAGATCGACTTCAGATCGGGAGCCATGCGCTGCTGCTTCACGCAGTGCCACTCGCTCCCAGTCTCGTCGTTGTTGAGGCCGTACTGGCCGTCGAGCTCGGCGATGCCGCCCTCTTTGCCGAGCTTGTACTGGAAGTAGCCCTTGCCCTTCGACTCGCCGGCGGGACCGGGGAGCCCGTACTTGTGCTCTTTCCACGTGAAGTGGAGAACGTTGCCGCTCTTGGTTCCACTGAGCTCGCCCCACGCGCTCTGATCGGTCCGCTTCCAGCGGGCGACGACGTTGGAGTCTTGCTCCTGCATGTGAAGGTAGCCGTAGACCTGGTGGTAATACACGCCGGTCCAGGTTTCGCCTGCAGGCATCTCGCCCGCAGTGACCTTCGCGCTCTTCGCGTCTTCGCCGCCGCCGCACGCGGGCAACGCAACGACGGATGCAACGAAGGCCATGGCCACGACGGAAAGGGAGCGCCGGATCTTCATGGCGGGGACTCTATCACCGTCCCCCAAGAGACGAGAAATTCGGAGGGCTCACTTCGGGTCGAGGGCGTCCTTTCCGAGGATGGCCCAGTCGGCGTGACCGAGACCCTCCGCGATCACTTCGTCCATGCGCGCCGCGATGGCAGGCAAGACGGCGAGCGGAACGTGCGCGCGCGTGGCTTCGTCCATCATGAGGCGCACGTCTTTTCGCGCCATCGCGAGCTCCCACGAGGGGGTGCCCTCGGCGGTGACGTCGAGCATGCGCTGGAGGCGCGCCGGCAGTGACGTCCCCGGGTTGAAGAAGTCGAAGAGCGTCGCGACCTCCTTCGGCGGAACCCCGAGCGCTTTTCCGAGCGTGAGCATGTCGGCAAAGCCCGAGGTCAGGAACATCAAGAACAGGTTGCCGAGCAGCTTGAACGAGGCCGCCGCGTCAGGACGCTCGCCGAGATCGACCAGCTTCCCCGTCATCGCCGCGAGCGCATCGCGCACGGCGTCGACGTGAGCGCGGTTGCCGGAGACGAGCATCGTCCCTGTCGACTCGAGCGCGTTCTGCGGACCCATGAAGACAGGCGCGTGCACGAAGGCAATGCCGCGCTCGGCCCAATGCGCGATGCGGGGCGCCACACCGCTGGCCGTGGTCGTCGTGTGATCGACGATGACGACGCCCGGCCCGAGCGCACGGCTGGCGCGCTCGAGGACATCGTCGACCGCGTCGTCGTCGGAGAGACTGAGATGAACACGTGTCGCGCCACGCGCGGCTTCGGCGGGGTCGTCGAACACGCGTGCGCCGACCTCTTCGAGGGCTCGCGCTTTCTCGATGGTGCGGTTCCACACGTGAACGTCTTCGCCGCGTCGTCGCAGCGCACGCACGAACCCCGAGCCGAGAAGCCCCGTTCCGAAGAACGCGATCAGGGGTTTGCGTCCTCGGCGTCGGGCGGCGCGTTCTCGTCCTCGAGAGCAGCGCCGTGGCACTTCTTGAACTTCTGACCGCTACCGCACGGGCAAGGATCGTTGCGACCGACCTTGGGACCGCGCTGCGCCGGCGGCTGCACGATCGCCGCCTGCGGGCGTCGTGAAGGTGAAGGACCGCGCCCCGCCCCGGGATCGGCTGAGAGGCGATCCATCTCGAGCTCGCCTCCGCCGCCTTCGATCTCGCCGCCGTGACGGAGCTGCATCGAGGCGAGCTGCGCCTCGTGGCGAGCTGCGTCCTGCTGCTCCATGCGCTCGATGTCGTTTTCCTTGCGGACCTGGACCTTCATCAGCTTGTTGGCGACGTTCGAGTTCGTCGAAGCCATCATGGTGACGAAGATGTCGTAGCCCTCCTTCTTGTACTCCTGCTTCGGATCCTTCTGGCCGTAGCCACGGAGTCCGATGCCGTCGCGAAGGTGCTCCATGTTCGTGAGGTGCTCGACCCAGGCGCGGTCGATCTCTTCGAGGTAGAAGTGACGGAACACGCGGAGGAACAGCTCCGTGCCCATCTCCTTCTCTTTGGCGTCGAGGAGCTCGGCCGCCTGCGCGTACAGCGTCTCGGCGAGATCCTGCGCGTCGGAGAGGTGATCGAAGTCCACCGGCTTCTTGCCGAAGTGCTCTTTGAAGCCGTCCTTGATCTCGTCCCACTTCCAGTCTTCGGGCGGGACGTTGTGCGGGCAGCTCTCTTCGACCATCGCGCCGATGATGCCGTCGACGAGATCGAGCAGGCGCTCACGCTGCTCGGTGAGGCTCTGCGGGATCTCCGCGAGCAAGCGGTCGTAGATCTTCTTCGGCTTCTTGGCGTGCCGCTCCTGGTAGTCGAAGCGGTAGCCCCAGTACTGGTAGATGTCCTGGCGCAGCGTCTCCATCGAGAAGAGCTCTTCGACCTGCTCGATGGTCTCGGGCTTCACGACCGGCGGTCCGCCCGGCTTCGGCATCGGGATGCCGTAATGGAGGACCATGTCTTTGATCTGGTCCTTCACCTCGTCGGTGATGCGCTCGAGCGGCTGGATGTCACGGAGCTTGCCCGTGGGCTTGCCGTCGTCGCCGAGGCGCTCCGGCGTGTACTTGCCGAGCAAGAGCTGCTGACGGATCTTGTAGACCGTCTTGCGCTGCTCGTTCATCACGTCGTCGT
>CAXSGV010000300.1:0-6244 GCA_964236615.1 uncultured Polyangiaceae bacterium
TCTCGAGGCCGCTCGCCTTGTACTTCACGTAGAGCTCCTGGAGCTTCGGGAAGGACTTCTTGCAGGGCTCGCACCACGTCGCCCAGAAGTCGACAACGACGACCTTTCCTTCCATCCCCTTGATCGAGACCTTGCCTTGGCCATTGAGGGAGTCGAACGAAAAGTCCGGCGCGGGGCTGCCGACGAGTGGATGCTTCTCGCCCGTAGCGTCCTTGGCACCGGCACCGCCATCGCCTCCACCGCCGCAGGCAAAGAGTGCGAGAGCGAGACCAACCAGCACGAAGCGAGCGCGAGTCATGCGTCTTTCTACCACGCTCGCGCGGGTCTTCGTCAGGAGAGGGCTTCGAGCGCTTCCTCGACAGAGCGCACCGCGACGATCTCGATGGTCGAGTCGCTCGTGCTCGCACTCTTCTTCGAAGGCGCCGCGCCGGCGGCGACGCTGTACGGAACGATCGCGCGCTTGAACCCCATGGCGGCCGCTTCGGCGAGGCGAGCCTGAGCCCGCGCGACGCCGCGCACCTCGCCGGCGAGACCGATCTCGCCGAACGCAACGACGTCGGCGGCGACGGGGCGATCGCGAAGACTCGACGCGACCGCGAGCGCCACCGCGAGATCGAGCGCGGGCTCGTCGATGCGCACGCCGCCCGCGACGTTCACGAACACGTCGCAGCCGGCGAGCTGGAGCCCCACTTTGCGCTCGAGCACCGCGAGGATCATCGCGAGGCGCGCGCCATCGACACCATTCGCGGTCCTGCGCGCCGAGCCCGCAGCGAGACCGCCGACGAGCGCCTGCACTTCGACGAGCATCGATCGCGTGCCTTCGTTGGTCGCCGCGACCACGCTGCCGGAGGCACCACGCGGTCGCTCGGCGAGAAAGAACGCGCTCGCGTTCGGAACCTCGCGCATGCCCTCGGCCGTCATCTCGAACACGCCAACCTCGGTCGCGCTGCCGAAGCGGTTCTTCTGCGTGCGTAGCGCGCGGAACGCTTGGCCTCGCTCCCCCTCGAACGCGAGCACCGTGTCGACGAGGTGCTCGAGCACCTTGGGTCCAGCGAGTGATCCGTCCTTGGTGACGTGACCCACGAGGAAGGTCGCGATGCGATCGCGCTTGGCACGCTCGACCATGCGAGACGCCACCTCGCGGAGCTGCGACACCGTGCCGGCGGCGCTCTCGAGGGACGCGACGCGCACGGTCTGCACGCTGTCGATCACGAGGGCCGTGGGCTTCGTCTCCTCGATGGCCCGCTCGATCGCTTCGATGTCGTTCTCGGCGAGCACGAGCATGTTGTCGGCCATCGCGCCGAGGCGGCGTGCGCGCGCGGCGGTCTGGCCTGCGCTCTCTTCGCCGGTGACGTAGAGCGAGCGGCAGCCCTTCGCGGAGAGTCCGGCGAGCGCTTGCATCAACAGCGTCGACTTGCCGACGCCGGGATCGCCGCCCACGAGCGTGACGCCGCCTAGCACCGCGCCGCCGCCGAGCACGCGATCGAGCTCGCCGATCCCCGTGGGGATGCGCGCGGCGTGATCGACGTCGATCTCGGAGACCGGTAGCGCGCGCGACGCCGGAGTGAGCGCGTTGCGCATCGCGCCGCCGGGCTTCTTGTCGACGACCTCTTCGACCAGCGTGTTCCATGCGCCGCAGGTGGTGCAGCGTCCAATCCACTTCGGGAACGTCGCCCCGCAAGCCTGGCAAGAGAACTGAGAGACGGTGCGTGCCATGGAAAACTCCTCCGGTCTCAGCTCCTCGGCTTTTCGGCAGCTCCGGTTTCGGAATCCTTCGCGTCGTTGCCGACCGTCGTGAGCCAGCGCTTGAGGATGTTGAACCCTTCGTGCACGAGCGCCAGCGACGTGGACTCGTTCTTCTGGTGGGCCTGCGCGTTCTCGCCGGGCCCGAAGTTCACCGCCGCGATTCCGCGCGCGGCAAAGCGTGCGACGTCGGTCCACGCCTGCTTCGGCTCGACGCCCGCGACTCCGGCGGCGATCAGCGACGCGACGAGCGGATGGCTCGCGTTCGGCATTGCGGCGGGGCTCGTGTCCGTGAACTCGATCTCGCCGCGGCCTGCGACCAGATCGAACATGTAGCGCTTGGCCTTGTCGGGTGTGGTGTCGGGCGGAAAGCGGTGGTTCACGTTGAGCACGAAGCGATCGGGCACCACGTTGCGCCCGCGGCCGCCGTCGTTCGCCTGCGTGACGGTGACCACGCTCTTGTACGTGTGGCCATCGATGACGTGAAAGATGGGATCGAGCCCGGCGAGCTCGGAGAGGAACGGCGCGGCCTTCGTGATCGCGTTCTCGGCCTCCCAGGGCCGCGCGCTGTGACCGGTCTTGCCCTCGAAAGTGATCGTCGCGTGCAGCGATCCGTTGCACCCGAGGTGCACGCGGTTGTCCGACGGCTCGAGGCACACCGCGAGATCGACGGAACCGAGGTCGGGATCTTTCTCGAGCACGGGGCCGAGCTCGTTCTCGGCGAACGGCCCTTCTTCACGTGCGTAGAAGACGAGCGTGAGATCGACCTGAATGAAGTTGATGAGGATCTCGCCGAGGATGATCATGCAGGCGAGACCGCTCTTCATGTCGGCGGCGCCCGCGCCATAGCAACGGCCGTCTTCGAGGCGCGCAGGGCCGTTCTCGGTGCGCACCGTGTCGAGGTGACCGACGAGCGCGATGTGCGGGCGCTTCTCGCCTGCGGTGGCGCGCGTCAACGGCACGACGATCGAGTTGTTGTAACGCCGGATCGGCGAGGCGAGCTTCAGCTTCCCGAGGCGCGCCTGAACGGCGTCGCACAGCGCGGCTTCATCACCGATCGGCGAAGGGACGGAACAAAGCCAGAGGAGCGTCTCGTCGAGCCCCGCCGCGAAGATGTCAAACGGGGACGTTGAAGTCGCGGAGGGCTGCATTCAGGCTCACCTTTCGGTCCGTGCTCGCGGTTCGCGTTCCCAGAATGAGCGCGCAAGGGACCCCGAACTCCCCTGCCGGAAACTTCTTCATGCGGACGCCCGGGATGACGACGCTCCGCTCGGGAATGCTCCCCTTCGTCTCGACCGCGGTGGAACCCGACACGTCGATGATGGTCGTCGATGACGTGAGCACGACGCCCGCGCCGATCACCGCTTCGCGACCGACGCGCACGCCTTCGACGATGACGGCGCGCGATCCGACGAACACGCCGTCCTCGATGATGACGGGGCGCGCGCTCGGCGGCTCGAGCACGCCGCCGATGCCTACGCCGCCCGCGAGGTGACAGTCCTTGCCGACCTGCGCGCACGATCCGACCGTGGCCCAGGTGTCGACCATCGTGCCTTCACCAACGCGCGCGCCGATGTTCACGTAGCCGGGCATCACGATCACGCCGGGCTCGAGGAACGCGCCGTAGCGCACGACGCCTGGCGGCACGACGCGCACCTTCGCGAGGTCGAGGTTCTTCTTCAGTGGGATCTTGTCGTGGAACTCGAACGGCCCGACCTCGAGCTTCTCCATCTTCTGGACGGCGAAGTAGAGAAGGATGGCCTGCTTGACCCACGCGTGCGTCGTCCACTCGCCGGACGGATCGCCCGCCTTTTCTGGAGCAGGCGGAGGCGAAGCGACGCGAAGCTCGCCACAATCGAGCGCGGCGATCGTCTGCGCGACCGCCGCGGCGTACTGCGGCTGCGACAAGAGACGGCGATCGGCAAACGCCTCGCCGATCAGCCTCTCGTTGTCGCTCACGCTAACGCTCAAGCGCTGGGCGCGACTTCCGACGCCGGGAAGTAGTAGGCGATCTCGATCTTCGCATTCTCGGCGCTGTCCGACCCGTGGACTGCGTTCTCGCCGACGTTGGCGCCGTGCAGCTTGCGGATGGTGCCCGCGTCCGCCTTCGCGGGATCGGTCGCGCCCATGACCTTGCGGTAGGAGGCGACCGCGTCGTCCTTTTCGAGGACGGCGATCACGACCGGCGAGCGCGTCATGAAGGTCACGAGCTCACCGAAGAAGGGCCGCGCCTTGTGAACGGCGTAGAAGCCTTCGGCGATCTCCTTCGAGAGGTGGGTGCGCTTGAGCGCGAGGATCTTGAATCCGCTCTCCTCGAGGAGGGCGAGGATGGCGCCAGACTTGTTCTTCTCGACGGCGTCCGGCTTGACGATGCAAAGCGTGCGTTCAACGGGCATGGGCGGTCTTCTTACGGATTTCCCAGGCGGAACGCAACATCGTACAGTCGCCGAGATGGAGCGCTGTGATGCGATCGTGGTCGGGGCGGGGCACAACGGGCTCGTGGCGGCGTTGCTGCTCGCGCGCGCCGGGCTCTCGGTCCGGGTGTTCGAGGACAAGCACGTCATCGGCGGCGCGACGCGCACCGAGAAGCCTTTCAAGAAGGCACCGAACCTCGCCACGTCGACGGGCGCGTATCTCCTCGGCCTGATGCCGCCCGAGCTGATCGCGAAGCTCGGCGTCGAGATGCCGGTGCTCCGTCGCGACCCGCACTACTTCCTTCCGACGACGGGCAAGAAGTACCTGCTGTTCGGCTCCGACAAGAAGTCGATGGAGGAGCAGTTCACGTCCTTCTTCTCCGACGCCGACTGGCGCGCGAACGAAGCGATGCAAACCGAAATCGGTCAGATCCGCGACGACGTCGCGCCGACTTGGCTCGAGGAGCCGCTCACGATCGAGCAGACGGCCGCCAAGTACGTTCGCCCGGCGTTGCAGCAGATCTTCGTCGACTTGTGCCGCAAGCCGGTCAGCGAGTACCTCGCGCGCTTCGAGTTCCAGAGTGATCTCGTCAAGGCGATGTACGCCGTTACCGACGGATTTTCCGGTCTCAACGGCGGCTGGGACACGCCCGGCACCGGCATGAACTTCCTCGTGCACAACATGTGTCGCCTCCCCGGCGCCGACGGCACGTGGATGGTGATTCAAGGCGGCATGGGCACCGTCAGTGGACGGCTTGCCGCGAAAGCCAAGGAGCACGGCGCGAAGATCGAGACGGGGCGCGGTGTCACCGGTCTCGTCCGCGAAGGCAACGTGGCGAAAGGCGTCGTCCTCGCCGACGGCAGCGAGGTGCGCGCGAACATCGTCGTGTCGAACGCCGATCCGTTCCGCATGCGCGACTTCGTGGGCCGCGACAAATTGCCTGCAGACTACAACACGCGCCTCGACGGCTACGCGAAGGACGGCACCACCTTCAAGGTGAACATGGCTCTCCGCGGCCTCCCGAAGTTCACCTGCTTGCCCGAGGACAAAGGGCAGTACGGCACGACGATTCACCTTCTGCCCGACGAGGCCGGCGTCATCCAGGGTCTCAAGGACGGCTTTCGCGACGTGCAGCAGGGCAAGCTCGCCGAGTTCCCGACGATCGAGTGGTACATCCACACGACGATCGACCCCTCACTGCAGGACAGCGACGGCAACCACAACTCCGCGCTCTTCGTGCAGTGGGTGCCCTACGAGCTTTCCGGCACGTCGTGGGAGGCCGAGGAGGCGAGCTACGTGAAGAAGCTGCTCGCCATATGCGACCGCTTCGCCCCTGGCACCAGCGATCTGGTGGTCGACACGTTTCCGCTCCACCCGAAGAAGATCGAGCAGCACTTCGGCATCACGCGGGGGCACATCCACCACGTCGACAACTCGTGGGGCTTCTCCGATCGTCTCCCCTACGCGACGCCCATCCAGGGCCTCTACTCCTGCAGTGCGGGTTGCCATCCGGCGGGGTCCGTCATCGGCGCCGCGGGTCACAATGCGGCGATGCGCGTGCTCGAGGACATCGGCCGTGGCTGACGCGGACTTCCTCCTTTACAAACCACCCTCAAATCCTCGACAATTATTGAAATGCCGGCCGGGAACGAAGGCGACGAAGACGGACCGTTCGGAGACGGCCCACGCTCGCAGACGCTTGTCGTCGATGCGCCGCATCCCTCCGCGCGTTCGCGCTCACGCGCCGTCCTGACCACGTCGACCGGCACCCAGACGGGCCGCGTCTACGCGATCCCGGCGAACGAGATCGTGACGATGGGCCGCGGCGAAAACTGCTCGCTCCGCTTCGACGAGGCAAGCATCTCCGGAATGCACGGCCGCATCGTCCTCATCGGCAACGACTACATGTTCGCCGACAACAAATCGACGAACGGCAGCTACGTGAACGACGTCCGCGTCGAGTCGCCCGTGAAGCTCAACGACGGCGATCGCATCCGCCTCGGCCCGCAATGCGCCCTCCGTTTCAGCCTCGTCGACGAGGACGAGGAGCAAGCGCTCAAGAAGATGTACGAGGCCGCGCTCTACG